>NZ_CAKKMF010000014.1 GCF_918697925.1 Arthrobacter sp. Bi26
GGTGTGCCCTTCCGCGTCCGCTTCCAGCCAGGCGGCCAGCCGCTCCGCATACGGCGACTGCAGGCCGGCCTCTTCCAGCGCAGAGTGGAGGGCGCGGAAGCGGTCCGGGCTGAAGGCACGATCATAGTAGAGCTTGCTGGGCTCCCAGGGTTCCCCGATGCCCGGGTACCGGGCCGGATCACCGGCGGCGGCGAAGGCCTCGACGGCCACCCGGTGCGCCATGATGTGGTCCGGGTGCGGGTAGCCGCCGTTCTCGTCGTAGCTGAGGATCACGTGCGGCTTGAAGTCCCGGACCAGCCGGATCAGCGGCGCGGTCGCCCGCTCCAGCGGCTGCAGGGCGAAGCACCCGGGCGGCAGGGCCGGCAGGGGGTCGCCCTCCGGCAGCCCGGAATCGACGAATCCGAGCCAGCGCTGCCGGATGCCGAGGACCTCCGCGGCGGCGTCCATCTCGAGCCGGCGCGCCCCGGCCATGTCGCGTTTGGGGTGCGGCTGTCCCTCCATCGCGGGGTTCTGGATGTCGCCGCGGGAGCCGTCGGTGCATGTGGCCACCATGACGTCCACACCGGCGGCGGCGTACATCGCCATCGTGGCGGCACCCTTGCTGGATTCGTCGTCGGGATGAGCATGGACCGCCAGCAGGCGAAGCGGTGCTGACGGGCTGGGGGATGCTGTCATCGTGGGACGGCTCCTCTTTCTGCTGTTCTGCTCTGTTGGAGTGCGGCTTGATCTGTGCGGCCAGCCGCCACGGAAAAATCCCGGTCCGATCCACACTAAACTGGACTGGTGACTTCCGAGGATCAGCCTGCCGCGCCGGCACCTACCAGCCTAGCCAATCGATACGGCGGCCAAAAGCGCGCGCTGACCCGCAAGGCCAAACGCAACATCCTGATCGCCGCCCTTGCCGTGGGCGTCGCCTTCCTGGCCTGGGTATCGACCTCGGCCGCCACCGATAGTGTCAGCTTCAAGGATGTCGGCTACAGCACCCCCGACGCCACGCTGACGGAAATCGACTTCCAGGTCACCAAGGACCCCGCTGCGGATGCGAAATGCGCCGTCAAGGCCATGGACTCCAAGTTCGCGATCGTCGGCTGGAAGGTCGTGGACATCGGGCCGAACGCGGCGGACGTCGGCACCGACGGCGGTCGCACCACCGCCCACCGCACCCAATTGCGCACGGAATCCCAGGCGGTCTCCGGTGTCGTGGACAGCTGCTGGATTCCCGACGCCGGGAAGTAGACCGCGGCAAGCGCCGGCCGCACGTAGACTGAAGCCGGCTGAAGCGGCCTGTAACACGGTGTGACCCACGCCGCTGTGCTCTTTGGTTTATCCACAGCATTGACTACAATGGATCAATACCTTTCCCCCGCTGAGCTGGTTACTGCGTCATAAAAGTGGCCACCGTGGCGGGGTCTTTGCTTGTATGACCACCCAAAGGAGAAGTCCGTGTCTACCACCAACAGCGCAACTGCGGCTTGGCTTACCCAGGAAGCTTTTGACCGCCTGAAGGCAGAGCTGGACAACCTTTCCGGCCCCGGCCGGGCAGAAATCGTCCAGAAGATCGAAGCTGCGCGCCAGGAGGGCGACCTCAAGGAGAACGGCGGCTACCACGCTGCCAAGGAGGAGCAGGGCAAGATCGAAGCCCGCATCCGCCAGCTCACGGCCCTTCTCCGGGACGCCCACGTCGGCGAGGCACCGGCCGACGACGGCATCGTCGAGCCCGGCATGATCGTCGTGGCCAAGATCGCAGGCGACGAGGAAACCTTCCTCCTCGGCTCCCGCGAGATCGCCGGCGACTCGGACCTGGATGTCTTCAGCGAGAAGTCCCCCCTCGGCGCGGCCATCGTCGGCCACAAGGAGGGCGACAAGCTCAGCTACACCGCCCCGAACGGCAAGGACATCACGGTGGAGATCATGTCCGCCAAGCCGTACGCCGGCTGACACCGCAACACGTTCCGTCCGTGACGGAACACTTTCACGAAACAGCGACGCCGGTCTCCCCTTCGCGGGGCGGCCGGCGTCGTGTTTTCCGCCTGTTTTGGCGGGTCAGCCTGGCGCGACAGCCTGGCGCGAGGGTGCAGGGTCTCCCCCGGGTTGTCAGCGTCCGGCGGGCAGCGCCCCCGGGCGCCGGGTGCTCAGCAGCAGTGCGGCCGCGACGCCGCCGATCGCGCCGCCCAGGTGGGCCTGCCACGAGATAAAACTGGCCACGGTGGGCAGGACGCCGAACAGGATGCCGCCGTAGGCCATGAACAGCACCACGGACAGCACGATCTGCCACCAGTTCCGGTTGATGAAGCCGCGGACCAGGAGGAACGCGAAGAGTCCGAACACCAGGCCGGAGGCACCGACCGTGATGCTGGCGCCGCCGATGAGCCACACCGCGAGCCCGGACGCCAGCCAGCTGGCGGCCAGGGCGGTGATGAACACCCGCCGCCCGGAGAGGAACACGAGGAACCCGAAGATGATGAGCGGGAGCGTGTTGGACATCAGGTGGGCAAGGCTGGAGTGCAGCAGCGGAAACGTCAGGATGTCCAGGAACCCGTCCAGGCTGCGCGGCCGCAGCCCGAACGTGCGGTTCAGGGAGTGGAACAGCGCGGTGTTGACGATCTCGATCAGGTAGAGCAGCACCACGAAGGAACCGACCACCAGCAGACCCCGGCGGGCCCGTGCCGCGGCATTGTCCCCCACTCCCGGCGGCCGTCCCGGGGACCCGTCCGTCACCATGGCCCCTAGTGCACCACGATCGGCTGGAAACCCTCGGCACGCAGCGCCGCAAGGACCTGGCTGCAGTGCTCGTGGCCCTTGGTTTCCAGGTTGACGGTGATGGAGACGTCGCCCATGCTGATGGAGCCGCCCACCCGCGTGTGGTCCAGGCCCGTGACGTTGGCGTCGTTTTCGGCGATGATGCGGGCGATTGTGGCCAGCGAGCCCGGACGGTCGTCCAGCATCATCCGCACGGTCATGTACCGGCCGGCGGCGGAGAGGCCGCGCTGGATGACCTTGAGCATCAGCATGGGATCGATGTTGCCGCCTGAGAGAACCACCGCAACGGTTCCGGGGTTTTCGATCTTGCCTTCCATGAGCGCCGCGACGCCGACGGCCCCGGCGGGTTCCACCACCATCTTGGCGCGTTCCAGCAGGAAGATCAGCGCCCTGGCCAGGGCGTCTTCGCTGACCGTGACGACGTCGTCGACGAGCTCGCGGATGATGCTGAACGGCAGCTGGCCCGGCCGGCCCACGGCGATGCCGTCCGCCATGGTGGAGACCTTCTTGAGCGGGACGAGGGCGTCGGCGGCGAGCGAGGGCGGGTAGGCGGCAGCGTTCTCGGCCTGGACGCCGATGATGCGGATGTCACGGCCAAGTTCCTTGGCGCGTGCCTTCACGGCAACGGCAACGCCTGCGAGGAGGCCGCCGCCGCCGACGCCCATGAGGATGGTATCGACGTCGGGGACCTGTTCGAGGATTTCCAGCCCCACCGTCCCCTGGCCGGCGACGACGTCGACGTCGTCGAACGGGTGGACAAAGACGGCGCCGCTTTCGTCGGCGTAGCGCTTGGCTTCGGCCAGCGCCTCGTCCACGTTGTGGCCGTGCAGCACCACCTCGGCGCCGTGGCTACGGGTGGCGGCAAGCTTGGGCAGTGCGACGCCGAGCGGCATGTAGATCCGGGCCTTGATGCCGAGGCTCTTGGCTGCGACAGCCACGCCTTGGGCGTGGTTTCCGGCGGAAGCCGCCACGACGCCGCGCTTCTTTTCGGCGTCGGAGAGCTTGGCCATCCGCACATAGGCGCCGCGGACCTTGAAGGAGCCGGCGCGCTGCAGGTTTTCGCATTTGAGGAAGACCTCGCCGCCCACCGTGCTGCCGAGGGCCCGCGATGATTCCACGGGCGTCCGCGTAATAATCCCGTCGAGCAGCTTCTGCGCCTCCAGGACAGCGTCCAGCGTGACGGGCAGGCTCTCAAGGGTATTCACGAACTGTTCTCCTTCTTCGGATCAGGCGCTGGTGCCCCGTCCGGCATCGCTGCCTGGAGCACCGCTGTTGGGTGCGGCGCCCTCGCGGCCGGGGGTTCCGCCCGGCAGGTGGACGTCTGTGAAGGTGGCGTCTGCGCCGGGTTCGAGGGCAGGGCTGCCCTCTGGTCCCGCGGTTGCCAGCACTTCATCATGTTCCCACGTTCTGCCCGCGATGTAGCGAATCGACGAGTTTGCTACGGCGAGGATCGGAACGGAGAACAGTGCGCCGGGGATCCCGGCGAGGTAGGAGCCCGCCGCGACGGACAGGATCACGGCCACGGGGTGGAGGGAGACGGCCTTGCCCATGACGAGCGGCTGCAGGATGTGGCTTTCGAGCTGCTGGACGCCGAGCACGATCGCCAGCATGATCAGGGCGTTGACGGGCCCGTTGGCGACCAGTGCCAGCAATACGGCGATGGCGCCCGTGACCAGCGCACCGACCACCGGAATGAAGGAACCGAGGAAGACCAGCACGCTCAGCGGCAGCGCGAGCGGCACGCCAATGATGGCGGCGCCGACGCCGATTCCCACGGCGTCCACGAACGCGACGAACATTTGGATGCGGGCGTAACTGACCATGGAAGTCCAGCCGCGGCGGCCCGCACCGTCCGTGGCGCGGCGCGCCTTCCGGGGCATGAGGCTGACGAGGAAGGCCCAGATCCTGTCGCCTTCGAGCAGGAAGAAGATCAGGATGAACAGCGCCAGGACCAGGCCGGCGGCGAAGTGCCCGGCCGTACTCCCGAACGTCAGGGCCCCGCTGAGAATGCTGCTGCTGTTGTTCTGCAGCGCGGCGGTGGCGTCTTCGATGTACTTGTCGATCTGTGCGGCCGTCAGGTGGAGCGGGCCCTCGGACAGCCAGGTCTGGACCTGCTGCACGCCCGTGAGCGCCTGGGACCACAGCTCACCAAAGCCCTGCATGAGCTGGCGCCCCACCAGGGTCAGGGCACCGACGATGATGCCGATGAAGCCGAGCACCGTGATGGCGACGGCGAGCCCCTTGGGCACGCTGCGTTTGGCCATCCAGCGCACTGCGGGGCTGAGCAGCCCTGACAGGAGGGCGGCCACCATGACGGGGATGATGAGGAAGCTGACGTGGCTCAGCATCCAGACCAGGCCCCCGACCACCAGCAGGATCAGCCCGGCGCGCCACGCCCAGGCGGCGGCGATCCGCACACCGTAGGGAATGTCCTGGTCGATCTCGCGGTCGGTCCGGGGCCGGGCCCCGGCACGCGCCCCCGTCCCGGCCGCGGAAGGGGAAGGGCTTGTGGCGGGTACGGCGTCCTCAGCTGGCGTCATAGCCCCATGATTCCGCAGCGGCCGGTTAATAGGAAACCAGCAACCGGCTGGTGGGGCCGGGCCGCGGGGCCGGTTCCCCCGGCCGCCCGGTCAGCCCCTGGGGTCAGCCCCTGCCGTCAGCGAGGCCGAGATGCCCCAGGTCATGGAGAACTGCTCCCCCGGCGCAAGCCAGCGCAGGCCCTCGCCGCTGTTGAACGCGTTGGCGGGCCCGGTCATCGGCTCCATCGCGACCGCCTTCGACCGGCCCGGAAATTCGGTCGTCACGAAGACATGGACGTAACCGCAGCTGGCGTCCTGCCATAGGCTTACGGTCCGCCCGTCCGGGGAGCTCAGCGTGTGCCGGGCGATGCCGCCGTCGAAGTCCAGGTCCGTATAGGCCGAATCGAGGTCCAGCGTCCCCACCGGCCGGCCGCCGCGCAGATCGAAGTCGCCGCTGACCGGCTCGGTGCTGCGCGGGATGAGGCGGTCATCGGCGACCAGCCGGGTCCGGGCGTCCACGCTCACGGTGAGGTCCTCGCTGGGCACATCGCCCAGCCGCAGGTACGGGTGCGCGCCAAGCACGAACGGCGCTGGGTCCTGGGAGTCGTTGATAAGGGTTTGGCGCACTACCAGCCCCAGGTCCTCCGCCAGTTCGTAGCGGACCCGGTGCCTGAGCAGGAACGGGTAGCCGTGCTGCGGGAAGACCGCCGCTTCCAGGGTGACGGAGAACTCGTCCTCGTCCACGAGGTCGTAGGAGGAGTTCCGCAGCAACCCGTGGCTGGCGTTGTTGCGGGAGGCCTCGGTGATGTCCAGCTGCAGCTTCTTGCCGTTGAGGTACCAGACACCGTCTTCCACCCGGTTGGCCCACGGTGCCAGGGTGATTCCGGTGGCGCCGGGCGGAATGTCGGCATCGCCATAGCTCTCCGTCAGGGCAGTGCCGCCACGGCTGTAGAGCCGCAGGCCGGCGGCGAGTTCGGTGACGACGGCCAGGGCGTCGCCGCGCCGGAGCTCGTATTGCCGCCCGGTGGCGTACCGCCGCATGGTTTCATCGGGGCCGGAGGCCAAGGGGGTCGCTGAGAGATCCATGATGACCACCGTACAGACCCGCCCGGCAACCCGTATACCTTGGTTCCATGACTTCCAGCAGCGCAGGCGCCAGGCCATGAATCCTCCCCTGGACAGCAGCGGGCTCGCCGCCCGGTTTGAGGCGGTCTTCGGCGCCCGGCCCGACGGCGTGTGGCGGGCACCGGGACGGGTCAACCTCATCGGCGAGCACACCGATTACAACGAGGGCTTCGTCCTGCCGTTTGCCATCGACCGGGCGGCCCGGGT
This sequence comes from Arthrobacter sp. Bi26, assembly GCF_918697925.1. Lineage (GTDB taxonomy): Bacteria > Actinomycetota > Actinomycetes > Actinomycetales > Micrococcaceae > Arthrobacter. The sequence goes on from NZ_CAKKMF010000014.1 coordinate 6,612, forward strand.
GGCCGTCAGGGTCCGGCCGGATTCCACAGTGCGGTTGCTCTCCACGTTTGGGAACCAGGGGCTGACCACCGCGGACACCGGTTCGCTGGCCCGCGCCAGCGCCAGGGGCTGGACAAAGTACCCGCTGGGGGTCATCTGGGCCCTGCAGCAGCAGGGCCTGCCGGTTCCCGGCGTGGACCTGCTCCTGGATTCCGATGTCCCCCGCGGCGCCGGCCTGTCCTCCTCCCACGCCATTGAATGCGCCGTGATTTCGGCGCTGAATGAGCTCATGGCCGCGGGCCTCTCCGCGCAGGACATGGTCCTGGCCACCCAGCGGGCGGAAAACGACTTCGTCGGCGCGCCCACCGGCATCATGGACCAGTCCGCCTCGCTGCGGGCCACGGCCGGCCACGCCGTCTTCCTCGACTGCCGGGACCAGAGTGTCCGGCTGGTGCCGTTCGACGCCGACGCCGCGGGGCTGGTGCTGCTGGTCATCGACACCCGGGTTTCCCATTCCCACGCCGACGGCGGGTACGCGGCCCGGCGGGAATCGTGCGAACTCGCCGCCGAGGTCCTGGGCGTGCCGGCGCTGCGCGACGTCGGGTTCGAGGACCTCGAGGAGGCCAGCGGGCTCCTGGACCCGGAGACGTTCCGCCGCCTCCGGCATGTGGTCACCGAAAACGACCGCGTCCTGCAGACGGTGGAGCTGCTGGACACCGAGGGCCCGGCCGCCATTGGCCCCCTGCTGGACGCGTCCCATGCCTCGATGCGCGATGACTTCGAGATCTCCTGCGCCGAGCTGGACCTTGCCGTGGACGCGGCGCGGTCCGCCGGCGCGATCGGGGCCCGCATGACTGGCGGCGGCTTCGGCGGTTCCGCGATCGCACTGACCCCGGCGGGATCGGAGCAGCAGGTGCGTGCCGCCGTCGAACGGGCCTTCGCCCGGGCCGGGTACGCGGCACCGGAGGTCTTCAGCGTCAGTCCTGCGGCCGGGGCCATGCGCGTGGCATAGGCGGGGCGTAGTCTGGGCGCATGCCAGAAGCCGTCATCGTTTCCACTGCCCGAAGCCCGATCGGGCGCGCGTTCAAGGGGTCCCTGAAAGACGAGCGGCCTGACGATCTCGCCGCCGCCATGGTCACGGCGGCCCTCGCCGGGATTCCGGCGTTCGATGCCGCCGCCGGGCCGGGCCGTGGCCTGGACGACATCTATCTGGGGTGCGCCGAGCTGAGCGGCGAGGCCGGCTCCAACATGGCCCGCGTGGTCAGCATCCTGGCCGGGCTGGACAACGTTCCGGCCGCCACCATCAACCGTTTTTGTGCCTCCAGCCTGCAGACGCTCCGGATGGCATTCCACGCCGTCAAAGCCGGCGAAGGCCAGGCGTTCGTGGCCGCCGGCGTGGAGGCGGTGTCCCGCTACCGGGAATGGGCCGGTGCCGGCGAGACCGACGCGAGCACGCACAACCCGCGATTCGAGGCGGCCCGCAAACGCACCGAGGCCCGCGCGGGCTCCAACACTCCGTGGACCGACCCGCGCCTGGGCGGCCGGATGCCGGACGTGTACATCGCCATGGGCCAGACGGCGGAGAACGTCGCCACAAGCTACGGCATCACCCGCCAGGAGCAGGACGCCTGGGCGGTGCTCAGCCAGAACCGGGCCGAGGCGGCCATCGCCTCCGGGTTCTACGCCCGAGAAATCACCCCCTACACCCGCGCCGACGGCACAGTGATCGACCGCGACGATTCGCCGCGTCCCGGCGTCACCGCGGAGGCCGTGGGTGCGCTGCAGCCGGTCTTCCGCAGCGGCGGCACCGTGACGGCCGGGAACGCGTGTCCGCTCAATGACGGGGCCGCCGCCGTCGTGGTCATGAGTGACGCGCGCGCCCGCGAGCTGGGCCTCGAGCCGCTGGCCCGGATCGTCTCCACCGGTGTCAGCGCCCTGTCCCCGGAGCTGATGGGCATGGGCCCGGTGGAAGCGACCCGCCGGGCGCTGACAATCGCCGGGCTGACCATCCGCGAGATCGACCTCGTGGAGCTCAACGAAGCGTTCGCGGTCCAGGTGGTGGCCAGCGCGCGGGAGCTCGCCATCGATCCGGAGAAGCTCAACGTCCACGGCGGCGCCATCGCCCTCGGCCACCCCTTCGGGATGACCGGGGCCCGCATGACCACCACGCTGCTCAACGGACTCCGCACCCGCGACGCCTCCCTCGGCCTGGCCACGCTGTGCGTCGGCGGCGGCCAGGGCATGGCGGTTGTGCTGGAGCGGCTCAGCTGACGGTGGGCAACTGACGCATTGCAGTTGACGCATTGCAGCTGGCTGCCGCAAACGCGAGGAGCCCCGCCGTTAGGCGGGGCTCCTCGTTAGGAAACGGTGTTCAGGGACGACGGCGGTTACTCGTCACCGCGGAGGATGGCCAGCAGTCGGATGATCTCGACGTAGAGCCAGACCAGCGTGACCGTGAGGCCGAAGGCGGCGGTCCAGGAGAAGCGCTGCGGGGCTCCGGCGCTGATGGCCGCCTCGATGGATGTGAAGTCCATGATCAGGGAGAAGGCGGCCAGGCCGATCGCCAGGACGCCGATGAAGACGCCGAGCGGGATGCCCATGATCTCCATGCTGGTGCTCAGGCCAAACGGCGTGGTCACGGCCCCGGTCATCATCATGAACATGTTGACCAGCGCGAACACTGCATAGCCGATCAGGGCAATCATGAAGAACCGCATGAGCTTGGGCGTCGCCCGGACCTTGCCGCTCTTGAACAGCACCAACGTCACGGCGAAGACGGAAAGCGTCCCGACGACGGCCTGGATGCCGACGCCCGGGAACAGGTTGTCAAGGATGCGGGTCAGGCCGCCGAGGAAGAATCCTTCGAGCAGGGCGTAGGCAAGGATCAGCCCGGGGGACGGCTGCTTCTTGAAGGTGTTGACCATTGCGAGGGCGAAGCCACCGAGGGCTCCGAGGATCATCAGCATGGATCCGGTGCCCTGCGGGACGGCGAGGGCCACTGCGGCGCCGACCACCAGGATCCCGAGGCACCCGGCAGTCTTCATGATGACGTCGTCGTACGTCATCTTGCCGATGTCAGCCGGGCCGGCCGCCGGGCGGTTGTACAGGTCCTGGAGCTGTTCCTGGGTCATGCCCTGCTGCGCAGAATTCCACCCGCCCTGGCCCGGGGCCTGACCGTAGGGGTTCTGGCCGTAGGGGGCCTGACCGTAGGGGGCCTGACCGTAGGGGTTTTGGCCATAGGGGTTCTGGCCATACGGGGCCTGCGGGGCAGGCGGTGCCTGGGTGGCTTCGCGGAAATTCTTTCCGCTGAAGATCGGGTTTCCGCCAGATGCCATTGCGGGTGTCCTCCAAAATAAGGGGGTGGGTGATGTTCCGGTGCGATGCGGACTATACGAAAGGGAGTTTTATATAGTCACGCTACCAATTCCCACGGCCGGCGGGGAGGGATAGTTCCCTCAGGGAGCCGCCGCAACCGAACCGTGACCTAAACCAGCGGGATATTCAGGCCCAGGAAGCCCGCATGGACGCCGGCCGTTTTGGGCGTGCCGGGCGCCCGGTGCGCCGCGCACCGGTTCCGGCTGCCAGCACGGCGGATTGTCCGTCGTCGCGGAAATCGTCGAGCCGCTTCGACGGATCCCCCTTCGGCTCCGGGAGCGGGCCGGGAACCGGCGCCGGCGTTCCCGTGCCGCTGTTGACAATGACGTCGTCGATGTAGATGTCGGCCATTTGCTGATCGTGTTCGGAGCCAAGCTGGACCGTGTCGAGTGTCGTCGCGGAAATGCTGACTGTGCCCGCGTAGACGGAACGCCCGTCCCACCAGATTTGGACGGTGGTCCCGGGACCGTTGGGGACCACGTGCATGACCAGCCGGTGCCAGGAGTCAGTGGGGACATCCCGCCGCAAAGTCGTGTAGGCGAACCCCGCGGGTGATGACGTGCGGAGCACCAGTTCATGGGAGATGTTCTGCCGGAAAACGTCCAGGACGCGGACTCCGCCGGAAAAGAACCGGAAGTAGGGAACATTGTTCCCTGCCATTCCCTCAGCGGCGATATTGAACCATCCGTCCGCATACGCCTCGGTGTTTCCGGGGGTCAGGCCCACGGTCAGCCTGGCGATGGAGCCGGGCCCTGCGGTGGTGTGCAGGCGGGCGGCACAATTACCGGAGTGCGACAGCCCGGTGGACACCGAGGCATTTCCCGTCCCGGCCGTGGAGACGCCGAATCCGTCCAAGGTGCCAGCTTCAAAGGTGGAGGCCGCCGCCATGTTCCCCGGATAGGGGTCGGTGAGTGCATCTGTCGAGGGCACGCAGGCCTGCGCCCCGGCGGGCTCGGGGCCGAGGCTGAGCGCCGGAAGGCCCAGGATCGCCAGCACAAGCGAACCTGCGAGGCACAGCTTCACCACCCGGTTCATCAGTCGGCCCTCCAAGATCGGTTCAGGCGCTCTTCGCACGATAACGCCGGAGGACTTGGAAAAAGCTTGGATTTGCTGGTTCCCCACGCCGGAGCGGATGTGCCCGGCGGGCAGCACCGGCACCGGGTTGGCCGGGCAAACCGGGGACCGGACCGGCCACTGTTTAGGCATACTCGGAATCAACAAAAGTTTTCTTTAGCGGGGCTACAGCGAGGTACTCCCGCGACTACACGGTTGTTACCCGATCGCGACGTTCTGCCTGCTCGCAGCGGCATTCTTTGCCTCGCCCGGGCTGTAGCATAGGCCACACAGGGTGACGGACATCACAACAATGGATCGTATTGCGAGACGCTCGTCCCCTGACCGTTCGCAACGGTTGCAAAGGCGCAACCCACAGCACCCCCATGTGGAGGTTTTCAATTTGAGAAGCACAACGAGCGGCCTGTCGCAGAGACGGCGCGGCAGACTATTGAGGGCTGTGGGGGCAGTATTTGCAGCCACGGCTGCGCTACTGCTCATCGTGGCCCCGGCGTCCAGCGCCACGACCCCCTCGCCGACACCATCCCCGTCGGCCACCCAGTTCACCAACAGCATCAGCGGCTTCCTGCGCGGCGACGACCGCGCACCGATCCCCGGGGTAACCATCACCGCCACGAGTGGCGATTTCACGGGAACCACGAAATCGGGACCCAACGGCGCCTGGACTATTGGCGTCCCCACCCAGGGGACCTACCAGGTCGAACTCGACGAGTCCACGCTGCCGGAGGGCATCAAACTGGCCGAGGGCCAGGAGAACCCCCGCAACGTCACCTTCAGCCAGACCTCAAACCTCTCGGTAATCTTCACCTTTGGCAAGGGCATTGTCGTGGAGCAGCAGAACTTCATGCAAAACCTGCTCAACCGGCTGGTGGCAGGGCTGAGCTTCGGCCTGTTGCTCGCCCTCGCGTCCGTGGGCCTGTCCCTAATCTTCGGCACCACCGGCCTGACGAACTTCGCCCACGGAGAAATGGTCACCCTCGGCGCGGTACTGGTGTTCGCCTTCAACCAGATGCACCTGCCGTTCTGGCTGGCCGTCGTCCTGGCCGTCGTCGGCGGCGGATTGTTCGGCTACGTCCAGGACGCGGGCCTGTGGAAGCCGCTGCGGCGCCGCGGAACCGGGCTTGTTCCGATGATGATCGTCAGCATCGGCCTCGCCCTGTCCGTGCGCTACATCATCCAGTTCTATTTCGGCGGCGCCACCCAGCAACTGCCGTTCGCCCAGAGCGTGGAAATCCTGATCGGCCCGATCTCCATCTCCCCCAACAACCTCTTGTCCCTCCTCGTCAGCGCCGTCGTGATCGCCGCCCTCGGCGTCGTCCTGCTCAAGACCCGCCTCGGCAAGGCCACCCGCGCGGTGGCCGACAACCCGGCGCTGGCCGCAGCCTCCGGCATCGACGTCGACTCCGTCATCCGGATCGTCTGGGTGGTCGGCGGCATGCTCGCCGCCCTCGGCGGCATCCTCTGGGCCTACTACCGGCCCGGCGTCACCTTCGACATGGGCTCCCAGATCCTGCTGCTCATCTTCGCCAGCGTCACCCTCGGCGGCCTCGGCACGGTCTGGGGCGCCCTGGTCGGTTCCATCATCGTCGGCATCTTCGTTGAGCTGACCACCGTGTTCGGTCTCGCAGCCGACCTCAAATACGTGGGAGCGTTGTTCATCATGATTGTTGTCCTCTTGTTCAGGCCTCAGGGCATTCTGGGCCGCCGCGAGCGCGTGGGTTAGGAGACAGCCATGGATTTCGGATTCATATTTTCCAGCGCCGCCGGCGAGCTTTTCAGCCCGACGACAGCTGCCTACGCCCTGGCCACCCTCGGCCTCGCGGTCCACTTCGGCTACACCGGCCTGCTCAACTTCGGCCAAGCAGGCTTCATGGCAGTGGGGGCCTACGGCTTCGCCATCTCCACCCTGACGTTCCATGTGCCGTTCTTCATCGGACTGCTCATCGCCGTCGTCTGCTCCGCCATCTTCGCCCTCTTGCTGGGCATCCCGACGCTGCGGCTCCGGGCGGACTACCTGGCCATCGTGACCATCGCGGCGGCCGAAATCGTGCGCTACATCGTCACGACCAACCAGCTGACCGCCATCACCGGCTCGGCCAACGGCCTGGCCGCCTTCGAGGGCGATTTCTACGCCATGAACCCCTTCCCGCCGGGCACCTACATCGGCATGAACAACCGCGACTTCTTCATCCGGGTGGTCGCCTGGGCAGTCGTGGCCATCTTCTGCGTCATTGTCTGGCTGCTGATGCGAAGCCCCTGGGGCCGGGTCCTCAAGGGCATCCGCGAGGACGAGAACGCCGTCCGCTCGCTCGGCAAGAACGTTTACGCCTACAAGATGCAGTCCCTGATCATCGGCGGCGCGCTCGGTGCCCTGGCAGGCATGATCTTCACGATTCCCCGCGGCGCGGTGCAGCCGGCCAACTACGGCACGGAACTGACGTTCTTCCTCTACACCTGCCTGCTGCTCGGCGGCCTCGGCACCGTGCTCGGCCCGGTGGTCGGCGCCATGATCTTCTGGGTGGTGCTCTCACTCACCCAGGGCATCCTCTACGGCCTGATCGAGTCCGGCACCATCACGTGGCTGAACACGGTCCAGGCCGGGCAGCTGCGCTATATCCTGGTCGGCGTGGCGCTCATGCTGCTGATGATCTTCAGGCCCCAGGGCGTTCTCGGCAATAAGAAGGAGCTGGCATTCGCATGAGCAATCCAAGCGAAGAGTCGCGCGCAGAGAGCATCGACTACATGACGGACACCCGTCCGATCGCTGCCGGAGAGATCGCGCCCGGCTGCAAGAAGCGTGATCCGATCGTGGTGGCGGAAAACGTCACCCGCAGCTTCGGCGGCATCAACGCCGTCGACGTCCAGTACCTCGAGATCCCGCGGCACAAGATCACTGCACTGATCGGCCCCAACGGCGCCGGCAAGACCACGTTGTTCAACCTCCTCACGGGATTCGACACCCCGAACTCGGGTACATGGCAGTTCGAGGGCAACAACATCGCCGGCGTCTCCTCGTACAAGGTTGCCCGCATGGGAATGGTACGCACGTTCCAGCTCACCAAGGTCATGGGCAAGCTCACAGTCCTGGAGAACATGCGCCTCGGCGCCTCCAGCCAGTCCGGCGAACGGCTGTCCAAAGCCTTGTTCAAGGGCATCTGGGGCGGCCAGGAAAAGAAGATCACCCAGGAAGCCAACGTGCTGCTGGAGAAGTTCAAGCTGGACGCCAAGAAGGACGACTACGCAGCGTCGCTGTCCGGCGGGCAGCGGAAGCTGCTGGAAATGGCCCGGTCCCTCATGGTCCGGCCCAAGCTGGTCATGCTCGACGAGCCGATGGCCGGCGTCAACCCGGCGCTGACGCAGTCTCTGCTGGACCACATCAAGAACCTCAAGGCCGAGGGCATGACCGTCTTGTTCGTCGAGCACGACATGAACATGGTCCGCCACATCGCCGATTGGGTGGTCGTGATGGCAGAAGGCAAGATCGTGGCCGAAGGGCCTCCCGCCGAAGTCATGAAGAACCCCGCCGTGATCGACGCCTACCTCGGCGCCCATCACGACGTGGATCTGGGCGATGCGGAGGGCATCAAGGAACTGGCCGCGGAACTGGTCGCCGACGAGGAGTCGATTGTCGGCACTGAAAACGCCGGCATCATCTCCGCCGACGTCCTCGCCACTGAGGCGGAGGAAGCGGCGAAGAACGGGACGACGCGTGGCCGCCGCAGCGCCGGCGAGCCGAACCGCGCCGAAGAGCCGAACCGCACAGAGAAGGACACAGAATGAGCGCCACCAGCGCGGCACCGGCCGCCCAGCCCGCCTTCGACGGCGACTCGGTCGTGAAGGTCACCGATCTGGTGGCCGGCTACATCCCCGGCGTCAATATCCTCAACGGCTGCAGCATCGAAGCCCGCAAGGGTGAGCTGATCGGCATCATCGGCCCCAACGGCGCCGGCAAATCCACGCTGTTGAAGGCCATGTTCGGCCTGGTCAAAGTCCACTCCGGCTCGGTAGTGGTCCGCGGGCAGGACATCACCGGGCTCAAGGCCAACAAGCTCGTCAGCAAGGGTGTCGGCTTCGTTCCGCAGAACAACAACGTGTTCGCGGCCCTGACCATCGAGGAAAACCTGCAGATGGGCATGTTCCAGCGGCCCAAGGACTTCGCCCAACGGTTCGACTTCGTCACCGAGCTGTTCCCGGAGCTCGGCAAGCGGCGCGCCCAGCGGGCCGGCTCGCTCTCCGGCGGCGAACGCCAGATGGTCGCCATGGGACGGGCCCTCATGATGGACCCGGCCGTGCTGCTGCTCGATGAGCCCTCTGCGGGCCTCTCCCCTGTCAAGCAGGATGAGACCTTCCTCCGGGTCCACGAGATCAACCGGGCCGGCGTCTCAGTCATCATGGTGGAGCAAAACGCGCGCCGCTGCCTGCAGATCTGCGACCGCGGCTACGTGCTGGACCAGGGCAAGGACGCGTACACGGGTACGGGCCGGGAACTCATGAAGGATCCCAAGGTCATCCAGCTCTACCTGGGAACGCTCGCAGACACTGTGGAATAGCGCTTCGGGCAGTATTCCCGCAGGGGCCGTCACCAGCCGGTGGCGGCCCTTCTGCGTGCCCGGCGTAGGTCGCTCCGGACTCGGCCCCGGTTGGTACCGTCCGGGCGCCTCCGCAGCCACTTGCTCGGCGCCTGCGCTCGTTCCTCACGCAACAACGGCGCTTTCACAAGCGCCTGCCTCCGTCGCCCTCAGCGTTTGTCTCACCGGCCGCTCCCCCGGCGGGACGGCGACGGCGCCCGCGGCGTTGGGTTAGGGCCGGCATCTAGCGGGCTGAACCGGATTCCCGGCGTCGAACGCGTCTGGGCCCGGCGTGACACTTACGCTGCTCCCGTACGCAAAAGACCCCCGTCCGGACTGGACGGGGGTCTTTTGCGTGTCGGTGGGAAGCGGCTTACAGCTTGCCGAATTCTTCCTTGGCCGGCTTGTAGGTGTTGTCATCCTGGTACTCGTAGATGCCGATGTAGGCTTCCGTGGGGTCGCCGGCGTCGGAGAACGACACGGGGCCGGACTGGCCGTCGTAGTCGATGTCCTTACCGTTGCGGAGCAGGGTGACGCAGGTGGGGAAGGTGTTGCACTTCTCGCCGCCTTCAGAGACTGCCTTGAGCTGGGCCGCGATGTCAGTGCCCTTGGTGCTCTTGGCGGCCTCGGCAGCCAGTGCGACCAGGTTCACGGCATCGTAGGACTCACCCGCGTAGCTGTAGTCCTTCAGCGCCGGGTCGATCGCCAGGAGCTGCTTCTTGAAGTCCTCCTTGGCGAAGGTGCCCGGGATGGTGCCCTGGGCGCCCTTGAGGGTTCCCGGCTGGAAGTCCTTGCTGTAGTCGGACATGTTGCCGTCCACCATGAAGATCTGGGTCGGCTTGACGCCCTTGCCCGTCATCAGCGGAACGATGCTCTTGGCCTGGTCGAAGGTGATCAGGGCAATGGCGTCCGGCTTGGCGGCCAGAACCTTGTCCACCTGGCTGCTGAACTGGGAATCGCCCTCATTGAAGAGCTCCTGGGCAACAACCTTGCCGCCGGCTGCCTCGAAAGCGGCCTGGACGTTCTTTGCAAGGCCGGTTCCGTAGGCGTCGTTCAGGACGATCATGCCGACCGTCTGGGCGCCACAGGTGGCCATGTAGTTGCCGAGGACCTTGCCCTGGAGCACGTCCGAGGGGGCGGTGCGCCAGTAGAGGCCCTTGTCATCCCACGCGGTGAAGTCCGGCGAGGTGTTGGCCGGGGAGAACTGGACGACGCCTGCACCGGTGATCTGGTTGATCACGGTCTTTGAGACACCCGAGGAGGCGGCGCCGACGATGGCGCTGACGCCCTGTCCGAGCAGTGCCGTGGTGGACTGGGTGGCGATGTCGGTCTTGGTGTCGCCGGAGTCACGGTGGATGACCTCGACAGGCTTGCCCAGGACGCCGCCGGCGTCGTTGACCTCCTTGATGCCGAGGTTAACACCGGCAATTTCGGGCGGGCCGAGGAAGGCCAGCGAACCTGTCGTCGGCAGGAGCGAGCCGATCTTCAGGGGCGTGGGGGTGGTGGTGGCAGAAGCGGGCACGGTGCCCGTTTCGCCGGCAGCGCTGGTGCCGGCGCCGGTGGCGCTGGGTGCCGGGCACGCGATGCCCGCGGCCGCGGCTGAGCTGGATCCCGTCGAACTCGGGGCGGGTGAACCACCGCAAGCCGTAGCCAGAAGGGCGACGCCGAGGCTAAGCACTGTGAGCTTAGCGATGCGGGGCGCAACCTGGGGGAGTGAAGTCATGTACAAGCTCCTCGATCTAAAGGTGCGAACGGCCTTTGACGCGAAAGATCAGGTGTTCCTGATTCCACTTCAAGCTAGTGCAATTTCGACGTGAAAATAAGTGACTACGGTCACATCCTTATAACACTCGTTGCATAGAGGAAATCTGGAGGGTTACGCGGCGGTTTCTGGGCGGCGCGCAGCAAAGTGCCCCAGGTGGGACTCGAACCCACAACACGCGGATTTTAAGTCCGCTGCCTCTGCCAATTGGGCTACTGGGGCGCCCGGTCAATGGTATCCCGTCGCCGGACGGATCAGCCCGAAAAAGGGCCGGCGTAGCGGAAGGTGCCGCTGACGCCGCCGGGCCAGACGGCGAGCGGCAGCAGCTGGAAGTGCGCGCCCCAGCCGGCCTCCGGTGGTGCCACCCCGAGCGATGTGGACGGTACAAAGCCGAAGCGGGAGTAGTAGTCGGGGCTGCCCAGCAGCGCGATCCCCCGCTCCCCCGCGGCGTTGGCCCGCGCCACGGTTTCGTTCATGAGCGCGGTGCCGATGCCGTGGCGCTGCAGCCGGGGCACCACCCCGATCGGCCCGAGCCCGAGCAGCTCCAGTTCGCCCACCCAGCCGCGGGTACTGATCACGTGCCCCACGATTTCGCCGTTGAGTTCGGCAACGACGCTGAACTCGGGGAGGTATTCCTGGCTCTCGAACAGCTGGGCCAGCAGCTTCACCTCTTCGGGTTCGCCGTCCACGTGATGCCCCGTGACGGGTGAAATGGCAAACGCGGCGGCTGTCAGGGCGAGGATGGCCGGGCGGTCCGCCGGTTCCTCGCTGCGCAACACGAGGTCCGGTGCCGGCTTGTGCTCCCCATGGTCTGCGACCAGTTCGTGCAGAATCTCCAGAGCACGGTCGGCGTCGGCCACGGGGACCAGCAGGTGGTCATGGTGGAAGCCGGCCAGGACGTTGCAGCTGATCTTCGCCTCGGTCAGGGCGGCGCTGACGGCTGCCGTCAGGCCGATCGCCTCAAGCGACGAGTGCACCTGGAGCGTAATCCACGCTGCGACGAAGTCGTAGGAGAGCCCCAGGCTGTCTGCTTCGTCCCGCGGCAGCACAACGGTCAGCCCTTCCGCCTCACGGACGGCAGCCGCGATTGCCCCGGCCAGGGGTCTGCCGTGCGGCCACAGGGCGTAGACGTAGTCGCCCTCGCGCAGTTCGGGGTGCATGGTGGCCAGGAGGGTGTGCAGGTCCTTTTCAGCTGTCATGGAGCCAGTCTAGGCGCGGGGCCCTGCGCACCTGCCCCTTCCCGGCGCCCCCGCGGCTTCCGGCAACGAAAACGGCGGCTGCTCCCCCGGAGGGGAACAGCCGCCGCCGAAAGCTCGGATCAGGCTACTTGGAGTCGGCCGGAACAGCTTCCTTGGTGTCGTTTTTGGCTTCAGGCTTGGCTTCGGCCTTGGCGGGTTCCGGAGCAGCGGCCGGCTTCGGGGCCGGCGTCGCTGCGGCCACGAAGGCGCCGCGCGGGTTGTCCAGGTCCATCAGCTGCGTGGTGTCGCGGCCCAGGAAGAAGGCCCACAGCCAGCCGGAGATCACGCGGATCTTGCGCTCCACGGTGGGGATGGCCATGCCGTGGTAGCCACGGTGTGCCAGCCAGGCCAGCGGGCCCTTGAGGCCGATGCGGCCAACCAGGTTGATGTTGGCCACGCCCTTCCATTCGCCGAAGCCGGCGACGGCGCCGAGGTTCTTGTGCTTGTAGTCCTTGAGCGGCTTGTCCCAGCGGGAGGCCCACAGGTTCTTGGCCAGGCGCTTGGACTGGCGCAGGGCGTGCTGGGCGTTCGGCACGCAGGTGCCGTCCGGCAGGCCGCTGCCCGTGAGGTCGGGGACGGCAGCGACATCGCCGGCAGCCCAGGCGTTGTCGATGATGCCCTCGTCGCCTGCGATGCGCAGGTCGGCCAGGACGCGGACGCGGCCGCGCGGCTCGAGCGGGAAGTCGGTGGAGCGGACCATCGGGTTGGCCTGCACGCCGGCAGTCCAGACCAGGGTGTCAGTCTCGAATTCCTGGGCCGGGCTCTTGTCCGGGAGGTTGATGAGCTTCAGGGAACCCTCGGCGTTGTCGAGGGAGGTGTTCAGCAGGACCTCGATGCCGCGGCTGCGGAGGTGTTCGACCACCCATACGGCCTGCGGTGCCGTGACCTCGGGCATGATGCGGCCCATGGCCTCGACCAGGACGAAGCGGACTTCCTCCTGCTTGACGCGCGGGTTGTTCTTGACCGCGGCGCGGGCGAGGTCTTCCATTTCGGTGATGCACTCGATGCCGGCGAAGCCGCCGCCGACGACGACGAACGTCAGGGCGCGGGCGCGCTCAACGGGGTCCGTCATGAGGGAGCCGGTCTCGATGCGCTCGAGAACCTTGTTGCGCAGGGCGACAGCCTCTTCGATGGTCTTCAGGCCGATGCCCTTTTCCGCGAGGCCCTTGATGGGGAACGTGCGGGTGATGGCGCCGGCGGCCAGGACGACGTCGAAGTACGGCACCTCGAAGGTGTCGCCGCCGTCGGAGGGTGCGACCACTGCCGTGCGGTTGGCGTGGTCGATTGAGGTGACGCGGCCCTGGATGAGCTCCGTCTGCTTCAGGTGCTGGCGGTGCGAGACGACTGCGTGGCGCGCCTCGATGTTGCCGCCGGCAACTTCCGGCAGGAAGGGCTGGTAGGTCATGTAGGGCAGCGGATCCACGAGGGTGACAATGCCACCAGCATTCGCGATCTTTTTCTGAAGTTTAAGGGCTACATACAGGCCGACGTACCCGCCGCCGACGACGAGTACCCGGGGACGGTCCTGGAGCTGAAGGGAGGATGCCATGCGTCAAGAATACAGTAGTTTGTGAAAACCTTCACTAACTACGACGGGTTGCTGGAGTCCACCGGGTTGGCGGCCCCGGGTTCGGCCTTGGCCGGACCACCGGGCCCGCGCTTCGGCGGCGTTCGCATGGCGGCCCGCAACTGGACGGCAGCGGCCACTACGATTCCCACGAGCAGGCAGCCGAAGCCCAGGACGACGACGGCCGGCAGGGCGCTGTTCAGCTGGGACGGCTTCTCCGCGACCGGCACGGTCGCCTCGGGCAGGGTGGGGACAGCGCTGGAGGGCGCGGCCGCCGCCGCCGGTGCTGTCGTGGCGAGGTTTCCCCGCCGGTGGACGCGGATCCAGTCCGAAATCGACCCCAGCGGATTGACCTTGGTTTCCGGGACATCGGCCTTGAGGGCGGCCTCGGCGTTCAGCACCCCGAAGCCGTAAAGCGGATCCTTCCCGGGCGCCCCGGCGTCCTTGGCCGTGCTCACGATCCTGTTGATGACCTGGCTCGCGGACATTTCGGGCCATTTGGAGCGGATCAGGGCAGCGACGCCGGAAACGATGGGTGTGGCCCCGGAGGTGCCCGCCCACTCGGCATAGCCGCCGCCGGGCATGCCGCCGGCCAGGTCCTCGGCGGGAGCGGCGACGCCGATGCTGATGCCCTGGGAGGAGGAGTCGATACTGGCCGCGCCGGCGCGGTCCAGACCGGCGACCGTCAGGACGCCGGGAATCGTGGCCGGCGCGCCGACCTGGACGTTGCCGCCCACGCGGTTGCCCGCGGCGGCGACGATCACGACGTCCTTCTGTTCGGCGTAGAGGAAGGCCGCGTCCCAGCTCTGCGGCCATTCCGGTGACGTGCTGCCGAGGGAGATGTTGATGACGCGGGCGCCGTTGTCGACCGCCCAGCGCACTGCCTCCGGGATCTGGTCCTGGTCGCTCTTGCCGCCCGGGTTGGCGGAACCCAGCCAGGTGGAAACGGACAGCAGCTGGGCTTCCGGGGCGACGCCGACGATCCCGTCCGGGCCAACTACAGCCCCGGGTGCGGCGCTGGCAGTTGGTTTGGCGGTCGCGTCGGGCGCCTGATGCCCGCGCCCGGCGAGCATGGTGGCCACTAAGGTGCCGTGTTCGGGTTTGGCCCCGATGCTCGCCTGGCCGTTGGGATTGCCGGCGCCGGAGATGTCGGTGCCGCCGGCAAGCACGCCAGCGAGGTCCAGATGCTGGCCGTCGATGCCGCTGTCAATCACGGCGACTTTGACGCCGGCTCCCTTGGATACGTCCCAGGCTTTGGTGATGCCGGACTCGGCGAGCCAGTATTCCTTATCCCGCCAGGAGTCGGCGTAGGCGGGCGCGGCCAAGGTCAGCGCCGCCGTAGACGCTCCGCCGGCAAGGGCCAAGGCCATCAACGCGGAGGCGGTCCGGCGGCGCCGGGCTGTTGCTCTGGTCATTCAGGTCCTATCGGCGGATGCACCAGCGGCAAGGCGCGCGCGGAGGCACAACTGCTGGGGCGGGATCATCGGATGCTGAGGGCAATTCCGTCAAGAATATCGTGTTCACTGCTCACGGCCGTGGTGATGCGCCCGCCCGTGACATCGGCCAGGCGTTGCAGGATCCGCCGCCAAACGAGGCCGCCGGCGCCGATCACATCCACCCGCCCTGGGTGCATGTACGGCAGCGCGGCCCGCTCCTCCCGGGTCATTTCGAGCAGCTCGGTGCATGCCTTCCGGACCGCGTCCAGGTCCAGTTCGGTGCCGTGGATCGCGGCCGGCGAATACTCCGGCAGGCGCAGCGCGTGCGCCGTGATGGTGGTGACGGAACCGGCCACGCCGACGACGACGGTGGCGCGTTCCAGCGGAACGGTCCGTGCCGCCTCGCTGATGGCGGCGTCGACGTCGGCCTCGGCCGCTGCGATCTGCTCCGGCGTGGGCGGATCGCTGCGCAGGTGCCGTTCGGTCATCCGGACGCAGCCGACGTCGACCGAGCGGGCGGCGATGACGCCGCCGGCGTCGCCCAGCACAAACTCCGTGCTTCCGCCGCCGAGGTCGACCACCAGCACGGGGTCCTCCCCGCGGGAGGGCAGGACGCTGCTGGCGCCGGCGAAGGACAGCGCGGCTTCCTCGTCTCCGGTGATCACCTCGGGCTCGACGCCGAGGATGGCGCGGATGCCGTCGACGAAGACCTGCCGGTTGCTGGCATCGCGGGTGGCGGAGGTGGCCACGAAGCGCACTTTGGCTGCGCCGTGCTCGCGGATGAGGGCGGCGTAGTCCCGGGTCGCGGCGAAGGTGCGCTCAAGCGCTTCCTGGGCCAGTTCACCCGTAGAGTCCACGCCCTGGCCCAGCCGGACCACGCGCATTTCCCGCACGATGTCGGTCAGCCGCGGTGTGGGCTGCCCGGTTGCGCCGCCTGCGCCAGCATCTGGGTTCGCATCTGCGTTCGCATCTGCGATGAGTAGGCGGATCGAGTTGGTGCCGCAGTCGATGGCCGCGACCCGGGTCATCTGGACTCCCCCGTGCCGGCGGCGCCGGCATTCTCAGCAGCGCCGGCGTCGGCGGCGCCGCGGGACTTGCGGACCGGCGCGGGCCGGCCCACGATCTCCGGCAGGCCTTGCGGACCATGGCGGCTGAGGTCCCGGGACGGGGCCTCGCCGCCGGTGTCCCAGGCGCCGTCGCAGTAGCAGCGGTCCACGGTCCACCATTCGGCGATGGCGGCGATCGACTCGTCCCCGAGCGGGTTCACTCCCGGGCCCGCGGCCAGCGAGTGCCCCACGAGGACGTGAAGGCATTTGACGCGCGTCGGCATTCCGCCGGCCGAGACGCCGTCGATTTCCGGAACGGCACCGATGCCGGAGCGCGCGCCGATCTCGGCACGGGAGACCAGGTATGCCTCGTGGGCGGCACGGTACCGGTCCGCGAGCCCGGTGTCCGCGGCGAGCCGGTCGTTCATTTCGTTCATCAGCCCGGCGGCCTCCAGCCGCGATACCGCCGAGGTGATCACCGGGTGCGTGAGGTAGAACGTGGTGGGGAACGGCGTACCGTTGCTGAGCCGCGGCGAGGTGGCAGCCACGAGCGGGTTACCGCAGACGCAGCGGGCCGGGATTTCGACGACGTCGCGCACGGGCCGGCCCAGCTGGCGGCTCAGGACCTCGAGGTCGTGCGGCGACGGCACGCGGGAGGCCTCCGGGACGCTTGCCCTGTGCCGTGGCGCCGACGTCGGGGCGCCGTCGTTCTCGTCCGTTCGGTTCTGGTCCACTCGGTTCTCGTCCACGGGAGTGGCACCTTCCTGCCCTGTTCCGGATTGTCCGCGGGACAATCCCGGCGGCGGGCGCCGCTTCTAGTCTGTTGCCGATCGCCTGATGGACTCCCAGAGGGAGTCCACCCACGGCAGGTTGGCCGGGTCTTGTGCTGATGCTGCACCCGCCGTGCCACTGGACTGTGCGGCAGGAAGATCGCTGCCGAATACCCAGTAGCCCGTCTCTCCGGGCATAACCATGTTAATGCGGTCGCGGGCCTGCTGTTTCACGTAGTTGGGATCCTGCCACCGCGAAACCTGGCGTTTGAGGTCCTCCTGCTTGGTTTGCTTGGCCGCGATGTCGGCCTGCAGCGCCGCGATTTCGGCGCGTTTGTCGAGGAAGATCTTGACCGTGGGGGCCAGCAGGATGGTGATGGCAATCATCACGACGCCGAGCGCAAGCAGCCGGCCCGAGAACGCCTTGGCGGGCACCGGGTCGAGGGATTCGTCCGCACCCCCTGCGGCTGTCCGGCCCGTGGCCTTGCCGCCAGCCTTCCCGGGTGCCGGCCGGGTTGCCGGTTTCGCGGCGGATGCTGCTGGTGTTGTTCCAGGTGCTGCTGCAGGCCGGCGTTTGCCGGCGGCGGGAGCTGCGGCGCCGGAACCGTTGGCGGCTGCCTTGCCCGCTGCGGGGGCAGCCGCACGTGGAGAGGCAGGCGAAGCGCCGGAGGGCGCGGCCGGCGTCGGAGCGGCGCTGCGGGAGCCGCCAAAGTCCGCCTGGATGACTTCGCCGCCGTCGTCTGCCGCCCCCAAGCCTGTGCCCGCGGGTTTGGCGGCCGCAGGCGTAGCCCGGGGAACATTGGGGCGTCGGGTAGCCATGTCACTCCTTCAAAAGCGGACCAAAAACAGAACCGGTGGCCATGGTCTTTCAACCATAGCCACCGGTTACCGGTTTTCGCGGCTAACTAGCCCTTGAAACGCGGGAAGGCGCTGCGTCCGGCGTACCGTGCGGCGTCGTCGAGTTCCTCTTCGATGCGCAGCAGCTGGTTGTACTTGGCAACGCGCTCGGAGCGGGCCGGGGCACCGGTCTTGATCTGTCCCGCGTTGGTGGCAACGGAGATGTCAGCAATGGTGGTGTCCTCGGTTTCGCCGGAGCGGTGCGAGGTGATGGTGGTGTAACCGGCGCGCTGGGCCAGTGACACGGCGTCCAGCGTCTCGGTCAGGGAGCCGATCTGGTTGACCTTGACGAGCAGCGAGTTCGCGGTCTTGGTGTCGATGCCGCGCTGCAGGATCGCCGGGTTGGTGACGAAGAGGTCATCGCCCACGAGCTGGACCTTGTCGCCGATGGAGTCGGTGAGGGTCTTCCAGCCTTCCCAGTCGTTCTCGTCCAGCGGGTCCTCGATGGAAACCAGCGGGTAGTCGGCCACGAGCTCGGCGTAGTAGGCGCTCATCTCGGTGGCGGAAAGTGCCTTGCCTTCGAACTGGTAGGCGCCGTCCTTGAAGAACTCGGAGGAGGCGACGTCCAGGGCCAGGGCGATGTCCTTGCCCGGGGTGTAGCCGGCGTTCTTGATGGCTTCCTGGATCAGGTCCAGTGCGGCACGGTTGGACGGCAGGTTCGGCGCGAAGCCGCCCTCATCGCCCAGGCCGGTGGACAGGCCCTTGGCCTGCAGGACGGACTTGAGGTTGTGGTAGACCTCGACACCCCAGCGCAGGCCCTCGGAGAAGGTCTCGGCGCCGATCGGGACAATCATGAATTCCTGGATGTCCACGTCGGAGTCGGCGTGCGAGCCGCCGTTGAGGATATTCATCAGCGGCACGGGCAGGACGTGCGCGTTGGGGCCGCCGAGGTACTTGTACAGCGGCAGGTCTGCGGAGGCGGCCGCAGCGTTGGCCACGGCCAGGGAGACACCCAGGATGGCGTTGGCGCCGAGCTTGCCCTTGTTGGCGGTGCCATCGAGGTCGATCATGGCCTGGTCGATGCTGCGCTGGTCAGTCGCATCGAAACCGGTCAGGGCCGGGGCGATCTGGTCGATGACCGCGTCGACCGCCTTCTGGACGCCCTTGCCGAGGTAGCGGCCCTTGTCGCCGTCACGGAGTTCTACGGCCTCGTGCTCGCCGGTGGAAGCGCCGGAGGGAACTGCTGCGCGGCCGATCTGGCCGTCCGAGAGCAGTACTTCAACTTCTACGGTCGGGTTGCCACGGGAATCGAGGATCTCGCGGGCGTGGATGGCATCGATAAGCGCCATGGATATGCTCCTTTGGGTGAAGCGATCTGCAGGGAATCTGACTGCTTGGACTCTGGCTGTACACCAAGTATGAAAAGCCGACGTCGTCGTCGCTACTAGCGTAGTCGAGAGTGGCGGAGGTTACGGAAACCTATCCAAACCCCGGACGTCATGATGCCGGCGCTATGGTGCCGGCGCTGCTGTGCCTACGGCCTTGAGCCGTTGCTGTCCTGGAAACGGCGGAGGGCTCCGCGGAGGGCGCGCTCGGCGTCGAGCCCGCCGGCCCGGGCACCCGCCACGATCCCGAACAGCAGGTCGCCGAGTTCCGTCTCGGTGGCCGGGATCTCGACGGCGGCGCCGCCCGTGTCCGCCGCCAGGTTCGCGCGTTCGGCCCGGTCCAGGAGCTTTTGGGCCCGGGCAAGGGCCGGCAGCGCGGCGGGAACGCCGTCGAAGACGTGGCCGTGTTCGGGTTTCTCGGCCTTCTTGACGGCATCCCATTTCAGGACGATCTCCTCCACCGTTGCCGGGAAGGAATCCTGCAGCGAGCCGTCGGGCCTGAAGACGTGCGGGTTGCGCCGGATCATCTTGGCCATCAGTGCGCGGGCGACGTCGTCGAGGTCAAAGGCGCCGCGTTCCTCGGCGAGCCGGGCGTGCAGGACCACCTGAAGCAGCACATCGCCCAGCTCGGACTTCAGTTCGGCGTCGCCGCCGGCCGTCTCGATGGTCTCCGCGACCTCATAGGCCTCCTCCAGGAGGTACTCCACAAGGGATTCGTGGGTAAGGGCACCCATCCAGGGGCAGTGGGCGCGCAGCTCGCTAATGCAATCGACCAGCGCGCCCACGGCGTTGTCCTCGTTAGCCAAGGTCGGCGTAGGCCTCGTTGATGTATTCCACCAGTGCTTCCTTCTCCTCGAGCGGGAGGAAGGCGGCCTCGGCTGCGTTCAGCGTCAGTTCCAGCAGGTCGTCGAGGTCGTAATCGAACGTCTCCACGAGGAGCTCGAACTCGTCGGTCAGCGTGACGCCGCTCATGAGCCGGTTGTCGGTGTTGATGGTGACGTTGAAGCCCAGCTGGTAGAGCATGTCCAGCGGGTGGCTTTCGATGCCCTCGCCGAAGCCGGCGATGGCGCCGGTCTGCAGGTTCGAGGACGGGCAGATTTCCAGGGCGATGCCGCGGTCGCGGACCCAGCTGGCGAGCTCGCCCAGGGTCACCATGCCGATGGTGTCGTTGACTTCGTCGCCCCCGGCGTCTTCGTCCTCTTCGAATTCGATCGTGACGTCTTCAGCGATCCGCACGCCGTGGCCCAGGCGCAGGGCCCGGCCGTCGACAAGCGCCGACTGGATGCTTTCCAGGCCGGCTGCTTCGCCGGCGTGGACGGTGGCCGGGAAGTTGTGCTGGGCCAGGTAGGTGAAGGCGTCCTTGAAACGGGACGGCAGGAAGCCGTCCTCGGCACCGGCGATATCGAAGCCGACGGCGCCGTTGTTGCGGTGGCGGACAGCCAGTTCGGCGATCTCCTGGCCGCGGTCGGCGTGGCGCATGGCGGTGATGAGCTGGCCCACCTGGATGTCACGGCCGGTCTCGGCCACGGCGTCCACGCCGGCTTCGAGACCTGCCTGCACGGCTTCGACCACTTCGTCCAGGTTCAGGCCCTTCTGCAGGTGCTGTTCGGGGGCCCAGCGCACTTCGCCGTACACGACGCCGTCGTCGGCCAGGTCTTCGACGAATTCCTTCGCGACGCGGAACAGGCCTTCCTTGGTCTGCATCACGGCGATGGTGTGGTCGAAGGTCTCGAGGTAACGGACCAGGGAGCCGGAGTCGGCGGATTCGCGGAACCACTCCCCCAGGGCGACGGGGTCCGTGGAGGGCAGCGTGTGGCCGGCGGCCTCCGCGAGTTCAATGATGGTGGCCGGGCGGAGTCCGCCATCCAAGTGGTCGTGAAGGGAAACCTTGGGAAGGCCCTTCAGGTCGAATTCGAGGTCAGGGGCAGCGTCAGGAATAGTCTCAGTCACGTTCCAACCATAGGGTCGGAGCGCGCGGGACGCTACTTTCTGGTGGCCTCGGCATCCCCGGAGGCGGTCATCGGTGCAGGAACGGCGGAGGCGGGTTCGTGTGTGGGCCCGCCGTCGAGCCATTCGTCCACGACCTCGGCGTCGTGGCGGCCGAGGCGCTTGTGCCACCAGCGCAGGAGATGGTCAATGAGGACACCGAGGACGATCGCGAACACCACCGCGATCCCCGCGCTAAGCAGCGGGTTGTGATGCAGCCACGGGAAGGAACTGGCCAGGACGCCGATGCCGATCGAGTAGGCCACCCACGTCAAGCACGCGAAGGCGTCCAGGAGGAAGAATCTCCGGTGCGGGAACGCCGTCGTGCCCGCCACGTAGTTGACGGCGACACGGCCCCACGGGATGTACCGGGCCGTGAAAATCAGGACGGCGCCGCGCTTTTCGAGTTCGTAGTGTGCCCAGCCGAAGACCTTTTGGACCTTCGGTTTGCGCATCCAGCGGAACCGCTCGAGGCCAATTTTGCGGCCGAGCATGTATGCCATGTTGTCGCCGGCGATGGCCCCAACCAGCGCTGTGAGGCCGAGAATCCACAGATTGGGCTGGCCGCTGTGCACGGAATACGCCGCAAGGGCAACGATGAGGGTCTCGCTGGGGACCACCATCGCGAAGCCGTCCACGAAGAAGAAAACCAGCAGGAGGGGGTAGATCCACCACTGGCCAGCGGCATGGAGCACGGCCTCGTTAATGAACTCCATGCGGGCGGTGCTCCTTGATGACTGGGAACGGACAACTAAGCCGTACCGTACATGCGATGACAGTGGGTGGAACCTTGGACGGAACCTTGGACGAAGGGCGGCCAACAAACGTGACGCAAATCGCTCCTAAGTGTCCCATGGGCGGGGCCAATCCGCCTAGGACTCGGCGGGTGGAACGGAACGCGTCGATTGCTCCGGGGTACGGCCGCGCACCTTACTGATCACGCGGTCCAGGACGATGCCCAGAACGATGGCGCAGATGATCGCCATGGCCGCGCCCAGCACGTGGTTTTTCTCAAACCAGGGGCCAACAAACAGGCCGATCCCCACCGAATAGACGGCCCACAGCAGCGCCGAGAGGATCGTCAGGCTGACGAATCTGCTCCGCGGGTAGTGCGTGGCGCCGGCGGTCAGGTTGACGGCCACCCGTCCGATCGGGACGAAGCGCGCCACGAGGATCAGTGAGGCAGGCCGTTTCCGCAGTTCCCGTCCGGCCCAGCGGAAGGCCGCCTGCGTGCGGGGGCCGCGCATCCATGCCCAGCGCCGGGTTCCTACGCGGCGGCCGAGCACGTAAGCGATGTTGTCGCCCAGGAATGCACCGGCGGCGGCCGTGGCGATCAGGAGCGCCGGATTGGGAACATCGGCCGTGGCGGCAACTGCAGCCAGGCCCACCACCACCGACTCGCTCGGGATCGGCGGAAAGAAGCCGTCGATCACGCAGCAGGCGAAAACCAGGACGAGGACCCAGGGTTGCCCTGCAGCGGCGAGGATGAAGTCGTTGATTGCCTGCACAGCTTCCTAACGCGCGGCGGGGCCAGATAGATCCACAGTGTACCGGCCGGGTCAGCGGTTGCCCTATCACTTATGGCGGCTAACCCGGGGGTTTGGGGACCATAAGTGATAGGGCAACGGGGTTAGGCGATGCGGTCGATGATGAGCTTCTGGGCCGGCCGGGAGCCCTCGGGTGCGATCACGGCGGCGTGTTCGAGCGCTTCCTTGGCGCGCTCGAACTTCTCCGGGGTGTCCGTCAGGAGGGTCATGAGCGGTTCGCCCGCCCTGACCGTGGCGCCGGGCTTGGCGTGCATCCGCACCCCGGCCCCGGCCTGGACCCGGTCCTCCTTGCGGGCGCGTCCGGCGCCGAGCCGCCAGGCCGCGACGCCGACGGCCATCGCGTCGAGCTCCACCAGGACGCCGTCGGCCGGAGCGTAGATGACCTCGGATTCCTTGGCGACCGGGAGCTTGGCGCGCGGGTCCCCGCCCTGCGCCTCGATCATCCGGTTCCAGACATCCATGGCCCGGCCGTCCCGGAGTGCGGCCCGGGGATCGGCGTCGCGGACGCCGGCGCACGCCAGCATTTCCTCCGCGAGCCGGACGGTGAGTTCGACGACGTCGTCCGGGCCTCCCCCGGCGAGGACCTCGACGGATTCCTGAACCTCGATCGCGTTGCCCGCGGTGAGGCCCAGGGGGGTGTTCATGTTGGTGAGCAGGGCCACCGTGCTGACGCCTGCGTCCTTGCCCAGGGCCACCATGGTCTCGGCCAGTTCGCGGGCGCGGGCCTCGTCCTTCATGAACGCGCCGCTGCCCACCTTGACGTCGAGCACCAGCGAGCCGGTGCCTTCGGCAATCTTCTTGCTCATGATCGAGGAGGCGATCAGCGGGATGGCCTCCACGGTCCCGGTGACGTCGCGGAGCGCGTAGAGCTTCTTGTCCGCCGGGGCCAGTCCCGCGCCGGCCGCGCAGATGACCGCGCCGACGTCCTGGAGCTGGGCCATCATTTCCTCATTGCTCAGGGCCGCCCGCCAGCCCGGGATGGCCTCGAGCTTGTCCAAAGTGCCGCCTGTGTGGCCGAGGCCGCGGCCCGAGAGCTGCGGCACTGCCACGCCGAAGACCGCTACCAGGGGCGCCAGCGGCAGGGTGATCTTGTCCCCGACGCCGCCCGTGGAGTGCTTGTCCGACGTCGCCTTTACGCCGCCGTCGGGCCTGCGCAGGCCGGAGAAGTCCATCCGCTCCCCGGAGGCGATCATGGCCGCCGTCCAGCGGGAGATCTCGGCCCGGTCCATGCCGTTGAGCAGGATGGCCATGTTCAGGGCGGCCATCTGTTCGTCGGCGATGGCGCCGCGGGTGTACGCGTCGATCGTCCAGTCGATCTGGGCCGGGCTGAGCACGCCCTTGTCCCGCTTGATGCGGATGATGTCGACGGCGTCGAACGCTTCGGTGTTGCTGGTGCTCTGAGTCGCTTGTGTCACCGGGGTTCCTCCAGGTGTTGGGGGCCAAAGGCATCGGGAAGGACCTGGTCCATGGTCTTGATTCCCTGCGTGGTCATGAGCTCCATATCCGGAGCCCGGAATTCGTAGAGCAGCTGGCGGCAGCGCCCGCACGGCATGAGGACGTTCCCGCCGGCGTCCACGCAGTAGAAGGCACGGAGCCGTCCCCCGCCGGTCATCTGCAGGTTGCCCACCAGGGCGCACTCGGCGCACAGGGTCAGCCCGTAGCTGGCGTTCTCGACGTTGCAGCCGCTGACGATCCGCCCGTCCCCGGTGAGGGCCGCGGTCCCCACCGGAAACTTCGAATACGGCGCGTAGGCGTTCTTCATGGCGGACACTGCCGCGGCTTCGAGCGCTGCCCAGTCGACGTCGGTGCTGTCCATTCTCAGCCCTTGACGTAAGGTATGCCGTCGGCGGCCGGCGGCCGGGAGCGGCCCACGAGCCCGGCCACGGCAAACACGGTCACGACGTACGGCAGCATGGCCATGAACTGGCTCGGCACGGGCGTGCCGATGATCGTCACGATGCTTTGCAGGTTGTCTGCGAAGCCGAACAACAGCGCGGCGAAGAAGGCCCCGATCGGGTTCCAGCGGCCCAGGATCATGGCGGCGAGGGCAATGAAGCCGCGGCCGCCGGAGATTTCCTTGGTGAAGCTGTCGATCGCCACGAGGGTGAAGAACGATCCGCCGATTCCGGCGACGGCGCCGCCGATCGTGACGTTCCAGAAGCGGGTCGCGTTGACCTTGATGCCCAGGGTGTCAGCGGCCTGAGGGTGCTCGCCCACGGCCCGGACGCGCAGGCCCCACTTCGTCTTGAACAGCCCGATCCAGATCACAATGACGGCTATGTACATCAGGTAGCCCACCACGGACTGCTTGAACAGGATGGGCCCGATCACCGGGATGCCGGACAGGACCGGGATATCGATGTTGGGCAGCTCGCCGGGCGAGTTGTATTTCTCCGGGTCGGACTGCATCACGGTGCTGAACAGGAAGCCGGTAAGCCCGGAGACCAGGACGTTGAGCACGACGCCGACGATGATCTGGTTGACCACGTACTTGATGCTGAACAGCGCCAGCACCATGGAGACCAGGGCGCCCGCCACGGCCGCCGCAAGCAGGCCCAGGTAGGGGTTGTGCGTCAGGCTGGCGACGAGCGCGGCCGTGAAGGCACCGCCCAGGAGCTGGCCTTCGATGGCGATGTTAACGACGCCGGCACGTTCGCACAGCACACCTGAGAGGGAGCCGAAGACGATCGGCACGGCGAGCGTCACGGACCCGGCGATGAGGCCGGCCAGCGAAATGCTGGGGGTCCGGGCGCCGCCCACCACCCAGATCAGGAAGGCGACGACGAACACCACGGTGAACACGGCCGGCACCCAGCGCGGGGGCCGCTGGTTATTTCTTGCCTTCAGGACCAAGGCGTAGCCCGCGAGGCCCAGCAGGATCATGGAGAGCACGATGCCGCTGAGGAATGCGGGCACTTCGATCGCCGGGAGCTGGAAGAAGTCTCCGCCGGAGGAAACGCCGAACTTGGCATTCCCCTGCGGACCCAGCAGCCCGAAGAAGATGAAGGCGAGGGTGGCCAGTACCGACAGCGTCACCGGCAACTTCCAGGTCACGGGCTTGGCGGACACCGCCGGCCCGCCGTTCTTCTCCGGCTGGGGCTTTCCTTGGACGGGCGAGGTTGCTGTTGTGCTCATGCGGCACCTCCGGTGGTTGCGGCCTGCTTGGTTTTGCCGGCGGTCGCGGCCTTCTTCTTGCGCGGGTTGAGTCCGAAGATCGCCCGGACCAGGGGCGGCGCCGCGATGAACAGCACAATGAGCGACTGGACCACGAGGACGATGTCGATCGGAGTTCCGGTCTGGATCTGCATCTGGACGGCGCCTGCTCGGAAGGCTCCGAACAGCAGGCCGGCGGCAAAGGTGCCCCACGGCGACGAACGTCCCAGCAGCGCCACAGTGATCGCGTCAAAGCCGTAGGTTGCCGCGACACCATCGGTCAGGACCTTTTCGGTGCCGGCCACCTGCGCCACGCCGGCCAGGCCGGCCAGGCCGCCGGCGATGGTCATCACCAGGATGGTGGCCCGGGAGACGTTGATGCCGGCGGTCAGGGCTGCCTTGGGGTTGGCTCCGACGGCCCGGAACTCGAAACCGATCGTGGACCGGTTCAGCAGCCATGAGACAAACACGGTGGCCGCGATGGCCAGCAGGAAGCCCAGGTGCAGCCGGTACTGGCTGCCGAAGATCAGCGGGTACGCGGCGCTGGGGTCCACGATCGGCGATATCGGTGTGTCCGCCCCCGGGCGCTGGAACAAGTCCGTGTCCAGCAGGTAGCGCAGGAAATAGAGGGCGATGTAGTTGAACATGATGGTCACGATGACCTCGTGTGCACCCGTCCTGGCTTTGAGCACACCGACGATGCCGCCCCAGACGGCGCCGCCGATGACGCCGGCCACGAGCACCAGCAGCAGGTGCAGCCCGGTCGGCAGGTGCAGCGCGAAGCCGACCCACGAGGCGAGGATGCCGGCCATGATGATCTGGCCCTGCGCACCGATGTTGAACAGGCCCGCGCGGAAGGCCAGGGCGACGCCGAGGCCCGCCGTGATCAGTGGGGTGGCGATGGTCAGCGTCTCCATGAGGGGGGCGAACTGTCCGGCCGCTCCGGTCCCGCGGGGGTTATAGACCGCGCCCTGGAAGAGGGCGACGTAGGACTCGGTGGCGGCGGACCAGACGGCGGCGAGGAAGTCGCTGGGCCGGGCAAAGAAATAGCCGGCCGTGGTGCCGACCACCTTGTCCGTCATGGCGATCAGCAGACCGCCCAGGATCAGTGCCAGCAGCACCGCCAGGATGGTCACGATGCCGTTGCCGGTGAAGATCTTGCGCAGCACCGATTCCTCTTCCGGGGCGCCGGGAAGGGTTCCGCTCTGGGCCGAGACCGGGACGGCCGATGGCTGGTGGGCGCCGCCCGCGGTGTCCAGCGAGGTGACGAAGTCTGCATCGTCCTCGAGCGGCTCAGGCTCCACGGCGGTGGTCTGGGCGGCCGGAAGCCGGTCGGGGTCCGGTGCGGCGGCGGGCCGAGGCTCGGTGTTCTCACTCATGGGGGTCTCCTACGGCGCCGGAGCGGGGCTCCTGCACGGACGGGGCGGCGGGCGCCGGGTTCGTTGCTGGGGTTTCGGCCGGGTTTTCTGCCGGGTTTTCTGCTGCGTTCCCGGCCGGGTTTTCAGAGAGGGATGGAGCCGCGTGCTTGCCTGCGGCGTCGGCCTGGGCTTCGTCCGGGGAAACCCCGGCCATCATCAGGCCCAGGACGTCGCGCCCGGTGCCGGCCGGGACGATCCCGACCAGCCTGCCCTTGTACAGCACGGCGATCCGGTCGGCGAGTTCAATCACCTCGTCCAGTTCGGTGGAGACGATCATGACAGGCGTGCCGTGGTCCCGCTCCGCGACGATCCGCTTGTGCAGGAACTCGATGGAGCCCACGTCCACGCCGCGGGTGGGCTGGGAGGCGATGAACAGCCGCAGCGGCCGGGAGAGCTCCCGGGCCATGACGACCTTCTGCTGGTTGCCGCCCGAGAGGGTGCCGGCCGCGAGCATGCCGGACGGCGTGCGGACGTCGAATTCTTCGATCCGGGTCTTGGCGTTCTCCAGGACCTTGGCCGGGCTCATGCTGATGCCCTTGGCGAACGGCGCGCGGTCGTACCGGTCCAGGATCAGGTTCTCAGCGATGGAGAACGTGCCAATCAGCCCGTCGAGTGAACGGTCTTCCGGCACGAATCCGACGCCGGCATTGAGGACGTCCTTGACGCTGCTGCCCAGGAGTTCTTCACCGTCGAGGGTGATCGAGCCGTGGACCCTCTCCTGCAGGCCGAGGATGGCCTCGGTCAATTCGGTCTGGCCGTTGCCTTGGACGCCGGCGACGGCGAGGATCTCGCCGCGGGCGATCCCGAAGCTGATGCCGTCCACAACATGCTGGCCGCTGGGTGCGATGACGGTGAGGTCCTTGACCTCGAACGTGGTCTCCTGCGGATTGGCAGGAGCCTTGTCCAGGGTCAGGCTCACGGCCCGGCCCACCATCATGGACGCCAACTCGGTGGTCGAGGCGCCGGGATCGGCCGTGCCCACCACCTTGCCGCGCCGGATGACGGTGATGGTGTCCGAAACGGCTTTCACCTCGCGCAGCTTGTGGGAAATGAAGACGATGGAGGTGCCGTGGCTCTTGAGCTGGCGCATGATGTCCAGCAGCTCATCGGTGTCCTGCGGGGTCAGCACGGCCGTCGGCTCATCGAGGATGAGCACCTTGGCGTCGCGGACCAGTGCCTTGATGATTTCGACGCGCTGCTGCACGCCCACGGGGAGGTCTTCGATCAGCGCGTCGGGGTCGACGTCGAAGCCGTACCGGTCCGAGATCTCCCGGATCTTCCGGCGTGTGTCCTCGAGGTCCAGGAATCCGCCGGTTTTGGTGGTCTCCGCTCCCAGCGCGACATTCTCAGCGACGGTAAAGACCGGGACCAGCATGAAGTGCTGGTGCACCATGCCGATCCCGGCCGCCATCGCGTCGCCGGGGCCGCGGAAGGTGACCGGTTTGTCGTCGATCAGGATTTCGCCCTCTGTGGGCTCGTACAGTCCGTACAGGACGTTCATCAGCGTGGACTTGCCAGCGCCGTTCTCGCCGAGCAGACAGTGAATCTGCCCGGGTTCAACAACCACATCGATGTGATCGTTGGCTACCAGGGAGCCGAAGCGTTTTGTAATGCCCTTGAGTTCAAGTTTCAAAACTCTGACCAATCTCGAGATGTCCGGAAGGCTTGATCCGGACGCGTAGTGGGGGCTGCAGCACCAGCTTAGTGCCTGCGGTGTGAGGCGAGCGGGCCGCAACGAAAAGCGCCACAGCCCGTGCGGTGGTGACCGGACGGGCCGTGGCGCTTAGCGGAGGAAGTTAGGCCTTGGGGCTGGCTGCAGATTCAACCTTCAGCTTGCCGTCGGCGATGTCCTTCTTGATCTGGTCCAGCTCGGACTTCAGTTCGGCCGGGACCTGGGCATCCATGTCGTGGAACGGAGCCAGCTGGACGCCGTCGTTCGCGAGGGTGCCAATGTACGGCTTGTTGGTGAACTGGCCGTCCTTGTCCTGCTTGACCACCGTCTCGACGGCCTCGCCCATCTGCTTCATGACGGAGGAGAGCATGATGTCCTTGTAATCCGGTGCCGTGAGGAAGCCGTCGGAGTCAACCCAGATGAGCTTGACGTCCTTGCCTGCTGCCTTGGCCTCCTGCAGGGCCGCGCCCGCACCCTTGCCGACCGGACCGGCGACGGGCATGACGATGTCGGCGCCCTGGTCCAGGAAGTTCTGGGTGAACTGCTTGCCCTTGTCCTGCTTTTCGAAGTCACCGGTGAAGGAGCCGTCCTGCTTGGCCTTGTCCCAGCCAAGGACCTTGACGTCCTTGCCCTTCTTCTCGTTGTAGTACTTCACGCCGTCGGCGTAGCCGTCCATGAAGATGGTGACCGTGGGGATCTTGATGCCGCCGAAGGTGGCTACCGTTCCGGTCTTCGTGGTGCCTGCCGCGAGGTAGCCGGCCAGGAACGCGGCCTGGGCCGTGTCGTAGATGATCGGCTTGACGTTGGCGACCGGGGTTTCGTAGCCGAAGTCGATGATGGCGAAGTGCTTGTCCGGGTTCGCGGTGGCCTGGGCCTTCGTGGCGTCGCCGAGCAGGAAGCCGACCGTGATGGTCAGGTTGCAGCCGGCGGAGACCATGGCGCGCAGGTTGGGCTCGAAGTCGTTGTTGGTCTTGGACTCGGCCTCGGCCGTCTGGATGCCAAGATCCTTCTCGGCCTTCTTCAGGCCCTCGTAGGAAGACTGGTTGAACGACTGGTCGTCGAATCCACCCGAGTCGGACACGATGCAGCCCTTGAAGTTGCTGGCCGTGTTGGTGGCGGTGCTGGCCTCCGGGGCGGCCCCGCAGCCGGTCAGCAGGAGTGCAGCCGCGCCGGCGGTGGCGACGCCGGCCATTGATCCGCGCTTGAAGGTGGCACGCAGAGAGTTCTTCAATTTTCCTCCAGGAAGAAAGAGTAGGCGCTACGACGGAAGTTCAATGAGTGTCTGTCTGCGGTGTTCCGCTGATCTCTGTTGTCACTGATGGATTCGCAGCACTGCGCCGAGGCGCACTGATGGAAGCTACTTTAGTGGCCTGCGCCACGTGCACGTAGCAGACTTCACGGCAATTACCCAGATTGTTGAGAACTTGTTACCTAGGGGTAGCCGGGGTCCGTAGCCGGCCCTCCTGCCAGCGAGGGCGCGCAAACGCCTCCGGCGCCGGTCCCCGCAGGAACTGGCGCCGGAGGCGTCGAAGCGGAAACTGGCGCCGGAGGCGTCCACGTGTCCGGCAGGCGGTTTCTGGTGATGCGCCGGCGCCGTGTTAGAGCCGCACCAGCATCTTGCCAGTGTTGGCGCCGTCGAGCAGGTCCATAAAGGCCTGCGGGGCGTTGTCCAGGCCGTCCACCACGGTCTCGTCGTAGCGGACCGTTCCATCGGCGAGCCAGGCGGACATGATCTCGACGAACTCGGCCATGTGCTGCCAGTAGCCGCCCACCAGGAAGCCCTTGAGTGTCAGCTGTTTGCCGATCGCCTGCATGAGGTTCCGCGGCGCGGGCGTGGGTTCGGTCGCGTTGTACTGGGCAATCGCCCCGCACATGGCCACCCGGCCGCCGACGGTGAGCGTGGACAAGGCTGCTTCCAGGTGCTCGCCGCCGACGTTGTCGAAGTAGACGTCGATCCCGCGCTCACCCGCGGCCGCGGCGAGCTGTTCCGCAACCGGGCCATCGTGATAGTTGAACGCAGCATCGAAGCCGAGTTCGAGCAGCCGTGCCACCTTTTCCGGCGAGCCGGCGCTGCCGATGACCCGGGACGCTCCCATGGCCCTGGCGATCTGCCCCACGAGCGAGCCGACCGCGCCGGCGGCGCCCGAGACGAAGACGGCGTCGCCGGGCTTGAATTCTGCGACCTTCAGCAGTCCCGCGTAGGCGGTCAGGCCGGTCATGCCGAGGGCTCCGAGGAACGCGGATGCCGGGGCCAGATCGGTGCGCGCCAGGGTGGTGGCCGCGGCATCGACGACGGCGTATTCACGCCAGCCGAGGCTGTGCACGACAGTATCGCCGACAGCGCGCCCGTCGGCGCGGGATGCGATGACTTCGCCGACGGCGCCGCCGTCGAGCGCCTTGTCCAGCGCGAACGGCGCGGAGTAGGACTTGACGTCGTTCATGCGGCCGCGCATGTACGGGTCGACCGAGATGTAGAGGTTGCGGACCAGAACCTGGCCGTCCTGCAGCTCGGGCAGCGGAGACTGGGCGAGGCGGAAGTTCTCCGGCACGGGGCGGCCGTGCGGACGGGACGCCAGCTGGATCTCGCGGGTGGTGGCGGGAAGGGTGAGAGTTTCGGTTTTGGCGCTCATGCGGCTACCTCCAGGATGGTGATGTCGACAGTGATGTTGCCGCGGGTGGCGTTGGAGTAGGGGCAGATCTGGTGGGCTTTGGCCACCAGGGCCTCGGCGGTCTGCCGGTCCACGGCGGGCAGGGCGATCTCGAGCTCTGCGGCCAGGCCGTATCCGGCACCGTCTGCGAGGGCGCCGAAGTGGATTTTGGCGGCGACGGCGGAGTCCGTCAGGTCGGCGCGTTCCTTGCGTCCCACGAGGCGCAGGGCGGAGTGGAAGCACGCGGCATAGCCGGCGGCAAAGAGCTGTTCGGGATTGGTTCCGGCGCCGTCGCCACCGAGTTCCACCGGGCTGGCGAGGGTGACGCTGAGCTTACCGTCCTTGCTGACGGCGGTGCCGTCGCGGCCTTCGCCTGAGGCCAGTGCCTCGGCTGTGTAAAGGGTCTTCATGGGGTTTCCGTTCTGTGGGCGGTAAGTCGTGGTGGGCAATGGCCCGGGGGAAGGCTTCAGGGAAAGGGTTTAGGGGAAGGGGCTTAGCGGGAGGCGTGGAGTGCGCTGGCCAGCCGGCCCAGCGTTTCGCGGAGCTGGTCCAGTTCCGCGGCGGTGAGCCCGGCGGCGTCCGCCAGGCGCTGCGGGATGCCGCTGGCCCTGGCGCTCAGGGCGGCGCCGGTTTCGGTGAGGAAGATCTCCACGCGGCGCTCGTCCTCGGCGGACCGGCGGCGCTGGACGAGGCCGAGCGCTTCGAGCCGCTTGAGCAGCGGCGACAGCGTGCCGGAGTCGAGTCCGAGCTCCTCCCCCAGCTCGCGGACGCTGCGCGGCTCCGCCTCCCAGAGCACCAGCATGGCGAGGTACTGCGGGTAGGTCAGGCCGAGTTCCTCCAGCATGGGCCGGTAGGCGGCCGTGGCGGCGCGCGAGGCCGAGTACATCGCGAAGCACACCTGCCGGTTCAGGCGGAGCGCTTCCGGGCTGGCAGGGCGGGCCTCTTCTGGCGTGGTCATGGATTCACCATATCGCACAATTGAGTTGTACACAATTTAGTTGTGCACAACCGAACATGGCCGGCTGACCCCAGAAGCTGCCGCGGCCGCTGAATCTCCCCATCTTCGCCGGGCTCCGACGGCGCGTCGGCCCGCAACGCCGGCGCGTCCCGGCGTCGTGCTGGCAAAGGTGGGGAAACTCAGCGCGGCAGGTGCGGTGCCGGTGCAGGGAGAGTCGGGGCCAGGTGCCGGGACTGTAGTTAGAGGTCGCGGATGGTGCGCAAGGCCGCCGCGGTGAGCACCTGGATGCCGAGGCCGAGCGCCCGCTCGTCGACGATGTAGTCGCCGCGGTGGAGGTCATACTCTTCCCCGCCCGGAGTCTTGGTGCCCAGGCGCATCATGGCACCGGGGGTGTCGGCCAGGAACCAGGCGAAGTCTTCCCCGCCCATGGACTGCGGTGTCAGGACCACGGCGCCCTCGCCGATTTCGGCGCGGGCCGCCGCCTCGATCAGCGCCGTCTCGTGCTCGGAGTTGACCACCGGCGGCACACCGCGGGTATGTTCCAGGTGGACGTCGACGCCGTAGGGCTCGGCGACTTGCCGGATGATGTCATCGAGCAGCTCGCCGGCGTCGTGCCAGGCCTCGCGGTCCAGGCACCGCATGGTGCCGGCCATGTAGCCGCTGCCGGGGATGGCGTTCGGGGCCGAGCCGGCGGAGATCTGGCCCCAGACCACGGACACGCCGCTGCGGACATCGACACGGCGCGAGAGCACGGCGGGAACATTGACCGCGATCTGTGCCAGGGCGAAGACCAGTTCCTCGGTCAGGTGGGGGCGGGAGGTGTGGCCGCCGCGGCCGGAGAGTTCAATCTTGATGGTGTCCGAGGCGGAGGTGATGGCCCCGATCCGGGTGCCGATCTTGCCGATCTCGATCCGGGGATCGCAGTGCAGTGCCAGGATCCGCGGCACGCCTTCCAGGACGCCCTGCTCGATGCAGGAGGTGGCGCCGCCGGGCATGGTTTCCTCGGCCGGCTGGAAGATGATCCGGACCGTTCCCCGCAGCGGGGACTGCTCATGCATGCGCTGCAGGACCAGCGCGATGCCGAGCATGGTGGTGGTGTGGACGTCGTGGCCGCAGGCGTGGGTCACGCCGTGGTTCTTCGAGGCGAACTCGAGGCCCGTTTCCTCGATGATCGGCAGGGCGTCGATGTCCCCGCGCAGGGCGGTGGCGATGGGACCCTGTCCGACGTCGACCGTCAGGCCCGTGCCCTCGAGGCGGCGGGGTTTGAGCCCGGCTTCCTCAAGCCGTTTCGCCAGCTTGTCGGTGGTGCGGAACTCCTTGAACGAAAGTTCCGGGTGCGCATGGAGGTCGCGGCGGAAAGCGATCAGCTCCGGCAGGAGGGGCTCCAGCCACGGCCCCACGAGAGTCGTGGGCTCAGCTTCAGTCGAGTAGTTGCGCACGGAATAACTCTAGCGAGCGGACAATGAATAGCGGCATCGGGTACGGCGCGTTACGGATTGCTGAACATTTGCTCAACCCCTGACCCGCTCCAATCTGCCTACAGGACGTCGGTGTCGCCCTTTGCCTTGATGGCATCCACGGCCTGCTTGACCCGCTGCGAGTGTTCCTTCGTGGTGACCAGCAGGGCATCCGGGGTGTCAACGATCACGACGTCCTTGATGCCGATCAACG
Organism: Arthrobacter sp. Bi26; assembly: GCF_918697925.1. Classification (GTDB taxonomy): domain Bacteria; phylum Actinomycetota; class Actinomycetes; order Actinomycetales; family Micrococcaceae; genus Arthrobacter. Next base: position 40,702 of record NZ_CAKKMF010000014.1, read on the forward strand.
CGATGACGCGCTTGGTATCGGAGACCACCACGCCACTGGCGTTCTCGGTGAAAACGCGTGCGCCCTCGCCCAGTACCGTGACCTCGTCGACCTCCTTGGCGCTGTTGAGCCGGCCTACGGAGGCGAAGTCCCCGACGTCGTCCCAGAGGAACGTTCCGGGCACCACGGCGACGTCGCCGGCGGCGGCGGCCGGTTCGGCGACGGCGTAGTCAATGGCGATCTTGGGCAGGGTGGGCCACACCCGGGCCGTGACGGCGTCGCGCTCCGGGGTGTCCCAGGCCTTGGCGATTTCCTGGAGTCCGGCGAAGAGCTCGGGCTGGTTGGCCTCGAGGTGCTTGAGCATCAGCGAGACCGGCGCCACGAACATGCCCGCGTTCCAGACATATTCCCCGCTGTCGACGTACTGCTGGGCCACTTCCTCGCTGGGCTTCTCCACGAACTCCACCACGGACTGCGCGCTGGGAGCGTCCGGAATGTTGAGGTTCGCGCCGGAGCGGATGTAGCCGAATCCGGTGGAGGGATGGGTCGGCTTGATGCCGATGGTGACGATCTTCCCCGCGGCGGCGGTGTAGACGGCCTCACGGACGGCGTCCTGGAAGAGGTCATCGGGGCTGATGACCTGGTCCGCAGCGAACGAGCCCATGATGATGTCCGGGTCCCGCTCATGCAGGATGGCCGCGGCGAGGCCGATCGCGGCACCGGAGTCCTTGGGTTCGCTTTCCAGGACAAGGTTGGAGTCCAGGACCTCGGGCAGCTGGCGGCAGACGGCTGCCCTGTGGGCGGCGCCGGTCACCACCAGCACGTGCTTGCCGGCGACGGGCTGGAGGCGGTCATAGGTCGCGCGCAACAAGGTGCTGCCCGAACCGGTCAGGTCGTGAAGGAATTTCGGGGCTGCTGCCCGCGACAGGGGCCAAAGACGGGTCCCCACCCCGCCCGCCGGAATAACCGCAATAAAACGGTCCAACGGTGAATCCTGGCTTGTCACTTTGTCTGTAGTCATCACCGCTACTTTAGCCGACAGCGGCCAAATCGCCCCAGATTGGGCCGGGATCACGCCCTTCCAGCCCCCATGACGATGGCCAAATGTGGCGTTCGTCTCAAAACCAACGCAAAACAGCACCGGGGCCTGTCAACAAGGGGTTCCTAAATTGAATAAGCTGTGAGCGAAGCCTAGATTTAGGCTTGAGCTTACGAGTGCTCTCGCAGCAGGCGTTCCCCCCGCGTGGATCCCATGCCAGCGCCGCTGTGTTGCAGGGAGGTTTATTCAGTGCCGACAAAACCAGCTGGCACCTTGTACCGCGGCCGTGAAGGCATGTGGTCCTGGGTTGGACACCGCATTACAGGTGTAGTGATTTTCTTCTTCTTGTTGGTCCACGTGCTGGACACCTCATTGGTGCGTGTGTCCCCCGAGGCCTACACCGCCGTGATTGGTGCCTACAAGAACCCCCTCATGGCCCTGGGTGAAACGGGCCTTGTCGCGGCGATCGTGTTCCACGCCTTCAACGGCCTGCGCATCATCGCCGTCGACTTCTGGAAGAAGGGTGCCAAGTACCAGCGTCAGATGCTCTGGACGGTCCTGGGCCTCTGGGTCGTCGTCATGGTCGGCTTCTCCATCCGCCACCTGTCCCTCGCCCTTGGAGGTCACTAAGCCATGACTGCAACCATTCAGAGTCCGCGCAGCGGAAAGATCCAGCCCAAGTACCGCCGGACCGGCGGTTCCAAGGGCAACTTCGAGATGCTCGCCTGGCTCTTCATGCGCCTCTCCGGCGTTGTGCTGGTGGTGCTGATCTTCGGCCACCTGACCGTCAACCTGCTGGTCGGCGAGGGCATCCACGCGATCGACTTCGGCTTTGTGGCCGGCAAGTGGGCCGACCCGTTCTGGCAGTTCTGGGACCTGGCCATGCTGTGGCTCGCCATGCTGCACGGCACCAACGGCGTCCGCACGATCATCAATGACTACGCCGAGAAGGACGCCACGCGCCTCTGGCTGAAGATTGTGCTCTACGCGGCCACCACGGTCATCATCATCCTGGGCACCCTGGTCATCTTCACGTTCGATCCGTGCCCCGTGGCCAACGGCGTCCAGCTTCCCGGCGGCTTCTGCCCGGCGCCATAACGGCAAACGCCGTAACGGCAAAGGCCGTAACGGCGGGGAACCGCCGCGGACCGCTGCCCCAACGGGTAAGAACTTGCGGTCCCTCACGGCAACTGATCTTGCCTGCCAAGCGCAGGCGCAGATTGCACGAGAATCCACCGGGCAGGCACGGCCCGCCGGTGGGTTATAGCGAATTTTGAGAGAAAGAGCGTCTGGTATGCAGGTCCATAAGTACGACGTCGTGATCGTCGGTGCCGGTGGCGCCGGGATGCGCGCGGCGATCGAATCAGGTCAGCGCGCCCGAACAGCAGTATTGACCAAGCTCTACCCCACCCGGTCCCACACCGGCGCGGCGCAGGGCGGCATGTGTGCGGCCCTGGCCAACGTCGAGGAAGACAACTGGGAGTGGCACACCTTCGACACCATCAAGGGCGGCGACTACCTGGTTGACCAGGACGCTGCCGAGGTCATGGCGAAGGAAGCGATCGACGCCGTCCTGGACCTGGAAAAGATGGGCCTGCCGTTCAACCGCACGCCCGAGGGCCGCATTGACCAGCGCCGTTTCGGTGGCCACACCCGCGATCACGGCAAGGCACCGGTCCGCCGCGCCTGCTACGCCGCCGACCGCACCGGCCACATGATCCTGCAGACCCTGTACCAGAACTGCGTCAAGCACAACGTCGAGTTCTACAACGAGTACTACGTCCTGGACCTGCTGACCGTCGAAGAGGACGCTGTCCGCGAGGACGGCACGCCGTACAAGCAGAAGCGCGTTGCCGGCGTCGTGTCCTACGACCTCGCCTCCGGCGAGCTGCACGTCTTCCAGGCCAAGTCCGTGGTGTTCGCCTCCGGCGGCGCCGGCAAGGTCTTCAAGACCACCTCCAACGCCCACACCCTCACCGGTGACGGCATGGGCATCGCGTTCCGCCGCGGCATCCCCCTGGAGGATATGGAGTTCTTCCAGTTCCACCCGACAGGCCTGGCCGGCCTGGGCATCCTGCTCTCCGAGGCCGCCCGCGGCGAAGGCGCCATTCTGCGCAACTCCGAGGGTGAACGCTTCATGGAGCGCTATGCACCCACCATCAAGGACCTCGCCCCGCGCGACATCGTGGCCCGCTCCATGGCCAACGAAGTCCGTGAGGGACGCGGCTGCGGCCCGAACAAGGACTACGTCCTCCTGGACCTGACGCACCTTGAGCCCGCGCACATCGATGCCAAGCTGCCGGACATCACCGAGTTCGCCCGCACCTACCTGGGTGTGGAGCCGTACACGGAGCCGGTTCCGGTGTTCCCGACGGCGCACTACGCCATGGGCGGCATCCCCACCAACATCACCGCCGAGGTCCTCCAGGACAACGACACGGTGGTCCCGGGCCTCTACGCCGCCGGCGAGGTTGCCTGCGTCTCCGTCCACGGCTCCAACCGCCTGGGCACCAACTCGCTGCTGGACATCAACGTGTTCGGCAAGCGCGCCGGCATCGCCGCGGCCGAATACGCCAAGACCGCCGACTTCGTGGAACTCCCCGCTGACCCGGAGGCCTACACGCTGAACCTGCTGGACCACGTCCGCACCTCCGACGGCACCGAGAAGGTCGCTGCGATCCGCAAGGAACTGCAGGACACCATGGACGCCAACATGCAGGTGTTCCGCACCGCGGACACGCTGAACCAGGTCCTGAAGGACATTGCCTCCTTCGAGGAGCGGTACCAGCGCATCAGCGTCCAGGACAAGGGCAAGCGCTTCAACCTGGACCTGCTCGAGGCCGTGGAGCTGGGCTTCCTGCTGGAGCTCGCCAAGGTCATGACCGTGGCGGCCCTGCACCGCGAGGAATCCCGCGGCGGCCACTTCCGCGAGGACTTCCCCGAGCGCGACGACGAAAAATTCATGAAGCACTCCATGGCGTACAAGGACGAGCACGCCCCGGCGGATGGTTCCGCCGAGGCGATTGCCGGCATCCGGCTTGCCACCAAACCGGTGGTCTTTACGCGCTACGAGCCGATGGTGAGGAAGTACTAAGATGAGCGCTGAACTCGCTGAGCCAGCATCCAAGATCGAACTGCCCGCCGGCGTCGGCGGTGGCGGGGAGATCCCGTCCTTCGACGTCACGCTGCGCGTGCGCCGCTACAACCCCGAGGTCTCCGAGGACGCCACGTGGGATGACTTCAAGGTCACCATGTACGGCACCGACCGTGTCCTGGACGCCCTGCACAAGATCAAGTGGGAGATGGACGGCAGCGTCTCCTTCCGCCGCTCCTGCGCCCACGGCGTCTGCGGCTCCGATGCCATGCGTATCAACGGCCGCAACCGTCTCGCCTGCAAGACCCTGCTGAAGGACCTGGACACGTCCAAGCCCATCACGGTCGAGCCGATCAAGGGCCTGCCGGTGGAGAAGGACCTGATCGTGGACATGGAGCCGTTCTTCCAGTCCTTCCGCGAAGTCATGCCCTTCCTGATCAACCGCGGCCACGAGCCCACCAAGGAACGCCTGCAGTCCGCCGAGGACCGCGAGCGGTTCGACGACACCACCAAGTGCATCCTGTGCGCCGCGTGCACCTCGTCCTGCCCGGTGTTCTGGACCGACGGCCAGTACTTCGGCCCGGCCGCGATCGTCAACGCGCACCGCTTCATCTTCGATTCCCGCGATGACGCCGGCGACATGCGCCTGGAGATCCTCAACGACAAGGAAGGCGTGTGGCGCTGCCGCACCACCTTCAACTGCACCGAAGCATGCCCCCGCGGCATCCAGGTCACGCAGGCAATCGCCGAGGTCAAGCAGGCCATCCTCTCCCGCAAGATCTAACGACCGGTTCGCCAGAACCTACAGAGTCAGCACCAAGAGAAAAACGACGACGGCGCCTCTCACCTCACGGGTGGGGGCGCCGTCGTCGTCTACCCGCTCACACGAAAGGGGACACCGTGTCCCGCTCAGAAAAAGTCTCTTTCCAGGGTTCCACCGGCGAACTGCTCTCCGGCGTTGTGGACTTGCCCGAAGGCCCGGTGAAGGGCTGGGGCGTGTTCTCGCACGGCTTTACCCTGGGCAAGGACAGTCCCTCGGCCTCCCGCATGTGCAAGGCCCTGGCGGACAACGGCGTGGGCATGCTCCGGTTCGACAACCTGGGCCTCGGCGAGTCCGCGGGAATGTGGTCGGAGGGGTCCTTCAGCCACAAGGTGGCCGATACCGTCAAGGCCGCCGAATTCATGCGGGACTCGGAACGGCGGGTGTCCTTGCTCGTGGGCCACTCGTTCGGCGGCGCGGCCGTCCTGTCCGCCGCACGGCAGATCCCGGAGCTCAAGGCCGTGGCCACGGTGGGGGCACCCTTCTCCCCCAAGCACGTGGCGCACGTCTTTGACGCGGCGCTGGACCGGATCCTGAGCGAGGGAAGCGCCGAGGTGGACCTCGGCGGCAAGCGGGTGGAGATCCGCCGGCACTTTGTCGAAGACCTCGAAAATGCGGATCTGACGGACTGCATCCGGCAGCTGCACAAGCCGCTCATGGTGCTGCACTCCCCCACCGACAACACGGTGGGGATCGAAAACGCCAGCACCATCTTCCAGACGGCACGCCACCCGCGCAGCTTCGTCTCGCTGGAGGGCAGCGACCACCTGCTGACGGGCAAGGGCCAGGCGGCCCGTGCGGCAAAGATTATTTCGGCGTGGGCCGACCAGTACCTCGACGCCTGAACGCGGCGGACAGCGACCTCCGGCGGGCCCGGTGCTCCACCGGCGTCTTGCCCGGCTGGACCCGCCGGGCGCCCCAGCCGGTGGTCGCGGTGGCGGGCTCCGTCTTGAGGTCTTCCTCCCGGATCGCCACCCACGCGGCGCAGATCACGTAAACCTGGCTGACCAGGTTGAACCAGATCAGCAGGCCGATGATGATGGCGAAGGGCGCCAGGATGGGGTTCTTGCCCGCGCTGGCCAGCAGCTGGGTGCTGAAGATCATCAGAATTGTGGTGCCCACCGCGGCGAGAGTGGTCCCTTCGAGCAGTGAGCGCCGGGCCGGCTTCAGCCCCGCAGCCACCCGGTACATGATCAGGGCGGTGCCCCAGCCGAGCAGCAGCGGCACGAGGATAGTGACGGAGGTCGTCAGCGGCCCGGCCATTATCGGATCGAGGCCCAGCTGCTCGGTCACCCATCCGGCGGCCGTGCCGAAGATCAGCGAGGCTGCGGAGCTGACCACCAGGGCCACCCCCATCAGCAGCAGCGTGCCGACGTCCTTGAGTATCTGCAGGATCGGATTCATCACCAGGGGGCCGAGCTGCATCATGCTCCGCATACCGTCGCGGATGCCGCTGATCCAGCCCAGGGACGTGAACACCGTCACCACGGCGGCGATCCCGGCGGCCCAGCCCAGGCTGGTGGGGTTCAGCAGCTCCTGGGGATCAACCAGCCCCTCGCTGCCGTCGACCTGCAGCAGGCCCGGCGCGGCGGCGGCCACACTCTTGATGACCTGGTCCAGCAGGGCCGGATGATCGCTGAGCACGAGGCCGGCCAGGGACAGGCCGGTGGCCAACAGGCCTGTGATGGAGAAAAACATCCGGAACCCGATGCCGGCACTCAACAGCGGGCCGCGCTGGCGGAGGTAGTGCAAGTAAGCGCGCATTGGCAGCAGCATGTTGAGCTTGGCCAGGAGCCACATCATCATTGCCGTCAGGGACGCAATCGTCCCGCCGCCGGAGCGTCGAACCCTGCCCCATTCGACCCTCTTGCGGATGACTTCCAGTTTCAGCCCGGCCAGATCGGTGGGAAGCGGCGGCTTATCGGGCGTCTGCGGTGCCGTCCGGGCCTCTGTCGTGGTCAGGTTTGGTCCCAAAGTCAAGCTCTTCCCGTAGCTGCCAGATGCCGTTGTCGTCGTGCTCGTAAAGTCCCATGCTAGCCACAGGGAACGTGGCCCTGTAATCCTTGAGGACTGTTTCGGCCTCATCGAGGCTTTCCGGGGCAACGTCGTGGGCCACGGTGACGTGCGGATGGTAGCCGAACGGCAGTTCCCGCTCCAGCGGGCCGGACTGCAGCTGGCGGTGCAGGTTCACGCAGTCCCCGAAGCCGTCCTCGACGTTCAGGAAGACCACCGGGGACACCGGCCGGAAAGACCCGGTCCCCGCGATGGTCACCATGAAAGGCTCCTGCCGGCGCGCCACGTCCCGGACATGGCGTTGGGTCGCGTCCCAGTCCTGCGTCATGGTGGTGGTGACCAGCGTGATGTGGGCGGGGACGACGGCGGCCATCGGATCCCCGAACGATGCCCGCCAGCGCTGGAGCTCCTCAGCGATGTCCGCCGGGAACCTCAGGATCACACCGATGCTGATGCCTTCGCTGCGCTGTCCGTTCGACGTGGCGGCTTTCGCGGTGACTTTGCTGACGGAGGACATTGACCTAGCGGGCTCCCTGGGCGCCGGCGTAAGGCAGGAAACCCACCTTGGCGTAGACGTCGCGCAGAGTGATCGAGGCAATCTCCCGGGCCTTGTCGGCACCGAGGGCAAGGAGCCGGTCCAGCTCCGCGGGATCGTCCAGCAGCTCCTTGGCTCGGTTCCGGATCGGAGTCAGGTGCTCCGTGACCACCTCGGCGAGGTCCGCCTTGAGATGCCCGTACATCTTGCCCTCGTACGCGGTAACGAGGGCATCAACGCTTTGACCGGTGATCGCCGAGTAGATGGTCAGCAGGTTGGACACGCCCGGCTTCGCCTCACGGTCGAACCGGATTTCCGTCTCCGCATCCGTAACAGCGGACTTGATCCGCTTGGCGGTGACCTTTGGATCGTCCAGCAGGTTGATCAGGCCCGCCGGCGAATCCGCCGATTTGGACATCTTGGCCCTGGGTTGCTGCAGATCGTAGATCTTCGCCGATTCCTTCTGGATGAAGGGCTGCGGCACCGTGAACGTGTGGCCAAAGCGGGAGTTGAACCGCTGGGCGAGGTCACGGCTCAGTTCCACGTGCTGACGCTGGTCCTCTCCCACGGGGACACCGTGCGGCTGGTACAGGAGGATGTCCGCGGCCTGAAGGATGGGGTAGGTGAACAGTCCGACGCTGGCGTGGTCTGAACCCTGTTTGTAGGCCTTGTCCTTGAACTGGGTCATCCGGGACGCCTCGCCGAAACCAGTGATGCAGTTCAGCACCCAGGCAAGCTGGGCGTGCTCCGGCACCTGGGACTGAACGAACAGCGTGCACTTCTCGACATCCACGCCGCCGGCAATGTACTGCGCGGCTGTGACCCGCGTGCGGTGGGCCAGCTCGGCCGGATCCTGCGGAACGGTGATCGCGTGCAGGTCAGGGATGAAGAAGACGGCGTCGTACTCGTCCTGCATCCGGACCCAGTTGACGAGGGCACCGAGGTAGTTGCCCAGGTGCAGGGAGTCGGCGGAGGGCTGCATGCCGGAAAGGATGCGGTGCCGGGCCGCGGTGGCCGCCGGGGCGGGTTTCGCGGCGTCAGGGGCGAGGCCGGTGTCGGTCACGGTTGAAGAGGTGGTCATTCGTGGAAGCCTTAAGACTAGAGCCGGTAGTCCACTACCAGCGGGGCATGGTCGGAGAAGCGTGTGTCCCAGGTCGCGGCCCGGTCAACTACGGCTGACACTGCGGCAGCAGCGAGATCGGGCGTGGCCATGTGGTAATCGATGCGCCAGCCGGTGTCGTTGTCGAAGGCCTGGCCACGTTGCGACCACCATGTGTAGGGGCCGTCGACGTTACCCGCCAGGCCCCTGTGAACATCCTTCCAGCCGATTTCTTCGCCGAAGAAGCGGTCAAAATAGGCCCTTTCCTCCGGCAGGAAGCCGGCACGTTTGACGTTGCCCTTCCAGTTCCTGATGTCCAGCTCCGTGTGGCCGACGTTGAGGTCGCCCACCACCAGGGCGTGGTCACTGTGTTTGGCCAGTTCGGGCAGCCGGGTGGTCATGACGTCGAGGAAGCGGAACTTGTCATCCTGCTTGGGAGTGCCGGCCTCGCCCGAGTGCACGTAGGCGCTGACGACGGTCAGCTGTGAGGCCTGCCCGGCCGCATCCCGCACGGTGTAGTCCGCTTCGACCCAGCGCCCGGTGGTGGCGAAGAAGTCATCGCCGATCCCGACCCGGGTGGCAAGGGGCTCTTCGCGCGAGGCGATGGCAACGCCGGCCCGGCCCTTGGCCTCGGCTTCGGCGTGGAGGATGTACCAGCCCTCGCCGAGCAGTTCCTCGACGATCGCATCGGGCGCGCGGACCTCCTGGAGGCACAGAATGTCCACCTCGCGCGGTTCAAGCCACTCCGCCATGCCCTTCTTGTAGGCGGCACGCAGGCCGTTGACGTTGACTGACGCGATGCGAAGGTGGTCCTTCTTCAATGCCGAGCTCACCCGATCCACTCTAGTCGATGATGGTTCCGCTAACGGGTGCGTCGTCGCCGCCCGGGGATTTGATCATGTCCCGCGCGTTGGTGGCGGTGATCTCGATGGTCTCCAGGGCACGGTTGATCGTGTCGCGGTCCGCGGCGTCGCCCTTCGCGCGCTCCTGTTCGATGACGCGGACCTGGACCTGGACGATCTTGAAGGAGTGGTCGAGCTTCATGTCGCGGACGCCGTCCGATGCGCGACTTTCGCTGACCACGCGGGTGCCGCCGTGGTCAGCGCTGCCCGCCGCCGGCGGCCGCCCGGCCGCGGCGTTGAAGGCGTTCTGGGCCTCGTTCAGCCTGGCCCCGGCCTTCTTGGCGGCCTTCTGGATGCTGAACACCACGAAGGAGGCCAGCGCCAGCCAGAAGCCGGCGATGATCGCCACGATCCATCCCACGACGTCGTTCTGGTTGGCCGCGAAGATCACGGCCACCACGAACGCGATGATGAAGACCAGCAGCCCCGGCCCGCTGATGCGGAGCATGGAGAACCGGCCTTTGGCCGTGGTGTCGTTGGACGTGGACGCGGAGCTACCCAGAGATTGCATGAGCCCATTATCGCAAACGGGGCCGGCCGGCCGCTGCGCTTCCACCCCGGGCGAACGCCGCACCAGACTGCCTAGGTCAGGACGGGTACTTTTAGGTCAGGACCAGCTTTTAGGTCAGGACGAGGCAGAACGGGTGGCCGCTGGGATCCGTGTAGACCCGGAAGGTCTTGCCGCCGCCCGTCTGGCGCGTGGCCCCGAGCCGGAGGACTTCCGCCTCGCCGGCGTCGAGGTCACCGACTATCACGTCCACGTGCATCTGCTGGGGATGCTCGGGGTCCGGCCACTGCGGCCGGACCAGCCGGTCCACACGCTGGAAGGCGACGGCGGGACGGTCGGCGGCGTCGCCGATCGAAATAAACTCCTCTTCCTCCTGCACCCGGATCATGCCCAGGAGCTCCTGGTAGAAGTCGGCGAGCTTGTCCGGGTCCTCGCAGTCGATCACGAGTGCCTGCCATTTTCCGATCATGGGGTCTCCTTATCCGGGGAACGTGCGGGCCGTGGCCCGCGTTTCATGGCCTGGTTTTATGGCCTCATTTGAGGAACAGCTTGCGCAGGCGGCTCGTGGTGAGCAGGACGCCGAGGGCAATCATGACGAGGTAGTAGCCGATGTGCACCGCGGTGGCCGGGGTGAACACCCCCACGCTGATCTGGCGCAGCAGTTCCACGCCGTGCCAGAGAGGCATGGCCTGGATGAGCCACTGGATGGACTGCGGGTAGACGCTGAGCGGGTAGAACGTGGCGCTGAAGAGGAACATCGGCAGCATCACGAAGTTGATCCAGTCCATCTGCTGGAAGGTCTTCATGAAGCTCGTGATCCCCATGCCGAAGCTCGCGAAGCCGAAGGCGATCAGCACCGAGGCCGGGATCATCAGGACGGCCCATGCAGTGGTGATGAGGCCCATCACGCCCATCACTGCGGTGAAACCGGTGGCGTACATGGCCCCGCGCAGCAGGGCCAGGAAGATTTCGCCCATGGCGACATCCAGCGGCCCCAGCGAGGTGTAGAGCATGCCCTGGTAGAGCTTGGCGAAGTTCATCTTGAAGAAGACGTTCCAGGTGGAGTCATAGACGGCGCCGTTCATGGCGGACACTGCCAGCAGGGCCGGCGCGATGTACGCGGCGTAGCTGATCTCCTGCCCACCCGGGCCCTGGACGGAACCGACAATGGCGCCCAGACCCACGCCCATCGAAATCAGGTACAGCACAGGTTCGAAGAACCCGGAGACCATGACCATCCAGTTGCTGCTCTTGGTGGCCATGAGCCCGCGGGCGACGACGGCGCGGACGTTGCGGGAGTAGATGGGCCCGAAGTGCCGGCGGCGTGCGGCTTCCGTGACGCTGCTCTCCCCTGCGTTGAAACTTCCGGTCAGGACGCTCATGAGGCCATCCTTTTGGCGAACTGGTGTTTGGTCAGGACCCAGCCGGCAGCCGCCAGGCCCAGCAGGAAGACAAGGTGGACGACGGTGAGCCACGGCTCTTCCTCGTACCCGTAGCTGACCACGCGGCCAAGTTCCGTTCCGTGCCAGATCGGTGAGATCCAGCCGATCCAGCGGACGCCGAGCGGGAGCGTGTCCAGCGGGAAGAACGTGCCGGAGAACAGGAACAGCGGCATGACAATGAACCGCATGACCATGGCGAACTGGCCCCGGTCTTCCTTGATGGTGGCCGCGTAGGCCATGAGCGGCAGGCCGAAGGACAGGCCGGCGAGCGTGGCGATGAGGATCGAAACCCAGCCCCAGGCGCCGGGTGAGGCGCCGAACAGCGCGACGACGGCGAAGTAGATGGCCGACTGCAGCAGGAAGCGGACGGTGACGGCGATGACCTGGCCGCCGGCGATCTGTTCCGGCGTCAGCGGCGAGGCGTGCGGGCCGTAGTAGACGCGCCGCCATTTGAAGCCGTCCATCACCGGGAACGTGAACTCGTTGGCCGCCGTCATGACGGCGGCCGAGATCAGCAGGGCCGGCGCGATGAACGTCAGGTAGCTGACCCCGCCGAAGACGGCGGCGCCGTTGGTCTCGACCAGCGTGGCCAGGCCAACGCCCATCGCGAACAGGTAGGCCACCGGCTGGCCCACGCCGTACATGACGATGGTCCAGCCGTAGCCCTTCATGACGCGGAGGACCTGCTCGGCGTAGAAGAAGGCGCCCCAGCGGCGGGCGCGGGCGGCCGAGACTTCCGGGGAGTGCGCGCGCAGGGCCGGCGCCGCCGCCGTCGTACCCGCCTGTATTGCCCTAGTCAACTCTGCTTTCTTAGTCAACTCTGCTTTCTTAGTCAACTAGGCTCCTGCCGGTCAGGCGCAGGAAGACGTCTTCGAGCGAGGAGCGGCGGACCAGCGACGTGACGGGACGCAGGCCCCGGGCGGAGACCTGCTCCAGGGCGGCCTCGCCGTCGTGGGCGTAGATGAGCACCCGGTCCGGCAGGGTCTCGAGGCGTTCGCCGATGCCTTCGAGCTCCGCGCCGACGCTCGCATTGCGCTCCGAGCCGAAGCGCAGTTCAAGGACCTCCCGGGTGGAATATTCCCGGATCAGGCTGGCCGGGGATCCTTCGGCCATGATCTTGCCCTTGTCCACCACGATCAGGCGGTCGCACAGCTGCTCGGCCTCGTCCATGTAGTGCGTCGTGAGGATCAGGGTGACGCCCTGTTCCTTGAGCCGGAACAGGCGGTCCCAGAGGATGTGCCGCGCCTGCGGGTCCAGGCCGGTCGTCGGCTCGTCCAGCAGCAGGATCCGGGGCTCGTTGATCAGGGAGCGGGCGATCGTCAGGCGGCGCTTCATGCCGCCGGACAGGGCGTCCACCTTGGACTTGGCCTTGTCGGTGAGCTGGGCGAATTCGAGCAGCTCGTCGGCCTTGGGTTTGAGGTAGCTCATGGGCAGGCCGAAATAGCGGCCGTACACCAGCAGGTTGTCCCGGACTTTCAGTTCCTCGTCCAGGTTGTCCTGCTGCGGCACTACGCCCAGGTGCGCGCGGACTTCCGGCCCGTGCTGTTCGGGGTCCAGGCCCATGATGCTCAGGCTGCCGGAAGTGCGCTGCGAGACCCCGCCGATCATCTTCATCGTGGTGGACTTGCCGGCACCGTTGGGGCCCAGCAGGCCGAAGGCTTCCCCGGCGGGGACGCGGAAGGAGATGCCGTCGACGGCGGTGACGTCACCGTAGCGTTTGGTGAGGTTCTCGGCGGTGATGACGTACTGCGGAGCGGCGCCAGAGGGGCTGCTCACGCGTGATTCTTTAGAGGCAAGTTCGGACACCCGCACTACGGTAGTGGATCCCCGCAAACTATGAAAGAGTCTTTTCGTAAAAACTCCTGACGTATCCGTTCCGTTATGCCCGCCGGCGGTGAAACGTGCGCAATCCTGCGGTGGTTGGGCCTGCCGGAGCCCGGCCCAACCACCGCAGCCTCAGGCGAGCCCGGAGTGGCTTTCCTGTGCCAAGTGGCGTTCCGCGGTCTCCACCACGTTGGCGAGCAGCATGGCGCGGGTCATAGGGCCCACTCCCCCGGGGTTCGGCGAGAGCCATGCGGCGACGTCGGCCGCAGCGGGGTCCACGTCGCCGGTGACCACGGCCTTGCCGTTGCCGTCGTCGACCCGGCTGACGCCGACGTCGAGCACGATCGCGCCGGGCTTGAGGTCCCCGGCCTTGATCATGTGCGGTTGCCCGGCGGCGGCGATCACGACGTCGGCCTGCCGCAGTTCCGCCGGCAGGTCCACCGTTCCGGTGTGGGCCAGGATGACCGTGGCATTGACGTCCTTGCGGGTCAGCAGCAGACCCACCGGGCGGCCGATGGTGACGCCGCGGCCCACCACGAGGACGCGCTTGCCGTTCAGGTCGATCCCGTGCCGGGTCAGCAGCTCCACGCAGCCCTTGGGCGTGCAGGGCAGCGGGGATTTCATGGGTCCGCTGACGTTGGCCACGAGCCGGCCCAGGTTCATCGGGTGCAGGCCGTCGGCGTCCTTCTCGGGATCCATGGCCTCCAGGATGACGTCCTGGTCGATGTGCTTGGGCAGCGGCAGCTGGACGATGTAGCCGGTGCATTCCGGGTTCTCGTTGAGCTCGCGGACCACGGCCAGGAGTTCGTCCTGCGTCGTCTCTTCCGGCAGGTCGCGGCGGATGGACGTGATGCCCACCTCGGCGCAGTCCTTGTGCTTTCCGCCGACATACCAGGTACTGCCGGGGTCGGAGCCCACCAGGATGGTGCCCAGTCCGGGAGTGATGCCCTTGGCCTTGAGTGCGGCCACGCGCCCGCTCAGCTCGGCCTTGATGGCGGCGGCGGTAGCCGTGCCGTCAAGGATCTGCGCTGTTCTTGCAGTCTTAGTAGAAGTCATGGACTACCACTGCTCGTGCTGCGGGTACAGCGGGAAGTCGGCGGCGAGCTTGTCCACGCGGGCCTGCAGGGACTCGATCTCCGTGGCAGCGCCGGACTTCAGCGCGGTGGCGATGATGTCGGCGACCTCGGTGAACTCCTCGGCGCCGAAGCCGCGGGTGGCCAGGGCCGGGGTGCCGATGCGCAGGCCGGAGGTGACCATCGGCGGGCGGGGATCGAACGGCACGGCGTTGCGGTTGACGGTGATGCCCACCGAGTGCAGGAGGTCCTCGGCCTGCTGGCCGTCCAGCTGGGAGTTGCGCAGGTCCACCAGGACCAGGTGCACGTCGGTGCCGCCGGTCAGGACCGAGACGCCGGCGTCGGCGACGTCGGCCTGGCCGAGGCGCTCGGCGATGATCTTGGCGCCTTCGAGCACGCGTTCCTGGCGCTCCTTGAATTCCTCCGTGCCGGCGATCTTGAAGGCCACGGCCTTCGCGGCGATCACGTGCATGAGCGGGCCGCCCTGCTGGCCGGGGAACACCGCGGAATTAAGCTTCTTGGCCCATTCCTGCTTGGCCAGGATCACACCGGAGCGCGGGCCGGACAGCGTCTTGTGCACCGTGGAGGTCACGACGTCGGAGTACGGGACCGGGCTCGGGTGCAGTCCGGCGGCGACGAGGCCGGCGAAGTGCGCCATGTCGGTCCAGAGCAGGGCACCGACCTCGTCGGCGATCGAGCGGAAGGCAGCGAAATCGAGGTGCCGCGGGTAGGCGGACCAGCCGGCGATGATCACCTGGGGCTTTTCGGCGATGGCCTGTTCGCGCAGCTTGTCCATGTCGATCCGGAAGTTGTCTTCCTCGACCTGGTAGGCGGCCACGTTGTAGAGCTTGCCGGAGAAGTTCAGCTTCATGCCGTGGGTGAGGTGCCCGCCGTGGGCCAGGGAGAGGCCCAGGATCTTGTCGCCCGGGGTGATCATGGCGGCGAGCGCTGCGGCGTTGGCCTGCGCGCCCGAGTGCGGCTGCACGTTGGCGTATTCGGCGCCAAAGAGTTCCTTGACGCGGTCGATCGCGAGCTGCTCGGCGACGTCGACGTACTCACAGCCGCCGTAGTAGCGGCGTCCCGGGTAGCCCTCGGCGTACTTGTTGGTCAGGACGGAGCCCTGCGCTTCCATCACGGCGCGCGGGGCGAAGTTCTCGGAGGCGATCATTTCCAGGGTGCCGCGCTGGCGGCCAAGTTCCTGGGCAAGTACGGCGGCGATTTCCGGGTCGAGTTCGGCCAGCGGCTGGTTGCTCACGGCGGCTGAGGTGGCGGTGGTAGTAGTCACGAGGAACTCCTGGTAGGCAACGGGTACGGCTATTGGTCAGGCTACCGGCTGGCCCGTTGCGCCGCCCTATGATTACGGGCCCCTTGACAGCGGACCGCGGCAGCGGCGGTTAGCACCCCGTGCGGGCGCCAGCAACGGTACGGCAGCGGTGATGCTGCCGACCGGTAAGACATGACCCTCGGCCCAGGCGTACGATCCGTGGTCTTCGTGAGTGCCGCTCCCTGATGGTTAGCCATCCAACGCCAGTTGCGACGGGTTAACACTACCAAAACCCTTTCAAAACTGCCCTTGAAGCGAAGGTAGGCTGGTCTTCGTGACTGACGAGAACCTGACTGCCTCCTACATCCTGACCCTGTCGTGCCCTGACCGGCCAGGCATCGTGCATGCCGTCGCCGGAGCCCTGCTGGTGGCGGGCTGCAATATTACCGACTCCCAGCAGTACGGCAGCCAGGGCACGGGCACCTTCTTCATGCGGGTGGAGGCGACGACGGCGGCTGCCCAGGCGGAGCTGCAGGCGGCACTTGAGCCCGTGGCGCAGGCCTTCGGGATGCAGTGGAGCCTCAACCCCGCCGGCCGGAAGGTCCGCACCCTGCTGATGGCCAGCACGTCGGCCCACTGCCTGAATGACCTGTTGTTCCTGCAGCGCTCCGGCACCCTGCCGATCGAGATTCCGGCCATCGTGTCCAACCACCGCGACCTTGAGGGTTTGGCGGAGTTCTACGGCATCCCGTTCCACCACATCCCCGTCACCGCGGACACCAAGGTCCAGGCCGAGGACGCCCTCCGGCTCCTGATGAAGGAGCACGACGTCGAACTCACCGTCCTCGCCCGGTATATGCAGATCATCTCTGACGAGCTCTGCACCGAGCTCACGGGCAAGGCCATCAACATCCACCACTCGTTCCTGCCCTCCTTCAAGGGGGCCAGGCCCTACCACCAGGCGCATGCCCGCGGAGTGAAGCTCATCGGCGCCACGGCACACTACGTCACGGCCGCCCTGGACGAGGGACCGATCATCGAGCAGGAAGTGATCCGGGTGGACCACCGGCACACCGCGGAACAGTTCGTCCAGATGGGCCGCGACGTGGAGGGCCGCACCCTCGCCCAGGCCGTGCAGTGGCATGCCGAGCACCGCGTCCTGCTCGACGGCAACCGGACGGTTGTCTTTAACTGAAACCGGTTCTTCACTAGAGCTATGGAACCCACCCGCAGGGACCGGCTCGAATCGTTCGTGGCGCTGTTGAAGAACGAGGGCCGGCACGCAGTGCTGGGGCTGGATTGCGGCCCGGGCACCGACGGGCTGCACTTTGTGCAGTCCGGCATCCATTTCACCGGCGTAGACCGGTCCGAGGAGAACATCCACATCGCCCGGGCTCACGGGCTCGAGGCCACCGTGGCGGGCCCGGCATCGCTGCCGTTCGCCGATGCCGCGTTTTCCTCGGTGTGGGCGGTGGACGCTTTGGCGGGCCTGGCCCCGGAGGAGTGGGACGACGTCGTCCGCGAACTTGGCCGGGTGGCGGAACCCGGCGCGCCAATCGCCGTCGTGCTGCCCGTCCCGGACCCGCGCCGCGAGGGCGGCAGCCGCGGTGAGGGCTTCACGGTCCTCCGCTCCCCCGCCTGAAAAACACCCGTTGCGCTATCACTTGTGGTGGTTCTCAGCGCCCCGTAAGGACCACATCTGATAGCGCAACGGCCTCGTCTGGGCTCAGGGACGCTGGACGCTGCGCATGTAGCCGCCCAGGAAGCCGCCAACAACCAGCAGGATGGCGCCCACCCGGGCCAGAGCGACGCCGAGACGGTGCCGCTCCCGGCGCCGGGCATGCCAGGACGCCAGGAAGATCAGCGTCGCGACGAGATTGGCGCCGGCATGGACGACGCCGATGCGGCGCGTGGTGTGGTCGGCCCGCGCCCACTCCGCCCAGCCGCTGAGCCCCGCCGGGGCCGCGGCGACGACGCCGAGGCCCACCAGCCGCCGGGCCGCCAGACGCGAGCCATCGTCCGGGAAGAGGTCCAGGAACATCGCCATGAACCATGCACCCAAGGGCACGCGGGTGAGGATGACGTGCGGCGGGATGCCGGTGGCATCACCGTGAAAGAAGCTCCGGAGCCGGGCGTCGGCGATAAGCCGGGAAGCCAGCGGCTCCGCGGTCCGGACGGCCGGGTCAAGAGTTTCGGCCTCCCCCAAGCGTTTCATCAGCTGCAGGAACATTTCGGCCACCTCCAGTAGGGCGTGGGAATGGCCCCGATCCTACTCAGCGCCGCCCCGCCCGCAAGAGGCTCATGTCCTAGGCTGGTGGCATGGCTCCCCTCTACGCATTCGCCGGCACCGCTCCGGCCGTCCATGACTCCGCCTTCATCGCCCCCACGGCGTCCGTGATCGGCAACGCCGCCCTGGCCGAGAACTCGAGCGCCTTCTACGGCGTCTGTGTCCGCGCCGACACCGCCGCCATCACCGTGGGCGCCGGCAGCAATCTGCAGGACAACGTGGTGCTGCACGCCGACCCCGGCTTCCCCTGCACCGTCGGCGCTCGGGTCAGCGTCGGCCACAGCGCCGTGGTCCACGGCTGCACCGTCGAGGACGACTGCCTGATCGGCATGAGCGCCACCATCCTCAACGGGGCGGTGATCGGCGCCGGCTCCCTCATCGCCGCCGGTGCCGTGGTGCTGGAGGGCACTGTCATCCCGCCCCGCTCGCTCGTAGCCGGAGTTCCGGCCAAAGTCCGGCGCGAGCTCAGCGACGAGGAGTTCGCGGGCGTCCAGCACAACGCCGCCCACTACCAGGAACTGGCACGCGCGCACCGCGAACTGCACGGCGCCTGAGATAGCGGACTGAGCGGTCCAATCTGACCGACCCGGCCGCTCAGCCCCCCGGTCGCGGTGCTCAGTCCAGCGCGATCGGGCCCAGCTCGGACAGCAGCTCGCCCGGTCCGGGGTTCCCCGTCGGGGTCCGGCCGCCGAGGTGGTTGACCACACCCCAGACCGCGTTCAGGCCGGTGGTGACGGCGCCCTCGGCCCAGCCGGCGGTGAACGAAACGTCGTCGCCGGCGAGGAAGATCCCGCGCTGTTCGTCGGGCAGCGCGTCCTGCTTGAAGTGGGTGAACAGCCGCTGCTGGTAGCGGTAGTGCCCCGGCAGGTTGGCTTTGAAGGCGCCCATGAAGTTGGGGTCGGCCTCCCACGAGACGGTGATCGGCTGGCCCACGATGTGGCTGGCGATGTCGACGCCGGGGTAGATCTGCTCCAGCGAGTGCAGCATGAGCTCCGCCCGCTCGTCCGCGTCGAGCGAGAGCCACTTCAGCGCGTCGTCGTTCCACGTGTAAGACAGCAGGATTACGGCGGGCTTGTCCGGGCCGTTGTCCAGCAGGTACGTGGCTCGGTTCAGCCGGTCGGTCAGCGTCATGGACAGGACCTCGCGGCCCGTTGCAGGGTCGATGTCCTTCCAGAACGGCCGGTCCACCATGACGAAAGTCTTGGAGGACTGCATGTAGTGCGAGCGTTCGATCGCCGTCCACAGCTCGGCGGGGAACAGGGCTTCGTCGGTGTGGATCCGTGTCGACAGCAGCCAGGACTGGCATGTGGTCACCACCGCCGGGTAGGCGGATTCGCGTCCCCAGCGTTCGCGGATCCGGAAGTCTCCGCTGCCGTCGCGGGCGATGCGCTCCACGGCGCCCCGCGGCGCACCCGCGTGCAGGGATGCCAGGGACGTGCCGTCAGGCCAGTGGGCCATGCCCGACGGCGTGTGCTCCCACAGCGCCTCGGGGAGCCGCTGCGCGCCGCCGGCGATGAGCCGGTGCTGGTCATCGGCGTCGGTGTAGACGACCCGGAGGATTTCGAGGATGGAGTTGGGGAAGTCGGTGTCCCAGCCGCCGGTGCCGAAGCCAACCTGTCCGAACGCCTCGCGGTGGGCGAAGCCGGCCTCCTTGAAGGAGTCGCTGCCGGCGATGAAGCCATAGAACGTCTGCTCGTCCAGCTCCGGGAGCAGCGCGTTCCACAGTTCCTTGATCCGGGCGGTGTCCCGGGCCCGGATGGCCTCCTGCATCTCGGCGAACCGGGCGCCATCGTTCACGGCCGCCTTCCACGCGTCCGCCACCTCGAGGAAGAACGGGGGCAGGTCCGCCGCGGTCTCGGCGTAGTGCTTCTCGCCCGCGAGCTCGATCACCGTGCTGGAGGTGGCCGGTGCCAGCGGGTTGGGGAACTCCTGGGTCTCGAGTCCGAGCAGGTCCACATAGTGATGGAAGGCCTTGCCGGAGACCGGGAAACGCATGCCGCCGAGGTCCGCCACGATGCCCGGCGCGGACGGGAAGCTGGCGGTCCTCAGCCGGCCACCGATCCTGTCGGCCTCGTAGACCACCGGCCGCAGGCCCAGCTTCATGAGTTCATAGGCGGTCACCAGCCCCGACAGGCCGGCACCGACGACGGCGACCTCCGTCCCGTAGAGTTCGGGCGGCAGCGACCCCAGGCCGTCGGGGTGGGCGAGGTAGTGGTCGTAGCTGAACGGGAAATCCGGATTCAGCATGGTGATGGGCGCCTCGACCGGACGGTGGCCGGCCAGGCTGTCTGCCGGGGTGAAAGCCGGTTCGGGGGCCGGCAGTTCGGTGGCGGTGGTCATGAGATTTCTGCCTTCAGTTCCTGGGTTGTGGTGGTGGTGGCGGGTTGGCGGCTTGATAGTTCACGGTATTCCTCGTGGCTCAGGGCGGCCACCCTTGAGTTCTTCCGGCCATAGCCGAAGTAGGCGGCCAGGCCCACGAGCATCCAAACACCGAAGACCACCCAGGTCCCGGCGCCGAGGTTGGCCATGAGGTAGGCGCACATGAGGGCGCCCAGAATCGGCGTCAGCGGAAAGAGCGGGACGCGGAAGCTGCGCGTGAGCTCCGGCCGGGTCCGCCGCAGGTAGATGACTGCCACGTTGACCAGGGCGAACGCGAACAGGGTGCCGATGCTGGTGGCGTCCGCGAGGGCACCCAGCGGCACCAGGCCGGCAGTCAGTGCGACGGCGGTGCCCACAATCAGGGTTCCGGCAACCGGTGTGCCCGTCCGGGCCGAGACCCGGCCGAAGACCCTGGGGACCAGGCCGTCCCGCGACATCGAGAGCAGGATCCGGGTCTGCCCGTAGAGGACGGTCAGCACGATGCTGGCGATGGCAAGCACGGCGCCGACGGCGAACACCACGCCAACCCACGGCTGGCCGGTGATTTCCTCGAGGATCTTCACGAGGGCGGCTTCGGTGCCGTCGAACCAGCCCCAGGGGCGGGCGCCGATGGCGGCGACGGCGACGAGCACGTAGATGCTGGTGACGATCAGCATGGAGAGCAGGATGGCCCGCGGGAGATCGCGCTTGGGGTTGCGGGCTTCCTCGCCAGCCGTGGAGGCGGCGTCGAAGCCGATGTAGGAGAAGAAGACCCTGGAGGCCGCGGCCGAGACGCCGGCGGCGCCCATCGGCATGAGGGGTTCGAAGTGTCCGCCGTTGAAGGCGGTGAAGGCCACGGCGCAGAAGAACAGCAGAATGCCGACCTTGACCAGGACGATCGCCGTGTTGATCCAGGCGCTCTCCTTGGCACCGCGGATCAACAGCATCATGGCCAGGACCACAATGACGATCGCGGGCACATTCAACACCCCGCCGGCTCCCGGCGGCTGCGACATGGCGTCCGGGAGCGCCAGACCGAAGACCGCCAGGGCCTCGTTGACGTACTGGCCCGCGCCGACCGCGACGGCGGCCACGGAGACGGCGTATTCCAGGACCAGGCACCAGCCGCAGATCCAGGCCATGCCCTCGCCCATGGTGGCGTAGGTGTAGGAGTAGCTGGAACCGGCGGCGGGCACCAGGCCGGCCATCTCCGCATAGGACACGGCGGAGAGCAGGGCTGCGAGTCCGGCAATGGCAAAGGAGATCCAGATGGCCGGGCCGGCGAGCGGCACCGATTCGCCCAGGATCACCAGGATGCCGGTGCCAAGCGTGGCGCCGACGCTGATCATGGTCAGCTGCAGCACGCCGAAGCTGCGGACCAGCTGCGTGCCGCCGTGCCCGGTTTCGGCCTCGCTGACCAGCTGCCCGATCGGCTTGCGGCGCAGGAGCTGGGTGGCGAGCCCGGGACGGCCGGCGGCGGCCGGCGGGCGTTCCCCGATCAGAGTTGGCACAGTCATCGTTGACGTCCTTATCTTCAGTAGTGGTCGGTTTCCCCTGACCACCCTAGGCATGTGAGCCACCTCTCATGGTTGTGCAAAATGACCTGTATTCTTCAGACATGAGACTTAATGCACCGCAGGCCCGGCGTCCTGCCCGGCGGCCGGCCCGGCTGGACGGGGGCCGCGGCCGTGGCTGCTGAGGACTCCGAGCGGTTTGGTTTCGTCACGCTGCCACAGTTCCTGCGCCAGCTGCCGGAGCTCGGCGTCCTGCACGACGGCGGCAACGGGGACGAGCGCCTGCGCTGGGTGGAGCCGAGCGAGCTGGATGATCCGACCCCTTACCTGCTCGACGGCGAATTCCTGCTCACCGCCGGCCTGCCGTTCGTGGGTGATGGTGGCAGCGAGGAGGCGGTGGACGCCTACGTGCTGCGCCTGGTCGGGGCCCGCGTCGGCGCCCTCGGCTTTGGCCTGGAACCCTACTTCGAGGCCGTGCCGGATACCGTGGTTAGGGCCTGTCGGCGGCACAACCTGACCCTGGTGTCCATCCCGGGGACCATCCCGTTCGCCGCGCTGGGACTCGCGTTCTCCCGGCTCCTTGAGTCGGACAACGCCAAGACCTTCCGCCAACTGGCCGACACCAATCGGCAGCTCATGCGGGCGGTCTTGTCTGCACGCCCCGAGCACGAGCTCCTCGCGGCCCTGGTGCAGCGCGTCCCGGTCTGGGCCGTGCTGGTCGGGGCGGACGGGCGGGTGCGTGCCCGGGGCTCGGGCGGCTCCCCCGGCCCGCACTCCGCGCACTCCGTTGCCGGCACCGTGCCGGGCGTTGATTCCGCCGCCTTGCAGCCGCTGTTGGCCCGGCTGCTCGCCGGCAGCGGCCCCCGGGTGGAGATGGATTCATTCGACGCGGCAGGCTCATCCCTGGTCTTCGGGTATCCGCTGCGCAGCACCCGGGACGCCAACCTCGGCGCGCTCGTCCTAGGCACGGACGCCCCGCTGACCCCGGCCCAGAACAACGTGGTCTCCACCGCCGTCGGGCTGCTGGAACTGCTGGTCCGCCAGCGCACCAGCGGTTCCCTGGCCCCTAGCCAGCTTGCCACGGCGCTGCTGTTGCATCCGGAGAGCGTGGCGTCGGGAACTGCACGGCAGGTCAACGGGTTGAAGGACCTGCTGGCACAAAGCCTTTCCTCCACCCGGTCCGGCCATTTGCGGGTGGTCCAGGGCATCCGGGTGGACGCCGCCGCGGGCAGCGACCGGGCGGCGGGCGGACCGCGCCAGACGGGCGAGGGCCCGGTGCGGGAGCTGCTGGAATGGCGCAGGCTGTTCGACACCAAACTGGTGGAGCACACCGACTACGGCTTTGCCGCCATCACCCGGCTCAAGGTCGACGACGCCTTGCTCGCCGAGGTGGAGCGGCTCGGCTGGCGCCTGGTAATCGGCAGCGGCACCGAATTCTCGGGCCTGGCGGGCGCCTACCAGGACGCCTCCTCGCTGCGCAACCGGGTGCTGACCAGCCGCCGAAGCGTCCGGGCGGACGACGTGACTTGGTCCGTGACGGGCCTGCTGGGTTCCGAGGCCGGCACCATGCTGGCGGACCGCCTGCTCGCACCGGTGCTCGCGCTGGAACCGGAGCGCCGCGACACCCTGCTGGGCATCCTGCGGGCCTGGCTTGGTGAGAACGGCAGCTGGGACGCCACGGCGAAGGCCACGGCGCTGCATCGCAACAGCGTCCGCCGGCAGATCGGCGTCATCGGCGAGCTGCTGGGCCTGGATCTCAATCGGGCCCAGGCCCGCGCGGAGCTGTGGATCGCCCTCCAGTACATCGCCCATCAGGACCAGGGCGGACCCGAGTTGCCCGACGCAGTATCCCCGGGAGGCGCCCCGGTCGCTGCTGCCGTCGCGGCCGCTTCACCCGATACCGGACCTCCCGCGGGTCAGATGCCCCAGGAACGGTAGACGTCCGGGCGGCGGTCGCGCAGGTAGGCGACGGCGTCATCCGCGTCGTCTGCCCCGTCCGCATCATCCGTCCTGTCCGCGTCGGCGCGCACAGCTCCTCCCAGCTCGGCAAAGAGCAGTTCCGTCCCGGGGCCGGCCGCGGCCAGGACCGTGCCGTCCGCGCCCGCCACGATGCTGCCGCCGCGGAAGTCGTAGCCTTCCTCCGAGCCGGTGTGGTTGGCGTACGCCACTGTCAGCTGGTTCTCCAGCGCCCTGGCCCGGACCAATACGTTCGGCACCGCGTCGAACCCGCCGGCGAGTGCGGTCGGCACCAGCAGCAGTTCGGCGCCGCGCACGGCGGCGGCCCGTGCGGACTCGGGAAACTCGATGTCGTAGCAAATGACCAGGGCAGTTTTGAGCCCGTGGAAGTCGACGACGCCAGGGGCTGCCGCGGCCGGCGCAAACGCTGCGCGTTCCTCGGGGCCGAACAGGTGCACCTTGTCGTAAGTGAGCAGTTCGTCGCCGGACGCGTCAACCAGGGTGGCGGAAATGTGCCACTCCCCCGCCGGCGTTACGGCGGGGAGGCTGTAGACCAGGGCAATGTTGTGGCGCCGGGCGATGCCGGCCAGGGCCTCCCGGAGCGCAGGCAGCGTGCCGGGATCGAAGGCTGACCGCAGCCGGCGCGGCGCATAGCCCACGGGGAAAAGCTCCGGGGTCAGCAGCAGCTGCGCACCAGCGGCGGACGCTTCGCGCGCCGCCGCCTCCACCGCGGCGCAGTTCGCCTTCGCATCCAGCACGGCGGCGTTCGCCTGCATCAGGGCCAGCAGCACCATTACCACCTCACGACTCTCGGGGTACCTCCGCAGGAGCACTGCGGACTCTCTGCTCCCAGAGTAGCCGCGGCCGGGGAAGCCGCATTTGGTGCATTTCCACCCAGCCAGCCGGCGAACGGGGCGGAACGTCCCGGCGGTCAAGACCGGGAGGGCCGGCGGCCCGCCGCGTACCCGGAAACCCAGACGGCCGTTATCAATGCGTTAACTTCTTGACTACAAGCCGCCGATGCGTCACGCTTCATAGCATGCCCTCACCAACGCGCTCAACGAGGAGCCGAACCAAGAACCCCGGATCGCAGTCCGCCCTCCGGCATCTGAACCAGCAGCGGATCATCGAATGCCTCCTCGCGGGCCCCTCCACGCAAGCGGAACTGGCCCGCCAGACAGGGCTATCGACGGCCACTGTTTCGAACATCGTCAAGATCATGCAGGACGCCGGGCTGGCCTCCACTGAACCGATTACCAGCTCAGGGCGGCGCGCCCTGAACGTCCGGCTCAACAGCAACGGGGCCGTCGCGGTGGGGATCGATTTTGGCCGGCGGCACCTGCGCGTCGTACTGGCCTCGCTCAGCTACCACGTGATCGCCGAACAGTCGGTCCTGCTGCCCCTGGGCCACCACGCCGAGGAGGGCATCCAGGCCGCCGTCGGCGTGTTGGACCGATTGCTCGCGGACAGCGGCGTGGAGCGCAGCGCCCTGGTCGGTGCCGGCGTAGGAATTCCCGGCCCCATCGACCGCCGCACCGGCACCGTGGCGCAGGGCGCGATCCTGCCCGAATGGGTGGGCATCAACATCCTCAAACGCCTCGAAGAAGCGCTGGAACTGCCTGTATTCGTGGACAATGACGCCAACCTGGGCGCCCTCTCCGAGGTCACGTGGGGACCGCACAGCGGCATCAGCAACCTGATGTTCCTCAAGATCGGCTCGGGCATCGGCGCGGGGCTGATCCTCAACGGCATCCCCTACTACGGCAACGTCGGCATCACGGGCGAAATCGGCCATGCCACAATCCACGAGCACGGGCTGATCTGCCGGTGCGGGAACCGCGGCTGCCTGGAAACGATAGCCTCCACCACCACCATGATCGAGCTCCTGAGCCGCGGTGAGGACCGGCCGCTCACGCCCGGGGACATCGTGCGCAAGGCCCTGGAGCGGGACTCCGCGACGCTCCGTGTGGTGGACGACGCCGGGCTCGCCGTCGGGCGCGCCCTGGGCAACGTGGCGAACCTGATCAACCCCGAAGTGATCGTGGTCGGCGGCCCACTGGCGGGGCTTGGCGAACTCCTTTTGGACCCGATCCGGCGCGGCCTGATCCGCCACGCCGTGCCGGTCATCGGAGAGACAACCACCCTCACAATGTCGTCCCTGGGCGACCGGGCGGAGGCCCTCGGGGCCACGGCTTTGGTCTTCCAGCACGCCGGAATCCGGCGTAACTAACCATTTCGTTATCCGCCCGTTGCGTTAAAGACTTGACGACAAGGGCGTGATCCAGTTTACTTTTCCATCAGACGGCCCTGCGGTTTGCAGGGGCGGACAACGAAGTCATGCATTGGAGGCGTAAGGGCAGATGACGTCCCTCAACACGCACAGTGATCCGCTAATTCTCGAGATGCGCTCCATCACCAAGGAATTCCCCGGCGTTAAAGCTTTGGCCGATGTAAGCCTGCGGGTGAAGGCCGGCGAGATCCACGCCATCTGCGGTGAGAACGGCGCCGGGAAATCGACCCTGATGAAGGTGCTCTCGGGGGTATACCCGTTCGGCACCTACACCGGCGACATCGTGTACCAGAACGAGGTCCAGGAGTTCAAGGACATCCGGGCCAGCGAGCACGCCGGAATCGTGATCATCCACCAGGAACTCGCGCTCATCCCCGAGCTGTCGATCATGGAGAACATCTTCCTCGGCAACGAGCCCACCAAGCGCGGCGTGATCGACTGGGCCGAGGCCCGGACCCGCTCCACCGAGCTGCTGGCCCGGGTGGGGTTGCGCGAGGACCCGGACACCCCGATCAAGGAGATCGGCGTCGGCAAGCAGCAGCTGGTCGAGATCGCCAAGGCCCTGAACAAGTCGGTGAAGCTCCTGATCCTGGACGAGCCCACGGCCGCGCTGAACGAGTCCGACTCCCAGCACCTGCTGGACCTCATGCTGGGCCTGAAGGGCCGCGGCATCACCTCGATCATCATTTCGCACAAGCTCAACGAGATCGAACAGATCGCGGATGAGATCACGATCATCCGCGACGGCAAGTCGATCGAGACCCTGAATGTCAAGGCCGACGGCGTCGACGAGGACCGCATCATCAAGGGCATGGTGGGCCGGACGCTGGAATCCCGGTTCCCGGATCACGAGCCGAAGATCGGCGATGTCCTCTTCGAGGTCAAGAACTGGAACGTCGGGCACCCGGCGATCCAGGACCGCCTGGTCTGCAAGAACTCCAGCTTCTTCGTCCGCCGCGGCGAGATCGTCGGGTTCGCGGGCCTGATGGGGGCCGGGCGCACCGAGCTGGCCCGGTCCGTGTTCGGCCGCTCCTACGGCCGCTTCATCTCGGGCCACGTCTACAAAGACGGCAAGGAGCTGCAGCTCAAAAGCGTCCGCCAGGCGATCGACGCCGGGCTGGGCTACGTCACGGAGGACCGCAAGTCCCTGGGCCTGAACCTGCTGGACGACATCAAGGCCACGACCGTCTCGGCGAACCTGCGCAAGATCAGCAAGCACTTCGTGGTGGACGCGAACAAGGAATACGCCGTCGCGGAGGAATATCGGAAGGCGCTGCGGACCAAGACGCCCTCCGTGGAGGAAGGCGTCGCGAAGCTCTCCGGCGGCAACCAGCAGAAGGTCGTGCTGGCGAAGTGGATGTTTACCGACCCGGACGTGCTGATCCTGGACGAGCCGACCCGCGGGATCGACGTCGGGGCCAAGTACGAGATCTACGGCATCATCCAGAAGCTGGCCAACGAGGGCAAGGCAGTGATCGTCATTTCCTCGGAGCTGCCCGAGCTGCTGGGCCTCTCGGACCGGATCTACACGATCTTCGAAGGCGCCATCACCGGCGTGCTGGACAAAGACCAAGCCAGCCAGGAAAGCCTCATGAAACTCATGACGTCCGCCCGCAAAACCGCCTGACCCTGTGGGACCAACCAGAACAATCCGAACACCCCGGACACAAGGAATGAAACAATGAACGCGCTCAAGAAGCTCTTTGGCGGCAACACCCGCCAATTCGGCATGATCTTCGCCCTGGTTGCGCTGATCGTGTTCTTCGAGATTTTCACGGAGGGCCGCACGCTCACGTCGGGCAACGTCATCAACCTCTTCAACGGCAACTCCTACATCCTGATCCTCGCCATCGGCATGGTGCTGGTCATCATCGCCGGCCACATCGATCTCTCCGTCGGTTCCGTCGCGGCCTTCGTGGGCGTCTGTGTGTCCCTCTTCATCCGCGACTGGGGAATGCCTTGGTACATCGGCGTCCTGATGGGGCTGGGGCTGGGCGTCCTGATCGGGGCCTGGCAGGGATACTGGGTGGCCTACGTCGGCATTCCCGCGTTCATCGTGACGCTGTCCGGCATGCTGATCTTCCGCGGCGCCAACCAGTTTGTCGGCAAGTCGAACACCATCCCGGTCCCTGCGGATTTCCAGTACATCGGCTCCGGCTACCTGCCCGAGTTTGGCCCGAATACCGGCTACAACAACCCCACCATGCTCATTGGCCTGCTCGCCGTCGCGTTCGTGATCTTCAGCGAGATCCGGTCCCGCCGGAACGCCAAGAAGCTCGGCGCCGAGGTCTCCGAAACCTGGGTCATGGTCCTGAAGCTGGTGCTCGTCTCCGGCGCCATCCTCTACGCCACCTACCTCTTCGCCACCGGCCGGCCGGGCACGTCCTTCCCGGTGCCGGGCCTGATCCTCGCGGTCCTGATCCTCGTGTACGGCTTCATCTCCTCCAAGACCGTCATCGGCCGCCACATCTACGCGGTCGGCGGCAACCGGCACGCTGCCGAGCTCTCCGGTGTCCAGTCCAAGAAGGTCAACTTCCTGGTCATGATGAACATGTCCTTCCTGGCCGGCCTCGCCGGCATGATCTTCGTCGGCCGCTCCACCGCCTCGGGACCGTTCGACGGCGTCGGCTGGGAACTGGACGCCATCGCGGCCGTGTTCATCGGCGGCGCCGCGGTCACCGGCGGCGTGGGCACCGTGATCGGCTCGATCATCGGCGGCCTGGTCATGGCCGTGCTGAACAACGGCCTGCAGCTCATGGGCGTCGGCGCCGATCTCACCCAGATCATCAAGGGCCTGGTCCTGCTGATAGCCGTCGCGTTCGACGTCTACAACAAGACCCAAGGCAAGACATCGATCGTCGGCATGCTCATGAAGAACTTCGGCCGCAGCAGCGAGATCAAGGCCGACGAGACCACCCAAACCAAAGAGGTCATCTCGCGAGGGATCTGATCCACTCCCCGGCTCCCAAAGCCCACGTTTCTCCGCACACCACCAAAAGAAAGTGAACCAAGCAATGCGAATGATTGGTAAAGCAGGAAAGGCAGCAGCGATCGCTGCTATTGCGGCACTGGCGCTGACAGCCTGCGGCCGTTCCGACACCGGGACCACCGGCGGTTCGACCACTGGAGGCGAAGCATTCCCGAAGGGCTCCTCGATCGGCGTCGCACTCCCGCAGAAGACCTCCGAAAACTGGGTCCTGGCGGAGCAGCTGTTCAACGACGGCCTCACCGCGGCAGGCTACAAGCCGGACGTGCAGTTCGCCAACGGCGGCGTTTCTGAACAGCAGAACCAGATCAGCGCCATGATCACCAAGGGCGCCAAGGTCATCATCGTCGGCGCCATCGACGGCGCGCAGCTGGGCACCCAGCTCAAGCAGGCCAAGGACGCCGGCGCCACGATCATCGCCTACGACCGTCTGCTCCTGAACACCGAGAACGTGGACTACTACGTGGCCTACGACAACTTCAAGGTCGGTGAACTCCAGGGCAAGGCGCTGCTGGACGGCATGAAGGCCAAGAAGCCGGAAGGCCCGTACAACATCGAACTCTTCGCAGGTTCCCCTGATGACGCCAACGCGAAGGTCTTCTTCGACGGCGCCATGAGCGTCCTGAAGCCGAAGATGGACGACGGCACACTGAAGGTGCTCTCGGGCCAGACGACCTTCGAGCAGGCCGTTACCCAGGGCTGGAAGGCCGAGAACGCCCAGAAGCGCATGGACACCCTGCTCGCCGGAACCTACGGCAGCGCCCCGCTCGACGGCGTGCTGTCCCCGAACGACACCCTGGCCCGCGCGATCATCACCTCCGTCAAGGCCGCCGGCAAGCCGATTCCGGTTGTCACAGGCCAGGACTCCGAGGTTGAGTCGGTCAAGTCCATCATGGCGGGCGAGCAGTACTCCACCATCAACAAGGACACCCGCGCGCTCGTTGAGCACTCGATCGTCATGGTCAACGACATCCAGGCAGGCAAGAAGCCGGAGATCAACGACGACAAGTCCTACAACAACACGGTCAAGGTTGTTCCCGCGTACCTGCTGGAGCCGGTCATCGTGACCCAGGAAAACGTCCACACTGCCTACGTCAACGATCCGGTACTCGGACCGATCACCAAGCAGTAGTACCCGTCTAGGCGCCAGCTGCACCGGCGCAGGCGAGACAACAGAGCCCCGGCTCCCCCGCAAGGGAGGGCCGGGGCTCTTGCGTTGGCCGTGACCCGCGCCGGCTCTCACCGTGGCGGTGGCGCTGCCTCCGGCAACTTGGCTTCACAGCGCAGACATAGCTTCGCCGGGACGTTCGCACAGCGGCCCGTACCACTGTGGGACCAGCGCCGGGCATCGGGTTCCGGCAAGTGGCACCCCAGAGACACCCAAAAAATTAGGAGTACCGTGAGCGTTCTTGCCCGGAGTGTAGGCAATGCCTTCCGAAACAAGGTCAGGACCGCCGCCGTGGTGGCCGTGCTGGCCGTAGCCATCGGACTTGCCCTGGCCATGCTCGTGGCCAACCAGGCCGTCACAGGCAAGGTCGCCGAACTGAACGCCTCGGTGGGCACGGTCCTGACCGTGAACCCGGCCGGCGGCCAGGGTTTCGAAGGCGGCGGCGAGCCGCTGACCTCGGCACAGGCGGCCACGGCGGCGGCCGTCCCCAACGTCAGCAGCGTGGTCGGCACCAAGGCACTGCGCCTGCGCAACGCCGCAGAAATTGCCGCCGAGGCGGCCGCGGGCCAGACAGGACGGACAGGCCAAGGCGGCCCCGGCGGGCAGTCTGCCACCTCTGTCACCACGAGCCTCACGGCCGCCGTCGACGCCGGAACTCTCGGCAACCGAAACCAAGCGACTTCCGGGACAGCGGGCAGCACAAGCGGCACCACGGGCAGTACCACTGCGGCCGCGCCGGCGTTCTCGCTGCCCATCACCGCAACGGGCATCGACGCCGAGATGGACTCCACCGGCAAGGCCCTGCAGTTGACGCAAGGCACCGGTCTGGGCAACTACACCGCCGCGTCCACCGGCGCCCTGCTGGGCACCACCCTGGCCACCAAGAACGGCCTCAGCGTGGGCTCGACGTTCACCATCCAGGACCAGACCTTCACTGTCCAGGGACTGTTCGACTCCGGCACCGCCTTCGGCAACAACGCCCTCTATGTAACGCTTCCGACCGCCCAGACCCTCGCCGCGCTGCCGGACGAACTCTCCACCATGATCGTCACGGTCAACAGCATGGAAAACGTCGACGCCGCCAAGACCGCCCTGCAGGCGGCGCTCGGCGCCGACAAGGCCGACGTCACCCAGGGGCAGCGGAACCTTGAGACTGCCGTCAGCTCGCTGGACAGCGTCAAGAATATTTCCTTCATCGCCTTCGTCGCGGCCCTTGGCACCGCCGGGCTGATCATCCTCCTGATCATGGTCATGCTGGTCCGCGAACGCCGCCGCGAGATCGGCGTCCTGAAGGCCATCGGCGCCCCAAACCGCACCATCGGCCTGCAGTTTGTGCTGGAGGCCCTCGTGCTGGTGGCACTGGGCAGCGTGGTGGGCGCCGCCGTCGCCTCCCTTGCCAGCGGCGGCATCGCCAGCGCCCTCATCAGCTCAAGCAGCACCACGAGCGCGGCAACCGCCCAGCGCGGCGGTCCCGGCGGTTTCCCGGGCGGGCCGGGCGGCCCGCTCGGCGGGGCCAGCCAGCTGCTGACCTCCGTGACGGCGAGCGCCTCCCCCGGCGTCATTGCCGCGGGCATCGCCGCGGTCTTCGGCGTCGCCATCATCGGGGCCCTGGTGCCGGCCCTGCTCACCGCCCGCATCCGTCCCATCGAAGTCCTCCGAGGAGAATAGCCATGATCGAAGTCAAGAACCTGGTCCGCACGTTCAAGTCCGGCGACCGGACCATCAAGCCGGTCAACGACGTCAGCTTCGAGCTCGAACAGGGCGCGCTGGCCTCGATCGTGGGCAAGAGCGGCAGCGGCAAAAGCACCCTGCTCTCCCTGCTCGGTGCCTTGGACAAGCCCACCAGCGGCGATGTGGTGGTCAACGGCGTGAGCCTGGCCACCATGCCGGACGGGAAGCTGACCAACTACCGGCGCCGGGACATCGGATTCGTGTTCCAGCAGTTCAACCTGATCCCGAATCTCTCGGCCGTGGACAACGTGATGCTGCCGATGGAGTTTGCCGGCGTGCGCAAGGGCGTCCGGGCCGAGCGGGCCCGGCAGCTGCTCGAACAGGTCCAGCTCGATCCGTACAAGCACGTGCGGCGCATCAACCGGCTCTCCGGCGGCGAGCAGCAGCGGGTTGCGATTGCCCGGGCGCTGGCGAACGAACCCAAGCTGATCCTGGCCGATGAACCCACCGGCAACCTGGACGAGCAGACCGGCGAGCACATCATCGAGCTCCTCAGCACGCTCAGCCGGGACCACAACACCACCATCCTCGTGGTCACCCACGACCGCGCCCTGGCCAACAAGACGGACCGGCGCTTCCGGCTCCAGCAGGGCCGGCTCACGGAGGAACCGGTACGGACCCGTGCGACGGCGGCCGTAACCGGCTGAGGCCGGCCGGGCTGACGCCCACCCGGCTGAGGCCCGCCCGGCACCGCCCCGCGGGCGGTCCTTCCGGGGCCGTCCGCGGTTTCGGCGTCGAGCCTCCTGAACTGAACCTCCTTGCGCGCTGAACCTCACGCGTGCCGGGCCTGCAACACCGCGGCCCTTCCGCCCCCGGGTGAGAAGATGGCATCATGTCTGACCTCATCGCGAAACCGTGGCTGTTCAGCCAGCCTGACCAGGATCCCCGCACAGCCACCGGCGCCAGGCTGCGCTGGGGAATCATCGCCACCGGAGGGATCGCCGCTGCGCTCACCCGTGACCTTGAACTTCTGGCGGATGCGGAACTGTACGCCGTCAGTTCCCGCACCCAAGCGGCGGCCGATGCCTTCGCGGCCGACTACGGCTTTGTCCGCGCCTACGGTGACCGGGACGGCGTCAGCGGTTATGCCCGCCTGCTCGCGGACGACGGCGTCGACGTCGTCTATGTCGCCACGCCACACGCCCACCACCACGAGATCGCCCTTGCCGCCCTCAACGCCGGCAAGCATGTGCTGTGCGAGAAGGCCCTGACCGTCAACGCCCGGGAAGCCGCCGAGCTGATTGCGGCGGCCCGGGCAAAGGGCCTGTTCCTGATGGAGGCGGTGTGGAGCCGGTTCCTGCCCAGCATGCAGCGGGCGTTTGAGATCGCTGCCTCGGGCGAGATCGGCGCGGTCAAGTGGGTGGGCGCCGATCTCGGCTTTCCGGCGCCGTACTCGCCCGCCTCCCGGCTCTGGGCGCCCAAGGACGGCGGCGGCGCCCTGCTGGACCTGACGGTCTACCCGCTGCTTTGGGCGCTTGGCACCCTGGGGTTCCCGCAAACCGTCAGCGCCACCGGTTGGCTCAATGACGACGGCGTGGACGCCCAAAACGCCTTGACGCTCGGCTACCACCACGGCGGGCAAGCCCAGCTGACATCCTCTTTGCTGGCGCACGGGCCCCGAACGGCCACCGTCGCCGGCAGCCAGGGCTTCCTGCAGACGTCCGGCTCCATTAACAACCCCAAGGAACTGCTGGTCAGGATCGGCTTCGACGATCCCCGGACCGAGCGGTTCGCGGTGGTCGGGCGCGGCTACACCTACGAACTGCGCGAGGTCACGCGGTGCATCCAGCACGGACTCACCGAGAGCCCGGTTAT
The DNA here is from genome assembly GCF_918697925.1 of Arthrobacter sp. Bi26. Taxonomy (GTDB): domain Bacteria; phylum Actinomycetota; class Actinomycetes; order Actinomycetales; family Micrococcaceae; genus Arthrobacter. The sequence goes on from NZ_CAKKMF010000014.1 coordinate 74,399, forward strand.
GCCGCTGGAGGACTCCCTGAACACCATGCGGCTATTCGACGGTGTGCGCGCGCAACTCGGGGTGACCTACCCGAACGACGCCCACTGACCACGTCCCACTTTCCACGTCCCACAGGCACCGGATCCGACGCCTTCCGAGTGTCTCGGTATGCCTACAGTTTCGGTTCCGCTCTGGACTCTCCCGTTGGGGCCGACTTACCCTGTAGGCAATCGTCCAGTTTTCCGGGAGCGGGGGTGCGCGCATGGATCCAGCAGCAGCGTCCTCCCGCGCGGGCCGCACCCTGCGCCCCTTGCGCCATGTGCTGTTGGCCGCCGTCGCCGGTGCCGCGTGGCTGACCCTCTCCGGCACGGCCGCACAGGCGGATGACGCGTGCACGTTCTCCGGGACAGCCGACGACGCCGGCGAGAGATCGGCGGTCGCCGACTGCACGGACGCCGACGACCTCCCTGTTCCCTCCCTCGACGGCCCGGTCTCCGTGGACATCGCTCCGGTACCGCCCAGCACCTGGTCCGCTGGTGCCGTTCCTGGCCCGAGGCCAGATATCGCGGACGTTGATCCCGCCGACGCCGACGAGCCTGCGCAGGCGGACCCGGGCTCGGCGGCCCAGGTTCCGGACTCGGCACCGCCCGCCACAGGGCCGGCGGCAGTCGACCCGGCGCTCCCTGCTCCGGCAGTGACCCCGCCCGTGGTGGACCCCGGCGTCCCCGGTGTGGATCCTGCCGTCCCGGACCCCGGCGTTGTCCCACCGGTTGTTGACCCACCGGTTGTTGACCCACCGGTTGTTGACCCACCGGTTGTTGACCCCGCGGCACCGGATCCCGGCGTTGTTCCGCCGGTTGCAGACCCCACGCTTCCGATTACCGATCCGGCTGGCCCACTGCCCGGTGACCCGGCAGCCGTCCCTCCAGGCGGCGTCGTTCCGGGCGAGGTCCAAACGGGGACGCCGGCGGGCACGCCGGCAGCCGCCGACGGCGCATCGTCGTCGGCCGGCACTCCCACCGCGGGTAGCGCAAAAGCAGACACCGCGAAGGCAGCATCATCAACGCAGCCGGCGCCCGCTACCACCGGTCCCACTGCGGCCCGTCCCCTCGAGGCGTACCATCCCCCGGTCACCCCAGTAACCTACGCGCCCTTGCTGCTGCCTGAGCCCCGTGCGGCGGCGCCTGTCCGGCCTGGCGCTGCCCCTGCGGCCGACCCCCCTGCCGGGACTGGTGAACCGCCGGTTCCCTCCGGCAACCCGGGCCCGAGCCCATGGCATGGCGGCACGGACCTGCCTGCCCCGGAAGCGCTCCCGCCTGCTCCGGGCTCGGGGTCCGGCAGCGGGCACTGCGCCAACGGACCTGCCGGAACAGCTGCGTGGATGCCCAGCCTGTTCTTCTACCTGCCCACCATCGGGGCTGACCCCATCGGCGGTCCGCTCCAGCACGAGTACTCAGCCGTATGCGCTGATCCTGGTTCTTCTCCTGACTAGTCGGGCCGTCTCTGCCTCCACAGAGCACGGCCCCTCGGGCTGCCTTGGCCGCCCACAGTCACCCAGGAGAATCCCCCATGGACTCGACCGTCCACCGC
>NZ_CAKKMF010000015.1 GCF_918697925.1 Arthrobacter sp. Bi26
TGGCGTCCCTGGCCGTTTAGTCTCTGCGGCTCCCTGACCGTCGGGCACACCCCCGGCTACCATGGCCTCATGACGTCCGGACAACGGCTGCGCCAGATCGCCAACTTGCTGAACGGGTCCACCCTTCTGGGCCTGCTGCTGGCAGCCGGCGCCCGGACGCCCGTCAGCTCCGGTCCGCGCGGACTGCTGATCGCGAGCCGCTACCGCTGGCGGCTTCCGTTTGCCGCGGCCTTCACCGTGGGCAACGTGATCGTGTTCCGCGCCGGCCCGGAATCCGCCCGCGCCAATCCGGCGCTGTTGGGTCACGAGGAGCGCCACAGTACCCAGTACGCCTGGTGCCTTGGGTGGCCCTTCCTTCCGCTGTACTTCATCGCCGCGGGCTGGTCCCTCTGGCGGACGGGCAATCCGGGCAGCGCCAACTTCTTCGAGCGCCACGCCGGTCTGGAAGCAGGCGGCTACCCCCGGCCCGGCATGCCCGGGACCGCTCCACGGATCCAACGAAGAAAACGCAGTATCGGCGTTTCTGCCCCCGAACGTTATGAGGCCTGACATGACAGAGACCCCCAGAACCATCTCGGTCACAGGAACCGGCAGTGCCGAGGCGGTGCCGGACCTCCTGACCGTGTCGATCGGCGTTGAATGCCGCCGCGAGACCGTGGTCGAGGCCTACGCCGAGGCCGGCACACGATCGGCCGCCATCACGGCGGAGCTCCGGCAACATGGGGTGGACAGCGCTGACATGTCTACCTCCGGGCTGAACGTCCGGGCCGAGCTGAACTGGCAGGATGGCCAGGGCCAGACCGTGACCGGCTATCTGGCCTCCAGCACGCTCACCGTCAGGATCCGAGCGTTGTCCGCGTCCTCGCAGATCCTTGCCGCTGCCGTTACGGCCGGCGGCGACTCCGTCCGGCTGAACGGGCTGAGCCTCGGCTTCGCGGACTCCGCCGCCGTCGAGGCGCGTGCCCGGGAGGCCGCCTGGCAGGACGCCCGCAACACCGCCGCCCACTACGCCGCACTCTCCGGCGCTGGCCTGGGCAGGGTCCTTTCCCTTACCCAGCACACCGGTTTCCAGGCGCCGGTCCCGGTGGCGAAGATGCAGCGGGCGGTGGCGTCCGACTCGCTCACCGTTGAGGCCGGCGAGTCGAGCGTCACCGCCACGATCGGCGTCGTCTGGGAACTGCTCGAGTAATTGTTTGAGTAACTGCTCGTGTCGCCGACGGCGGCCGCTGCCCGCTTGATCCCTCGGATGGCACGCCGCTAGTGCGTTGCGCCGGCGGCGAGCCTGAGATCCGCCGTCGTCGCAAGCGCGGTGCGGACGACGACGGCGAGCGCCGCCGCCATCTGGTGCGCTGGCAGCGACGGGGTGCTGCTCCCGGCCGGAAGCTGGGTGTCCGCGTAGGGAGCGTGGACAAACCCTCCCCTGGTCCCCGGACGGAGCCGCAGGGCGTGCATGAGCGCGTAGAAGACGTGGTTGCAGACGTAGGTCCCGGCGCTCTGGGACACTTCCGCCGGGATCTGTCGGCCGTCAACGCCGCGAGCGCCGCTTTGACGGGCAGCGACGTGAAATAAGCCGCCGGCCCGTCGCGCACCACGGGTTCGTCCACGGGCCGGTTGCCGGCGTTATCCGGGATCCGGGCGTCATCGCAGTTGATGGCCACCCGCTCCAGCGAGATGCGCGCCCTCCCGCCAGCCTGGCCGGCGCACAGCACAAGCTCCGCACGGAAGCGCTCGAGGGTCTCGGTCAATACCTTGGCCGAGGCGCCAAAGACGCAAGGCAGTTCCACCGCCTGGACATCCAGCCCTTCGGACTGGAGCAGCCGTGCCGCCGCACCGGCTGCGGCCCACGACGGATTGGCCGTCTCGCCGCCGAACGGCTCGAACCCGGTCAGGAGAATCATCGCCCCAGCCTAGCAACGCGCCCTAAGGCTGCGCGCGGCGACCAGGCGGCATCCTTGACATTTAGTCGAACATACATTCGAATATAGGCATGAGATGGGACGCACAAGCACTTGAGCGCGGCGATTCCCCGGCCGCCCTTTCCGCCGATTCGCCAGCCGCACCGGCCCTGCTGCCGCTGGCCGGGCTGGTGCGGTCCGTGTCCACCCCGGAGTTTGCCGGGATCACCTTCCATGAGGTCACCGCCAAATCGGTGCTCAACAAGGTGGTTGCCGGTTCGCGGATGCCTTTCGAATGGACCATCAACCCGTACCGCGGTTGCAGCCATGCCTGCGTCTACTGCTTCGCGCGCAAGAGCCACACCTATCTGGACTTCGACGCCGGCCTGGACTTTGACAGCCAGGTTGTGGTCAAAATCAACGCCGCCGAGATCCTGCGCAAGGAGCTGGCCAAGCCCTCCTGGCAGCACGAGCATGTGGCCCTCGGCACCAACACGGACCCGTACCAGCGCGCCGAGGGCCGCTATCAGCTCATGCCCGGCATCATCGGTGCCCTCGCCGATTCCGGCACTCCCCTGTCCATACTCACCAAGGGCACGCTCCTGGCCCGGGACATTCCACTGCTGAAGCATGCCGCGGCCCAGGTGCCGGTGGGGGTGGGCATTTCGCTGGCCATGACCAACGAAGAACTGTCCGAGGCCGTGGAACCGGGCACGCCCGGGCCGCGGGCACGGTTGAAGCTCATCTCCCGGCTGCGGGAGGCCGGCCTTCCCTGCGGGGTCATGGCCATGCCCATCCTGCCGTGGCTATCGGACAGCGACGACGCCCTCGACTCCCTCTTCGGCGCCCTGGCGGCGGCCGGCGCCACCGGTGTCACGGCCGGCGCACTGTATCTGAAACCGGGCACCCGTGAATGGTTCATGCAGTGGATCGCCCGCGAACATCCGCAACTGGCCGGCAAGTACCGCCGGCTGTACGGCAGCGGGTCCTATGCGTCCAAGGAATACCGGGCCTGGCTGGCCGGCCGCATCCGCTATTTCAAGGGCCTGCACGGCTTTTCCGGCTCGCAGGGATTCAGCCACAGGGATCTGGACGGCGGCACCGACGACGACGCCCGCCAGGAAGAGGCCCAGTACCCGGCGGGAAGCATCCCGGACACGGCCGGGCACGCAGGCGCCCGGCATGCTGGCCTCACCAGCTCAGCCCAGGCCAACACAGCCCAGCCCACATTGTTTTGAAGCCCGCCCCACCGCAGCGCGTCTTGCCTCGAGCGCAGTGAACCTGAAGCCACTTGACCTAGAGCGCAGTGAACCTAGAGCGCTTTGACCGCGCCCAGCACCCTTGCGAGCGAATCCTTGGCATCCCCGAACAGGAGCGTGGTCTTGGGATCATGCAGGAGCTCGTTCTCGATGCCGGCAAATCCCGGGCGCATCGACCGCTTCAGGAACACGACCTGCTGGGCCTGCACCACTTCCAGGATCGGCATCCCGTAAATCGGCGAACCCGGAGAGGACTTGGCCGCCGGGTTGACGACGTCATTAGCGCCGACCACCAGCGCGATATCCGTGTTCGCGAACTCGGGATTGACTTCAGCCAGCTCCCGCAGCGACTCGTACGGCACGTTGGCCTCGGCCAGCAGCACGTTCATGTGGCCCGGCATGCGTCCGGCCACGGGGTGGATGGCGAAGACCACCTCCACGCCGCGGGCAGCCAGCGCCGTGGCGAGTTCCGCCACGGTGTGCTGGCCCTGCGCCACGGCGAGTCCGTAGCCGGGAACGATCACCACCCGCTGGGCGTAGCCGAGCTGGACGGCAACGTCCTCCGGCGACGAGCAACGCACGGGCCGGTCACTCAGGGCGGTGGAACCCGCCGTCGAGCCGCCCTTGAACGCCCCGAAGAGGATGCCGGCGACTCCGCGGCCCATGGCCGAGGCCATGACCTTCGTCAGAATTGTGCCGCTGGCGCCAACAAGCGTCCCGGCGACGAGCAGCAGGACATTGCCCAGGACCACACCGGACGCTGCCACCGCCAGTCCCGTGAAGGCGTTCAGCAGGGAGATCACGATCGGCACGTCCGCCCCGCCGACGGGCAACACCAGGAGCAGCCCGGCGGCGAGTCCCAGGCCCAGCAGCGCGAGCGAGAAGCCGAGCGACCCGGTCAGGACCACCAGCCCACCCGAGATGACTGCCCCCAGCAGGACGGCCCCCATGACCCAGGGCATACCGGGAAACAGCAGCGGGCGGGTGCTGATGAGTTCCTGCAGCTTGCCCACAGTCACCGCGGAGCCGGCGAAGGACACCGCGCCCACCAGCATGGTGAAGACCACGGCCAGGCGGACCCATGGATCCTCGTTGTGGCCAAGTTCCAGTACGGCCACGAGTGCGGCGGCCCCGCCTCCGACGCCGTTGAAGAGCGCCACCAGTTGGGGCATCTGGGTCATCTGCACCCGCCGGGCCACGGGGACGGCGATCGCGGAGCCGACGGCAATGGCCACGAGGATGAGCGGAATATTTTCCAGCCGCGCCGAGAAGAACACGGTGACGACGGCGAGGAGCGCCCCGGCGGCACCGATGGCGTTGCCGCGGCGGGCTGTCCGCGGCGAGCTGAGGCCTTTGAGCGCCAGGATGAAGCAGACGGCAGCCGCAAGGTAGAGCAGGGCCGTCCATTCGGGGGTCAGGAGACTCATCGGCCCTCCCCCGCCACGCCGCCGCCGGAGCCCCCGTCACCGGGGTGTCCTGTTCCCGCGGTTCCGCCGGCTGTGGCGGCGCCGGTTGAGGCGGGTGTGCGTGCCCGCTTGTGTCCGCTGAACATCTCAAGCATCCGGTCCGTGACTACAAAGCCGCCCACCAGATTGACGGTTGCCAGGACCACGGCCAGGAGCGCGATGCCAAGCACCCACGGGTCGCTGGCCTGTCCGGCCACAATGATGGCGCCGACCAGGATGATGCCGTGGATGGCGTTGGCGCCGGACATGAGAGGTGTGTGCAGCTTGCTGGTGACCTTGGAGACGACTTCGAAGCCGACGAACACCGCGAGCACCACTACTGTCAGCAACGCGACCGGGCCCATCATGCCTCCGTTTCCAGTGCTGCAGCGCTGGGGGCATGCCGCACGGCGCCGCCGTGGGTCAGGCACGTTCCGGCGACCACGTCGTCGTCGAAGTCCGGAGCCACTGCACCGCCTTCGGTCATGAGGGCGAGGAAGTTGCTGACGTTCCGGGCGAAAAGCCGGGACGCGTCGGACGGCATGGCGGATGCAGCGTCCTGCAGGCCCACGAGCGTGACCGACCCGCCGCAGACCGGCACCTGGACGTCCTGACCGGCGATCACGCCTTCGACGTTGCCTCCGGACTCCGAGGCGAGGTCGACGACGACCGATCCGGCCCGCATGCTGGCCACCATAGCGGTGGTCACCAGCAAGGGAGCGGCCCGGCCCGGGATGGCCGCCGTCGTGATCAGGATGTCCGATGCAGCGACGTGCGGGGCGAGGAGGCTGCGCTGGCGTTGCGCCCGGTCCTCGCCGAGGGCACGGGCGTAGCCTCCGGTTCCTTCGGCTGCCGCATCGACGTCCAGGTTGATGAAAGTGCCCCCCATCGAGGCGACCTCGTCGGCGGAGGCGGCCCGGATGTCGTTGGCCGACACCCGGGCGCCGAGCCGTTTCGCCGTGCCGATCGCCTGCAGACCGGCGACACCGGCCCCGAGGACCAGCACCCTCGCCGGCGGGATGGTGCCCGCGGCGGTCATATAGAGCGGGAAGAACCGCGGGTACCGGACGGCGGCTTCGAGCACTGCGCGGTAGCCGGTCACCAGGGACTGCGAGCTGAGCGCATCCATGGACTGTGCCCGGGAAATCCGCGGAAGCAGTTCCAGGGCGAACGAGGTGATCCCGGCGGCGGCCAGCGCGCGGACAGTCGGCAGTTCCGAGGCCGGCGACCCCAGGCCGATGGTGACCGTGCCGGGCCGAAGCCGGGCCGCGGTCTCCGGGGTGAGCGGGCGCACATGGAGGAGGACGTCGAGGGCCTCGAACGGGAGGTCGGAGATCACCGTGGCGCCAGCCTCTTTGAAGGCGGCGTCCACGAACCCTGCTTCGGTGCCGGCGCCGCTCTCCACCAGGAGATGGAGCCCGAGGGCTGTCAGTTGCTGGACCGTCTCCGGTGTGGCCGCAACGCGGCGTTCCCCGGCTCGCTGCTCTCGTCCGACACCGACCTGCACGGCCACTCCTCTCGATTGCGTTCAGAGTAGGCACATGCCTGACGGTTTGGCGAGAGGCGGGCATCCAAAACCCGTCGGCGCGTCCGGGTCAGCTGCTAATCCCGGCTCCCACTCCGCGCGGCCCGGTGGCCCGGACTGCGGCCAGGAGGGCTTCTACGATGGGGAAGTCCGCCGGGATCCACGGCAGGCCCAGGACCTCCGCCGGGTTGCGGAGATCGAGCCAGCGCAGTTCGTCGTGGTCTTCCAGCGGCCGGGGCTGTCCCTCAGCGAGTTCGGCGAACCAAACCCTCATCGCCGCCTTTTCGTTGAGCGGCCAGCCCGTGGCGGTCTCCGCCGGCAGCTCGGACCCGAGCCGCACCAGCACGCCCAGTTCTTCCCGGAGCTCGCGGTGCAGGGCGTCTTCGGCTGCTTCGCCTGGCTCCACCTTTCCGCCCGGGAACTCCCACATTCCGGCAAACTGCGGCGGCGCCGTGCGCCGGGCCACCAGGAGCATGCCCGGTTCGGCCAGGGAGTCCACTACTGCGCCGCCAACAACGCCAATGAGTCCAGTCACACCCCCCAGTCTAAGACGGGCGCCGGGTCCGGCGTCGCGAGCACGGGGAACGCGTCGGAAGCGGGGAAACGGGGACGGGGACCGCGAGCGGCCGGGTAGGGGACAATGGTGGAGGCGGCCGCCCGAACCAGTTGCGGAATATTCGGCGCCCCCTCCCCGTTCTTTAAAGCATATTTATCTGTCCGATCCCTCCGGACCCTTCCCGGAAAATCTCCCCGAAAAGACGAATGACAACCACCACATACGCCCCGGCGCCGTCCAAGACCGGCACCCGCCATGTTGCCCTGGCCATTATTGCCCTGGCGATGGGCGGATTTGGCATCGGCACCACAGAATTCACCATGATGGGCCTGCTCAAGGAGATCGAACAGGGCCTGAACATCAGCACGCCCGAGGCCGGTCACCTTATTTCGGCCTACGCCCTCGGCGTCGTGATCGGCGCGCCCGTGCTGGCCGCCGTCGGGGCCAAACTCCCGCGGAAGTACCTGGCCCTGGGACTCATGCTCTTCTTCAGCATCGCCAACCTCAGTTCCTTCCTCGCCCCGGACTACGGCTCCATGCTGGTGTCCCGGTTCGCCGCGGGTCTGCCCCACGGCGCCTTCTTCGGGGTCGCGGCCGTGATTGCCGCCTCCCTGGTGGCGCCGACCAAGCGTGGTTGGGCCATTTCGATGGTCATGGCGGGGCTGACGGTGTCCAACGTCATCGGCGTCCCCTTCGCAACCTGGCTTGGCCAGAGCTACGGATGGCGGCTCCTGTTCCTGCTGGTCGGCCTGATCGGCATCAGTACGCTCGCCATGCTGTGGAAGTTCGTCCCGTTCCAGAAACCGCACGCAGACGCCAGCTTCCGCCGTGAGCTCGGCGCGCTCAAGCGGCTCCAGGTGTGGCTTGCGATCCTGGTCGGCATCGTCGGCTTCGGCGGTTTCTTCGCGACCTACACCTACATTGCGCACACCATGACCTCCGTGGCCGGTCTCCCAGCGCCTTGGCTGCCGCTGGTCGTGGCACTGTACGGCGTGGGCATGGTGGTGGGCAACATCGTTGGCGGCCGGATCGCCGACAAGTCCGTCATGGGCACGATTTACTGGGTGCTGCCCGGCACGGCGGTGGCACTCGTGGTCTATGCCGTTGGCGTCCATTGGGCCTGGTCCGCGCTGGTCATGGTGTTCGTGGTTGGCGCCGCCGGGTCCATGCTGGTGCCGGCCCTGCAGACCAGGCTTCTGGATGCCTCCCCCGATGCGCCGTCGCTGGCCTCCTCGCTCAACCATGCGGCGCTCAACGTCGCTAACGCCCTGGGCGCCTTCCTGGGCGGCCTTGTGATCGCCTGGGGCTGGGGCTACGTCGCGCCCGCGCTCGTAGGTGCGGTCCTTGCCGTGCTGGGGCTCGGGGTCGCTGCCATCAGCGGCGCCGTGGAACGCAGGCGGCCGCTGGCCTCCTAGCCGGCCCCTTGGCCCCGGCACGACGGCAGGGCAAAGGCGGACATGCTCAAAGAGAGCGGCAGTCCTGTCCAGTGGTGAACTGGACAGGACTGCCGTTTTCTTTAGGGACTGCCGTTGCCTTTAGCGCCGTTGTCTTATTTGGGGCCGGGCTGGGCCGCCGGTGCGGCTCAGGGGGCGCTGACGCGCTGCACGTCCGGTTCCAGGTAGATAACCCGGGCAATCGGGACGGCTTCGCGGATCCGGACCTCTGCGTCATCAATCGCCTTCGCAATGTCCTGGCCCGAGTCCGAGCGGCCGATGCTGATCTTGGCCGCCACCAGCAGCTCCTCAGGGCCAAGGTGCATGGTCTTGAGGTGAATGATGGTGGTGCCGCCAGCTTCGATCGCGCTGCGGATCTTGGCGACGTCATCGCGGGTGGCCGACTCGCCCAGCAGCAGGGACTTGGTTTCCATGGCCAGCACCACAGCGATCGCCACGAGCAGCAGACCGATCATCGCGGTGCCGAGGGCGTCCCAGATGCCGTTCCCGGTCAGGAGCGTCAGGCCCACGCCGAAGAGCGCGAACACCAGGCCCACGAGGGCGCCGAAATCCTCCAGCAGGATCACCGGGAGTTCCGGCTGCTTGGCATTGCGGATGAACTTGATCCAGCCTTGCTTTCCCCTGAGGTGGTTGGATTCGATGATCGCTGTCCGGAACGAGAAGGACTCGGCAATGATCGCGCCAATCAGGACGGCAAGCGGCACCCACCAGAAGTCCCCTTCAATGGCGTGCGGGTGCTGGATCTTTCCCCAGGCCTCATAGAGTGCGAACAGGCCGCCGACGCTGAAAAGCACAATCGAGACGATGAAGGCGTAGATGTAACGCTCGCGGCCGTAGCCGAAGGGGTGCTCGGGGCTGGCTTGCCGCTGCGCGCGCTTGCCGCCGACCAAGAGCAGCAACTGGTTGCCGGAGTCTGCGAGCGAGTGAATCGCCTCGGCCAGCATTGACGAGGAAAGCGTCAGAAAGTAGGCGACGAACTTCAAAACGGCGATGGTCAGGTTTGCGGCGAGTGCCGCGAGAATCGCCTTGGTACCGCCATTTGCAGCCACGTGAGCTTCTCCTTGTGGGGTTCTTCGGGGGTGTATGCGAACACCGGAAGAACCCAGCGCCCACAAGGAATACCGTACCCGTTTCCAGGCTGCCGCCGAACCGCGACAGTGACCAACGCAGCCACGTAACGATTGGGTAGTCCCCTGCTGACAAGCAATCGGCCCTATGTTAGCTTGAAGCCATATTCGGGATTCACAATTTGGATGCCGACGAATATGTAGGAGGAGACATGGGCTTTCTTGGCTGGATCATTCTCGGACTCATAGTAGGTGCAATCGTCAAGGCAGTCGTGCCCGGCAGGGTCGGCGGCGGCTGGGTTACCAGCCTCGCGCTCGGCGTCGTCGGCGCAGTTGTCGGCGGCTGGATCGGGGACCTGCTGTTCGGCGGCGGCACGATGGAATTCTGGAATCTCGGTTCCTGGCTGCTGGCCATTGTCGGTGGCATAGCGGCTGCCCTCATCTACGGCGCCATCACAGGACGCAACAAGACCACCACATAATTCTTCAAGGCACTGACTGCACACTGTGTGTGGAGCGGCAGTGACAGCACGACGGCGGGGCCCACCATTCGGTGGGCCCCGCCGTCGTTTACACCACCGTTGGTCACACCGCCGTTAGTCACACCGCCGTTGCTTGCACTGCCGTTGGTTGCCCTGCCGGCTGCCGGACGTGCTTGCTCCCTGCTGAACCCTGGGCCGACCCCTAGCGCGCCTGCTGGGAGCGGGCGCTGGCGTACAGGCAGACGGTGGCTGCAGTGCCGAGGTTCAGGCTTTCGGCTCCCCCGTAGACCGGCACGGCCACTCTGTGGTCCGCCAGCGCGATCTCTTCCTCGGACAGACCCTGTGCCTCATTGCCGAAGAGCCAGGCCGTGGGGTTCTCCAGCGCGTAGACCGACTCGGAGGCGGCGGCTCCCAGGCGGCGGGCCGCGTTCTCGTCCTGGAGACGGTCCAGGTTCAGCTGGCCTTGGCCGTCCGCCGCGAGGATTCCGATGCCGCGTTCCTTGCAGCGGGCCACCAGTTCCGCCGCGTCAGCGCCGAGCACCACGGGCAGATGGAAGAGGGATCCCGCCGTCGAGCGCACGGCCTTGGGGTTGTAGATGTCGACGCTGGATGCGGTCAGGATGACAGCGTCGGCGCCGGCGGCGTCGGCCGCGCGCAGGACGGTGCCGGCGTTGCCGGGGTCGCGGACCTGGCACAGGACCGCGATGAGCCGCGGCGCGGCGTCAAGCACCCGCTCGAGGCTCACGTCCAGGAAACCGCAGACCGCGAGAATGCCCTGCGGGGTGACCGTGTCCGCCATCGCGGCGAGCACTTCGTCGGTGGCGAGGTACGCGGTGGTGCCCTCCGCGAGGGCCTCCAGATCCGGGTGCCGGTCGAGGCAGGCCTCGCTCGCGTAGACCTCATAAACAATGCCGGGCTCGCCCGCGGCAATCCTTTTCTGGTGCAGCGTCAGGGCCTCGCGCACGGCCTGCGGCCCCTCCGCAAGGAACTCGCTGCGCTTTAAACGGGCCGGGCGCCCGGCAAGTTGTGCCACCTTCCTCACTCGATCAGCTCGAGGATTGGAAAGTGGAAAGTCTTGCGGGCGCCCGGTTTCGTTCATATAAGAACCTTAGTTGCTTTCGCAGCCGGTTCTCGAACGGCGCAGTTTTTCAACGGCGGCAGGAACTACTTTGCGGCCTCGGCGTCAGCCTTCTTGGCAGCAGGCTTCTTCGCGGGAGCCTTCTTGGCAGCCTTCGGAGCCGGAGCGGCCTCAGCCTGGACGGCCGGAGCGGACGTGTCGGCGGGCAGCGAGTCCTTGGCGACCTTGACCAGCGCAGCAAAGGCGTTGGCGTCGGAAACGGCAAGCTCGGCCAGCATGCGGCGGTCAACCTCAACCTCAGCGGCCTTCAGGCCCTGGATCAGTCGGTTGTAGGTCAGGCCGTTGGCGCGCGATGCGGCGTTGATGCGCTGGATCCAAAGACGGCGGAAGTCGCCCTTCTTCTTCTTGCGGTCACCGTAGCTGTACACAAACGAGTGCAGCAGCTGCTCTTTTGCCTTGCGGTACAGGCGTGAACGCTGTCCACGGTAGCCCTTTGCGCGTTCGAGGATAACCCGGCGCTTCTTGTGGGCGTTAACCGCCCTCTTCACACGTGCCACGTGCGTACTCCTTAGAAAATTCTGATCCCAAGCGTCTACTGCCGGATCGGTCCGGCTGGCCTGAGAAGCCTTTTTGGTAGTTGACTGCTGCCAGGTGGCGAACAGTCAGAGAACTTGGAACTTAGATGCCAAGCATCTTCCGGATGACCTTGGCGTCGCCCTTGAAGACGATCTTGTCGCCGGCAAGGCGACGGGTCAGCCGGGAGGACTTGTGCTCGAGGTAGTGGCGGCGGTTGGCCTGCTGGCGGCGCAGCTTGCCGCTACCGGTCAGCTTGAAGCGCTTCTTAGCACCGCTGTGGGTCTTCATCTTCGGCATGGGAACCGATCTCCTTACGTATCCGCAGAAAAGTCTGCAGCTCTTTCGTGCAGCCGCCCCTGCGGGCGGCATGCTGGTTGCCTGCTGCCGGACATTTCTGTCCGGCAGCCGTGAACTAGTTGGTCTTCTTGCTGCCAGGCTTGGCGGCAGCCCGGGGGGCGGCCGGCCGTGCGGCGGGCTTCGGCGCTGAAGGCCTCGGCACCGGCTTCGGAGCAGCAACCGGCTTCGGTGCCGCCGCCGGAGCGGCCGGAGCGGCTGCCTTTTCCTCAGGAGCCTTGGCCGGAGCAGCCTTCGGAGCCGCGGGAGCCTTGGCTTCCACCGGCTTCTCGGCTGCCCTCGGAGCCGCGGGAGCCTTGGCTTCCGCCGGCTTCTCGGCCACCTTGGGAGCAGGCGTCTTCGGTGCTTCCTGGGCAGGAGCCTCTTCGACCTTGGTCTCTTCGGCCTTGGCTGCTTCGACCGGGGCCTCTTCGACCTTGGCTTCTTCAACCGGGGCCTCTTCGACCTTGGCTTCTTCAACCGGGGCCTCTTCGACCTTGGTTTCCTCGACGGGAGCCTCCGCTGCGGGAGCCTCCGGCGATACGACATAACCTTCCGGCAGGAGGTCAGAGAGCGTCTGGGTCAGCGGGGCGTTGCCACCGGAGACATCGACGCGTCCCGAAGCCTTGGCTTCGTTCTCAGCCTTGGCTTCTGCGCGCTGCGTTGCGCGGCGCGCCTCCGCCTTGGCTTCAGCCTTGTTCTTCAGCGGGCCAACCACCATGACCATGTTGCGGCCATCGATCCGCGGGCTGGACTCCACCACACCAACTTCGGCGACGTCGTCGGCGAAACGCTGGAGCAGGCGGATGCCCATCTCGGGGCGCTGCTGCTCACGGCCACGGAACTGGATCATGGCCTTGACCTTGTCGCCGGCACCGAGGAAGCGGAGAGCGTGGCCGCGCTTGGTCTCGTAGTCGTGAGTATCAATCTTCAGGCGGAAGCGGATTTCCTTCAGGACCGTGTTGGTCTGGTTCTTCCGGGCCTCGCGTGCCTTGACAGCGGCTTCGTACTTGTACTTGCCGAAGTCCATCAGCTTGCACACCGGAGGCTTCGCCTGCGGTGCAACTTCAACGAGATCAAGATCGGACTCGGCAGCCAAACGCAGGGCATCCTCAATACGGACAATTCCTACTTGTTCGCCTGCAGGGCCGACCAGCCGCACCTCGGGGACGCGGATACGCTCATTGATTCTTGGCTCGCTAATGTTAAAGCTCCTGTGTTCGTGAGGGGTATTCCACCGGCAAAAAGAGAAGGCCCCCAATTGCCAGAGCAATCGAAGGCCTCGAGATCGGAGTGCCGCCCTCAGTGGGGCGACATGCACTTCCTGCGGACCGGAGTCCGAAGTAGTGCCCGACCAGGTACCCGGCAACCTTGTCTCCTGTGAGGGAGGGGCTTCCCTAAGGAAGTTTCGCGGCTGACGCGGGTGGGAGAGAACTCCGCTTGCAAACTAAAGTCAACTCTACAGAAAGATACCCGTTCAACGCACATGTGCGTCGCCGGGCGCCATCTTCGGGCTCGAACTTCAGCCAGAAGCACAACCTGAATCACTGCAAAATAACGACATTTAGTCGGTCTGTGACAAGCTTACCAGCATGAGCACTTCAGACAGCAATTCCCACGTCTTCGAGCCCGCAGCCCCCCAGGCCGACGTCTCGCAGCAGATCCGCGACATTTCGGAAGTCCCCGCGATCGAGGTCATCACCACGGCCGCCGTGCACCTGATGAGCGCCTCCGCGGTAAAGCTCGGCCTGGCCGCCGAGGAAAATGCCCAGGACCTCAAGGACCTGGACGAGGCCCGCAAACTGATCACCGCCCTCGCCGGCCTGGTGACCGCGGCGGCGCCGGAAATTGGCTCCCAGCACGCGGGACCGTTGCGCGATGGACTTCGCTCGCTCCAGCTGGCCTTCCGCGAGGAATCAATCATCCCGGATGCTCCGGGCAAGGGCCCGGGCGAGAAGTACACCGGCCCGGTCAACTAAGTACTTTCGTCACTATGAAGCGGCGGCGGGCGGACCACTGAGGTCCGCCCGCCGCCGTCGTCGTTAACGCCCTTCGTTTGCGGTGCCGCACGCGGCGTCAGCGGACGGTCAGGCGTGGGCCAGGCGGCGGCGCCGCACGCGCTGCAGGACGAGTCCCACCAGGCAGAGGGCCACGCCTGCCAGCCCCACGGACACGAAGCCGGCCGAGGGGCCGATGAGGTCGATGAACAGCCCGGCGAGCGGCGCACCCAGGGCCACTCCCCCGGTGAGCGATGAGCCGTACCAGCCCATCGCCTCGCCGCGCCGGCTTTCGTCAACCAGTTCGGCCACCTTTTCCGAGGCCGCCGACAACACCGGCGCGCACAGCAGGCCCGGCAGCAGCGCGAGCAGGCTGAGCGTCCAGACGTCGGTCGCGAAGGCCATCGGGATGGTCAGCGCCGACATCCCCAGCAGCAAGAGGATCGGGGAGATGGGCCGGTGCATGGCGCCGTAGAGGATGCCGCCCACCACCGAGGCCGCGCACCAGAAGAGGAACACGATACCGATTTCGGCCTCGTGGCCGCCGGTCTGTAGGGCTGCAACGATGCCGACGTCGGTGCCGCTGAGGACCATGCCGGCACCGGCGGCGACAGCAAATACGGCGGCGACGGCGGCGGTGAACCAGCTGAAGTTGTGGATGACCCTGTGTCGCAGGCCGGAGCCCCGCTGGCGCCGTTCCTCGGCGGCGGCTGCCAGGGGTGCCAGTTCGGCTGCGGCCTCCTGCAGATGGGCCGGCGCGGCGGCGACGACGGCGGCTTCCGCGCATTCCAGTTCCTGCGCCTCGAGCGCGGCGTCGGGGGAAGCGCTCCGGGTGGGCGGGTTGAACCACATGAGGAAGAGTCCCGAGACGGACGTGGCTACTCCCACTACAGTCAGGCCCAGGACGGAGTGCCCGCTGGTGGCGACGACGGCTCCGACAGCGGGGCCAATCATGAAGACCAGTTCGGTGGCGATGGCGTCCAGGGTAAAGGCCGTGCGGCGCTGTTCACCGGGGGCCAGCACGCCCAGCGACTGCCGCACCACGCTGAAGATGGGGAGGGTCAGCAGGCCTCCGACGAACACCAAGGGAAGCAAGGCCTCGTAGGACACGTGCGGCACGATCGACCAGATCACGGTCTCGGAGATGACGGACGGAATCAGCGCCTTACGCAGCCCCGCGGTGTCAACCCGGCGCCCGCGCCAGGGCGCGCCGACAGCGATTCCGATCGTCATCACGGCGGCGGCTGCGCCGGCGGCCGCGTAGCCCTGGCCGAGGGTCAGGACGATGTGCAGGGTCAGCAGGACGCCGGCCGCCGAATGCGGTATGCGGGCGATCATGCCGACCAGCAGGAGCCGCCTGATGGGCCGGACGGCCAGCAACTGACGGTAAAGCGCGAAGTTCACGGACTACTTCCTTCTGGTACTGCCACGGCAGCACCGGGAAGTCCCCCCGTTGGGCCGTCAGCTATGGTGCTGCGCGCTGCAGCTTGACCTCGATCGAATCAACCCGCTCGGCAAAGATTTCATTCCGGGCCCAGGCGTTGTTGAGGCCAGCGACGATGGACTGTACGCCGGCGGCGTCGAGCCCGTCTTCAAGGTAGAGGACCACACGGAGTTCCGGACCGGCTCCCCCACCGGGGAGCCGCCTGCCATCGGCCGTGGCCGAGGCAACTCCACCCCCAGGATGAATTTCAACACGGCGGACCGCCGGAAAGCTAACTGCGCCCTCCCCGAGGGCCCCTGCGAGGTCCGGATCGGCGTAAGACGGTGTCCAGGTCTGCTGCTGGGCGAGGGCCCAAACCGCCGGCCTGCGCACCACGAACGTCAGGTCGGAGCCGGGATCGAGCACCAGCAGCTCGGCGCCTTCCGCGACCGCGGACAGGGCGGCGCGGGCCGCGTACACGGCGACCGGCCTGGCTTCCGGGTGCCACGCCTTCAGTGCCGCCGCCGAGGTGAACACCGGCATGGCGGTCCGCCCGTCCGGAGCCTTGAGCGTCACGAGGGCCATGTCGGCCTGTTTGTCCGAGTGCAGCTGGTCCCCGTGGGGCCCGGCCGCGGCCTCGCCCTCTTCGGCGAGCTGGGCGAGGATTGGCACGAACACCCGGGCGGTGGCAAGCGCGGCCACCACGGCCGCCTCGTCGCCCGTGCCCGCGGCGAGGCCGGCCAATGCCGCCAGGTAGCCGGCGTCGGCAGTGCCGTCGTCGTCCTCGAAATTGTGGATCTTTGCGTCATCGCCGGACAGACTGCGGCCCGCCCAGGGTTGGCCGGCGGAGTCCGTGGCCCCGCCGGCGCCGGCAAGGGCGGCCGCGATGTGTCCGGGCAGATGCCGGACCGGACCGGCCCCGGTGCCCGGCTGCGCTGCGTCATGGGAGTCGTGGGGATCGTGGGTGTGCGTCATGGGCACTGACCGCCTAGCGGCGGCCGGCTGCGTCGAGGGCCTCAGGCAGGGTGAAGTTGCCGTTGTAGAGGGCCTTGCCGATGATGGCGCCTTCGACGCCGAGCGGCACCAGGGAACGCAGGACCAAGAGGTCCTCAAGGCTGGAAATGCCGCCGGAAGCGACCACCGGTTTGCCGGTCTTCTCGACCATCTGGCGCAGGAGTTCGACGTTGGGGCCCTGGAGCGTGCCGTCCTTGGTCACGTCGGTGACGACGTACCGGGCGCAGCCGGCGTCCTCGAGGCGGCCGAGCACCTCCCAGAGGTCCCCGCCTTCCTTGGTCCAGCCCCGGCCGGCGAGGGTGGTGCCGCGGACATCCAGGCCGACGGCGATCTTGTCGCCGAAGCGTTCGATCACCCGGGCCGTCCACTCCGGGTTCTCCAGTGCCGCCGTGCCCAGGTTCACGCGGGCAACGCCGAGGTCGAGGGCTTTCTCGAGGGATTCGTCGTCGCGCAGGCCGCCGGAGAGCTCCACCTTGATATCGAGCCGGCCGACGACCTCGCGCAGGAGCTCCGCGTTGGAGCCGCGCCCGAACGCGGCATCCAGGTCGACCAGATGCACCCACTCAGCTCCCTGCTGCTGCCAGTTGAGGGCGGCCTCCAGCGGGGTACCGTAGCTCGTCTCGCTGCCGGCTTCGCCCTGCACGAGCCGGACGGCCTGGCCGTTGACGACGTCGACGGCGGGCAGCAGCTCAAGTACGGGCAGCGGGGTTTCGGTGGTCATCGTGGAGTCCTCAGCTTGGGGATGGTAGTTGGGAGCGGGGCCGTCAGGACGCCGGCAGGGTCAGGAGGTAGGCAGCCAGCAGCGACATTCCGGCCAGAATGTAGAAAACGATCTGCACCCAGAGCGGACTTTTCTGCTGCCGGAAGGAGATCGCGCCGCCAACCAGCAGGCCGGCGACGCCCATGAGCACCAGGGACCACATCTAGGCGGTCCGTTCCGGGGCTGCGGTTTGTTCCGGGGACGTGGGTCGCAGGCCCTGGACCCAGTTGCGCAGCAAGCGGGCGCCGGCGTCGCCGGACTTCTCCGGGTGGAACTGGGTGGCGCACAGCGGGCCGTTTTCCACAGCCGCGATGAACGGGGCACCGTGGTCGGACCAGGTCACCAGGGGCGCCGCCATCCTCGGCTGGATGACGTCGAAGTCCCAGTGCTGGACACCGTAGGAGTGCACGAAGTAGAAGCGCTCGCCCTCGACCCCGGCGAACAGCTTGGACCCCTCCGGGACGGAGACGGTGTTCCAGCCCATGTGGGGCACGACGTCGGCCGGCAACAGCTCCACCTTGCCAGGCCACTCCCCCATGCCCTCGGCTTCCGTGCCGTGTTCGACGCCGGCCTCGAACAGCACCTGCAGTCCGACGCAGATGGCCAGCACGGGGCGGCCTCCGGCGACACGGCGGCCGATCATGCGGATGGCGTCGACGGCTTTGAGTTCGCGCATGACGGTTTCGAAGGCGCCGACACCGGGGACGACGAGGCCGTCGGCGTTGAGGACGTCTTCGGGCTTGGCGCTGAGGATCACCTCGGCGCCGGCCCGCTCGAGCGCGCGGACGGCGGACCGGACGTTCCCGGAGCCGTAGTCCAGCACCGTAACGGTGGGCTTGCCCTCCGGGGACACCGGCTTGGTCGCGGCGGCGGGGTCGATGATGGCCCCGTCACGGAGCAGCGGGCCGGTCACAAAGCACCCTTTGTGGACGGAATGCCCTCGACACGGGGATCCGGTTCGACGGCTGCGCGCAGCGCCCGGGCAAAGGCTTTGAACTGGGCCTCGACGATGTGGTGGGGGTCGCGTCCGGCAGTGACGTTCATGTGCAGGCAGATCCCGGCGTGCAGCGTGATCGCCTCGAAGACGTGGCGGGTCAGGGAACCCGTGAAGTGGCCGCCGATCAGGTGGTATTCCTGGCCTGCCGGCTCACCGGCGTGGACCAGGTACGGACGGCCGGAGACGTCCACGACGGCCTGTGCGAGGGCCTCGTCCAGGGGCACGGTCGCCTCGCCGAACCGTCGGATCCCGGCTTTGTTCCCCAGGGCGGTCCGCAGAACCTCGCCGAAGGTGATGGCCACGTCCTCGACTGTGTGGTGGACATCGATGTGGGTGTCGCCGGTGGCCTTGACGGTCATGTCAATCAAGGAGTGCTTGCTGAGGGCGGTCAGCATGTGGTCGTAGAACGGGACCGACGTGCTGATGTCTGAAACGCCGGTGCCGTCCAGGTTGATCTCGACCAGGACCGAGGACTCACTGGTGGTCCGTTCCATGCGTGCGGTCCGGCCCTCGGCGGCGGTGGATCCCGTGTTGCTCATGTAGATGTGTCCTTTGGAAGAAGGCAGGGTGTTGGGCAGTCTGGCGGGGCGCTCGGGCTCCCCACCAAGTCTAGGCCTGCGGCTTTGCGGAGCCGTTCAGGATGCGTTCAAGCGCCTCAAGGAAGGCTGTGGTTTCTGTCTCAGTGCCGGCGGTCACGCGAAGGTGCCCCGGGATGCCGACGTCGCGGATCAGGACACCGGCGTCCAGCATGTCCTGCCAGACCGCGTGGGGGTTTTCCAGGCCGCCGAAGAACACGTAGTTGGAATCGGAGGCGGCCGGGCTCAGGCCCAGCCGCGTCAGTTCCGACACGATCCGGTCGCGCTGGCGCTTGATGTCCTCGACGTCGGCCATGAGCGCTCCCCGGTGGCGCAGGGCGGCCAGGGCCGCGGCCTGGGTGATGGCGGAGAGATGGTACGGGAGACGGACCAGGCGCAGGGCGTCCGCGACTTCCGGTGCGGCGGCCATGTAGCCAAGCCTTGCGCCGGCGAGGGCGAAGGCCTTGCTCATGGTGCGCGAGACGATGAGCCGCTCCCGGCCAGGCAGCAGGGTGAGCGCGCTGGGCGTGCCGTCGTGGGCGAACTCGTGGTAGGCCTCGTCAACGATCACGATGGTTTGACTGGCTTCGCCGGCGTCATAAACGGCCTCGACGACATCAAGCCCCAGCCCCGTACCGGTCGGGTTGTTCGGGGAGCACAGGAAAACAATGTTGGGCTGAAGCTCGCGCACCTGCCGGGCCGCCGATTCCGCGCTGAGCCCATAGTCCGCGGCGCGGGCACCGACGATGTACTCCGTATCCGTGCCGGAAGCCAGCAGCGGGTACATCGAATACGTCGGAGGGAACCCGAGGGCCGTCCGGCCGGGGCCGCCGAATGCCTGGAGAATTTGCTGAAGGACTTCGTTGGATCCGTTCGCGGCCCAGATATTCTCCGCGTCCAGGCCGTGGCCAAGGTATTCGGCGAGGGCCTCGCGCAATTCGGTGAACTCGCGGTCCGGATAGCGGTTCAGCCCGGCAGCGGCGGAGCTGACGGCCTCGGTGATCGCCGCGCGGACATCGGCCGGGACACCATGGGTGTTCTCGTTGACGTTGAGCAGGATGGGGACGTCCAGCTGCGGCGCACCATACGGACGCAGGCCACGCAGATTGGTTCGGAGGGGCAGTCGGTTGAGGCGCTCAAGCTGGTCAGTCACGTGACCAGTTTAAGTGGTAGCGGGACGGGCACTGAAACTGTGACGTCCGCGACTGCACTTGGGGGATGTCGCTTGGCTTGGCGGGTACTACTTGGACGGGACGAACAGCTGCTGGCCCGGCATCACACGGGCGGCGTCCAGGTTGTTCAGCTGCACGATATCGGCCACGACGTCGCGGGGATCGCGCTCCGGAGCCAACGACCCTGCAATGGCCCAGAGGGACTCCCCCGGCTGCACCGTCACGGTGACAGTCGGCGTCAGCGAGAGCTGGTCAGCGGAATCCGCTGCTTTCGCGGGAGCGTTGAGGAATCCGCTGAGCGACAGGATGAACGCCGCCAGAAGGATCAGCGGGACACCGAAGAAGACGAAGCGTCCGCGCTGGGTAAGCCGCAGCGGCGGCTGCTTCGGCCGGCGGCCGGAAACCGCGGCCCCCGCCCCGCTGCGGTGGTGATTCGTGACGCCCTGAACAAAGACGCCCTGAACAAAAGTGTCTTGAAACGCGCTTGAAGCTGACATGAACTGAGCCCTCCTGGACCATACGGTGCCGCCCGGCGTACTCCACGTACTCGCCGCCAACCGGCCGAACCTTCGAACATAGAACCGAACAGCGGATCCGAAGTGGAAACCTCGAAATCGAACACATATTCGAACCTTGCTCGTTCTGTTTTAGCACTTACTAACGAACGATGTCGAGACTCGCTAGAACAAATGTTTGAAAAAGCCCTGCGGCTGGCCTATTTTTGAGGGACAGGACAACCACTAACGAACTCCCTGTGTGAATTCGTTAGTAGTTGATCAGCAGGGTCTGACATTTCAGGCCGGAAGGTCCCGGTGACAGCAGCCACGGCAGACGGGCGGAACGGAAAGGCGTTGGCGAACATGGCAGCACAAGCCACCGGCGGCAGGGCCACCTCACGGAGCCCGCAACCCGCCCGGGCCCCCAAGAGCCTCACCGTCCGGCAAAAGAAAATCCTGGAGACCATCCAGCGGTCCGTCACGGACAAGGGCTACCCGCCCTCAATGCGCGAGATCGGCGACACCGTCGGCCTCGCCAGCCTGTCGAGCGTGACCCATCAGCTCTCCCAGCTTGAAAAACTCGGCTACCTGCGGCGCGATCCGAAGCGCCCGCGGGCCATGGAAGTGCTCATGCCGCTGACCCTGGACGAGGGGACCACACCGATTTCGGGTGTCGGGAAGTCCAGCGGCCTGCGGGCCGTCGGCGGCCTCTCGGTGTCTGAGCTCGCCAGCGCCACCGACACGGCAATGGTGCCGTTCGTCGGACGCATCGCCGCCGGCGGACCCATCCTCGCGGACCAGGTAGTGGAGGACGTCATGCCGCTGCCCCGCCAGCTCGTGGGCCATGGCGAACTCTTCATGCTCAAGGTGGCTGGCGACTCGATGATTGATGCCGCGATCTGCGACGGTGACTGGGTGGTTGTCCGCCGCCAGGGTGACGCCGTGAACGGCGACATCGTTGCCGCCCTGCTGGACGACGAAGCCACGGTCAAGACATTCCGCCAGCGGGACGGCCACACCTGGCTGCTGCCGCAAAACACCCAGTACGAACCCATCCTCGGCGACCACGCCGTCATCATGGGCAAGGTCGTCTCGGTACTCCGCTCCCTCTAACCATCCCCGGCGAGGCCGCCGGCTTCAGTCCCGGCCAGCTCCCGCTTCAACGTGGGACTCAGCCGTTCGCGGAGTCCTTCGCCAGGCGCTCCAGGGCAGCCATGGCTATCGATGAATCGGTGGTGGGCCAGAACGGCGGAAGCGCGGCGCGGAGGAATCCGCCGTAGCGCTCCGTGGACAGCCGCGAATCCAGCACTGCCACCACGCCCTTGTCCGACGTCGAACGGATCAGCCGTCCGGCGCCCTGCGCGAGCCGAATGGCGGCGTGCGTGGCCGAGACGGACATGAAGCCATTGCCGCCCGCCTGGGCGACGGCCCGCGAGCGTGCCGTCATCAGCGGGTCGTCCGGCCGCGGGAAGGGAATCCGGTCTATAACCACCAGCCGGCAGGACACCCCAGGAACGTCGACGCCCTGCCAGAGGGACATTGTGCCGAACAAACAGGTGTCCGGCTCGTCGGCAAATTGCCGCACGAGCGCCGTCATGGTCGACTCCCCCTGGCACAGGATGCTGAGGCCCAGCCGGGGCCGCATGGCCTCGGCGGCTTCCTCCGCCGCGCGCCGCGAGGAAAACAGGCACAAGGCACCGCCACGGGAAGCGCGGATCAGCTTCTCCAGCTCATCCAAGGCCTCGGGGGAAGTCCCGCGGCCGGGTTTGGGCAGGTGCCGGGCGACATAGAGGATACCCTGCTTCGGATAGTCGAACGGGGACCCGACGTCGACTCCGGTCCAGCTCGGGGCGCCATTGCCAACGAGGCCGAGGCCTCCGGCTGCAGGCTCGAAGGCAGCGCCAATGGCCAGTGTGGCCGAGGTCAGGATGACGGTGTGGTCCGCGAACAAACCCTCGCGCAAACGCCCCGCGACGCTCAACGGGGCAACATTGATCAGGGCCGGCGCGCTCTCGTCTGGCTGGGAGTAGCCCTGCACCGGGTCGAAGCTGCTGTTGCGGGAGAACCACACTACTTCGCGGTTTTCGCGCGCGGCCAGGAGGCGCTCACAGAGTTCCAGGATGACCATCAGGCGTGAGCGCGCCAGCTGGCGTCCGCCGTCGGCCGTCGTGGAGCTGTCGCCCTTGGAATCGGACAGGGCGGCGCGGCACGCGTCGCGCAGCTGGTCGATGCAGTCCAACTGCCCGCTGTTCAGGCCGTTGGGCATCAGCCCGCTGGGGACCCCGTCGATGGCCAGCTCCAGGTGGGCCGCGGCATTGTTCAGCGCGTCCACGGTGATGCCCGTATGTTTCCGGGCCCCGGACGCGGCGGCGTGCACCATCGCCACGGAGAGCTGACCTGAGACCGCGCCCGTGACGCGGTCCTGAAGTTCGTGCGCCTCGTCCACCACCACGACGTCGTACTCGGGCAGCACCGCCAGACCCTCGAAGGCGCTGACGGCGAGCATGGCGTGGTTGGTGACCACGACGTCGGCGTCGGCGGCGTTCTGCCGTGCCAGCTCGCTGAAACATTCGGCCGCGAGCGGGCACTTCTGCGCGCCGAGGCACTCCATGGAGGTAACCGAGACCTGGCGCCAGGCCCGGTCCGTGACGCCGGGCATGAGCTCGTCGCGGTCCCCCGTCGCGGTCTCCTCGGCCCATTCGCGGAGGCGGACGACTTCCTTGCCCAGCTGGGAGGACGGCCCGCCAAGCGCGGCAGCGAAATGCGGCACGCTCGTGTCCTCGCCAAGGGAAAACAGCTGTCCCTCGGAAGGTTCTTCGGACGGGAAACCGCCCTCGAGTTTGTGCCTGCACACGTAGTTGGACCGGCCTTTCACCAGGGCGACCTTGACGGGCCGTTCCAAGGCAGGGGTGATGGTCTTGAGCAGCCTGGGCAGGTCCCGGCCCACGATCTGCGTCTGCAGCGCCAAGGTTGCGGTGGACACCAGGGTGGGCTTGTTGCTGGTCAGCGAATGGGCGATCAGCGGAATCAGGTAAGCCAGCGATTTGCCGGTGCCGGTGCCGGCCTGGACCAGCAGGTGGTCGCCGCTGTCTATCGCGCGCGCCACCTGCCGGGCCATTTCGTGCTGGCCATCGCGGCTCTGGCCGCCCATGCCGGACACGGCACGGTCGAGAAGTTTCACCACGAACTCCTCGCCGGCCGCACCGGCAACCGAATCGGCGTCTGCAGTTCCCGCGTCCGCGGGTTCAGCGTCGGCCAATTCAACGTCCGCAGGATCAACGTCCGAAGGTTCGGCCTCAGCCCTGGTCACCGCTGCCTCAGTCATTGCTGATGAAGGGATCCAGTTCAGCGGCGAGTCCTTCACGCACCATCACCACGGCACGGGTTCCGGTTTCCTCATGGTCAAGGCTGAGGATCTCGGCGTCGGTCTCGTGGAGCTTGCTGAGCAGGTCCCCGCGGTTGTACGGGATCAGCAGTTCCAGCTTCACGCTCGGCCGAGGAATGCCGTCGCTGATGGCCTTGAGCAGCTCCGGAATGCCTTCACCGGTGCGGGCCGAGACCACCACGTGCCGCGGCTCCCGCTGCTTGAGCCGCTCCACCACGAACGGGTCTGCGGCGTCGGCCTTGTTCAGGACAATGATTTCCGGAACCTTGCGCGCGTCGACTTCGCTGAAGACCGTACGGACAGCGGCGATCTGGCCTTCGGGGTCCGGGTGCGAGACGTCCACGACGTGCAGGATCAGGTCCGAGTCGGCCACCTCTTCCAGCGTGGAGCGGAATGCTTCCACGAGCTGGGTGGGCAGGGACCGGACAAATCCCACGGTGTCCGCCAGGGTGTACCCCAGCCCGTCAGCGGTTTCGGCCTTGCGGACGGTCGGATCCAGGGTGGCGAACAGGGCGTTTTCCACCAGGACCCCGGCGTCGGTGAGCCGGTTCAGCAGCGAGGACTTCCCGGCGTTGGTGTATCCGGCGATCGCCACCGAGGGCACCGCATTACGACGGCGGTTGGCCCGCTTCGTTTCCCGGGCAGGCTTCATGGCGGCGATTTCGCGGCGCAGCTTGGCCATCCGGGTGCGGATGCGGCGGCGGTCCAGTTCGATCTTGGTTTCACCGGGACCACGCGAGCCCATGCCGGCGCCGGCGCCGCCCACCTGGCCACCGGCCTGGCGGGACATCGACTCGCCCCAGCCACGCAGGCGCGGCAGCAGGTATTCCAGCTGGGCCAGTTCCACCTGCGCCTTGCCTTCACGGCTCTTCGCGTGCTGCGCGAAGATGTCCAGGATCAGGGCCGTGCGGTCAATGACCTTGACCTTGACGATGTCCTCCAGTCCGCGCCGCTGGGACGGGGCCAGTTCGGCGTCGACCACTACGGTGTCGGCGCCGGTGGACATCACAATGGCTTTCAGTTCCTGCGCCTTGCCGGAGCCGAGGAAGGTTCCGGGATCCGGCTTGGCCCGCCGCTGGACGAGCCCGTCGAGGACCTCGGAGCCTGCTGTCTCAGCGAGGGCCGCAAGTTCGCGCAGGGAGTTCTCGGCATCCGCGAGGGTGCCTTCGGTCCAGAGGCCGGCCAGGACGACGCGTTCAAGGCGCAGCTGCCGGTATTCGACCTCGGTGACGTCTTCGAGTTCGGTGGACAGGCCAGCCTTGCGGCGCAGCGCGTGGCGTTCCTCAAGATCCTGCTGGTCGCCGTCGAAGTTGGTGTACACCTCGTCCAGGCGGGAGATGGCCTGTGCCTTGCCGAGCACCGACGTCGGGCCGCCGGCCGCACCGGCGCCTCCGTTGGTGCCGGCTCCGGAGCCGCCGCCACGGCCTGCGCCCGGGGCGGGGGTGTCCTTGGAAAGGATCCGGTCGATTACAGCCTGGATCTCCTCAGGACTCATGTCCTGGGCTGCTGAATCGGGTCCGGTGTTGGGGTGGCTGGTCATGGTCTCCTTCAAGGGTTCGGCACTTTCAGAATAGTGCCGATTGTTACTCTGTGGGGCGGTATTCGCGCTGGGCTGACGGCGGGGGGTCATGCAGGCCTCCTGGAATGCCCGCGGCAACGGTGCCGGGGCAGGGCTGGCTCCGTCCGGAGCGGTGGCTGGGTGAAGGTAGAGGCGGCAAATGCGCCTGGCTGTGGGGACCACTGGCTGGGGGAAACGCTGCCTGTGGAAACACAGTGAGGTAGGTGCCGTCCGCCGAGCCGGGCCCGGGAGCGGGCCAAGCAGCACGGTGCCAGCAAAACACGGTGCTGGAAAACAAGGTGCTCAGGAAAGCGGCTGGATTCCAGGTGGTGCGGGCGCCCGCGGGTGAGAAGACTCACCCTTGCGATGGCGCACTCAGCGGAAGGCGTTTACCTGCGTCGCTACAGAGTCGCTACAAGACGGGACAAGACCCGTGCCGGCTACTTGGAGATCAAGATCATGTTTTTTAGCCTAGCAGACGCCAACGCTCCCTCCCGGTTTCCCATTGGGCCGGGCCGCCAACTAATCTGGCCCATTATGGAGTCTGCACACTATTTCAGCGCCCAGCCGGCCGGGCCCTTCACCCGCAAACCGCTCACCGTGGATCTTGCCGGTGAGACGCGCCGGCTGCAGACGTCCTCAGGGATCTTCAGCCCGGACGGGATCGACAAGGGAACGGCCGTGCTGCTCGCCGACGTCCCGGCTCCGGCGCCGCAGGGCAACCTGCTGGATATCGGCTGCGGCTGGGGGCCGATCGCCCTGACCATGGCCCTGCGGGCGCCGCACGCACACGTCTACGCAGTGGACGTGAACGAACGCTGCGTGACCCTCACCAACGAAAACGCCGGGCTGTTGGGGCTGAGCAACGTCACCGCCAGCACGCCGGACGCCGTGGACCCCGAAGTGCGCTTTGACACGATCTGGTCCAACCCGCCGATCCGGATCGGCAAGGATGAGCTTCATGCCCTCCTGCGCCTGTGGATTCCCAGGCTGGCACCCGGTGGATCGGCCTGGCTCGTGGTCCAGAAGAACCTCGGTTCGGACTCGCTGCAGCGCTGGCTGGCGGCTGAGCTCGACTCCAGCTTCAACGTGACCCGGGAGAGCACGTCGAAGTCATTCCGGATCCTTCGGGTCAGGAAAGCGTCCCGCTAGCGACGATCACGGCCGGGCCGCTGAGTTCGACGTGTTCGTGCCCCTCCGGGCCCAGGAAGAATTTCACGCCGACGACGCCGCCGGGAACGTGGACGTTCCACGCGTCCGGTGCGCCCTGGCCGGCCCAGTGGCGAATCGCGACGGCGGCGGCGCAGGCGCCGGTGCCGCATGACTGGGTCTCCCCCACTCCCCGCTCGTGGACACGCATGGTGATGGTGCCGGTGCCGTCGTGGACCAGCGGTTCGGACGGTACAACGAATTCGACGTTGGTGCCGTGCGGCGGAGTCGGGTCCACCCGGGGGGCCGTGAACAACTGTGTGGCCTCGAGTTCGGCCGTTTCGGCCAGGGCCACCACTGTGTGCGGGTTGCCCATGCTGACGGAAAGGGCCGGACGTGCGACTTCGAGCCCCTCGGCGCTGACGAGCGAATCCATGGCCCGTGCGGTCGCCTCGCCCGGGAAAATGAACTCCCAGGGGCCCATGTCCACGGCGTAGCCCGCAGCGGTCCGGACGATTGTCTTGGCCCCGCCCCGGGTTCCAATGACGAGGGACTCGCCGGCGGGAAGGTCCACGAGGCCTTCGGCGATGAGGAAGTGCACGAAGACGCGGACTCCGTTGCCGCACATCTCGGACAGCGAACCGTCGCCGTTGCGGTAGTCCATGAACCACTCGGCGTCCGGGTGCGCGGTCAACAGTTCCTGCCCCTCGGGCAGGAGCCTGGAAGGTACGGCGCGGATCAGGCCGTCGCCGCCGATGCCGCGGTGCCGGTCGCAGAGCGCCGCGACGTGCTCTGGGCTGAGCGAGAGTGTGCCGTTGGGGTCGGCGATCAGGACAAAATCATTGCCCGTTCCGTGGCCTTTGGAAAACTTCAGACCGCTGAGGGGTGCGGTATCGCCGGCAGTACGGTCAGCGGCTACGGCTTGGGATTCGTCCATGGTCCAAGGTTACCGTTCCGCCCTGACCGCTCCGGCACCGAGACCCGAACGCTACGCCGGCGGCAGGACGGGCGTCGCCCGGCACAGTGCGGCGGCCTCGGCCACCAGGTCAGGATCGTGCCAGCCCAGCCAGGTGACCCGGGGATCCGCGCGGAACCAGGTCAGCTGGCGGCGCGCGAACTGCCGGGTGGCGATGATTGTTTCGTCCACGGCCCGCTCCAGGCTGGAGTCACCGTCGAGGACCCTGAGGAACTGGGCATAGCCGAGGGCTCGTGGCGCGGTCTTGCCGTTGCGCAGGCCTGCGGCGTCCAGCCGGCGGACTTCGTCCAGCAGCCCCTGGTCCACCATCGCGTGGACGCGGCGGGCCAGGCGCTCCCGGAGCAGTTCCCGGTCAACGTCGAGGCCGATCTGGATGGCAGGCTGGAAGTACTCGCGGTCCGGCATGAAGGAGCTGAACGGGCGGCCGGTGAGTTCGAAGACCTCCAGGGCGCGGATGATTCTGCGGTCGTCGCCCAGCCTGCCCGCAGACACGGGGTCCACGGCCTCCAGACGTTCCCGCAGCGGCGCGGGTCCCGCCGTGGCCAGTTCCATCTCGAGCCGGCGTCGGATGTCCGGATCCGTGCCGGGGAATTCCAGAACATCGAGCGCGGCGCGGACGTACAGTCCCGAGCCGCCGGCCAGGATGGCCCGTTTTCCCCGGCCGTGGATGTCGTCGATTAAGGCACGGGCCTGCTGTTGGAAGTCCGAGACGGACGCTTCCTCGGTCACGTCCAGAATGTCCAGGAGGTGATGGGGCACGCCCCGGCGTTCGGCGTCGGTGATCTTGGCGGTGCCGATATCCATGCCACGGTAGAACTGCATCGAGTCGGCGTTGATGACTTCCCCGTCGAGCTCGAGGGCAAGGGCGACGGCCAGGTCTGATTTGCCGGAGCCCGTGGGGCCGACGACGGCGATCACCGGCGGCGCAGCCGGCCGTGCAGCCTGTTGCGGCGCCGTGGCCTCCGCGGTGGCCGCCGCGGTGGCCTGGGTGGTGCCCTGCGGGCCCGGCACGGCGCTAACGGCCGCGGACCGGGAGGCTGGGCATGCCCAGCGACACGCCGGAGGTACCCTTCGCGCTGGCCGGAGCCGGGGCGCCGCAGGAATCGGCTTGGGAACGGTCCCAGGCGTCACCGGCACGGGACCGGCGCAGGCTGTAGTCCTCCGCCGAGGCAGGATCGGAGATGAGGTGGAACGCCGCCGCCTCCGTGATGGTGACCGTCACCAGGTCGCCGGGCCGGGGCACCTCGGCGCCGTCGGGCACGGAGAAGTGCACCAGCCGCTGGTCCTGGGACCGGCCGGAGAGCCGGTGGGTTTCCTGAGCCTTACGGCCCGACTGGGCTGTCACCATGACCTCGACGCGGCGGCCAAGCTGCCGGGCGTTTTCCTCTGCGGCAATGCGGTCCTGCAGGGCCGTGAGGCGCTCAAAGCGTTCCTGGACCACGGCCTTGGGCAGCTGGTCCGGGAGGTCCGCGGCAGGTGTGCCTGGCCGCTTGGAGTACTGGAAGGTGAAGGCGGTGGCGAACCGGGACTTCTCCACGACATCGAGCGTGGCCTGGAAGTCCTCCTCCGTCTCGCCGGGGAACCCGACGATGATGTCCGTGGAGATGGCGGCGTGCGGGATCTTCTCGCGGACCTTGTCCAGGATGCCGAGGAACTTGGTGGAGCGGTAGGACCGCTTCATATCCTTGAGGACCTTGTCCGAGCCGGACTGCAGGGGCATGTGCAGCTGCGGCATGACGTTGGGGGTCTCGGCCATGGCGTCGATTACGTCGTCGGTAAAGGCGGCCGGGTGCGGACTGGTGAAACGGACGCGCTCCAGGCCCGGGATGTCACCGCACGCGCGCAGGAGCTTGGAGAAGGCCTGCCGGTCGCCGAATTCGACGCCGTAGGAATTCACGTTTTGGCCCAGCAGTGTCACTTCGATGGCGCCGTCGTCCACGAGCGCCTGGATTTCGGCCAGGATCTCACCGGGGCGACGGTCCTTTTCCTTGCCCCGCAGCGCCGGGACGATGCAGAAGGTGCACGTGTTGTTGCAGCCTACGGAGATCGATACCCAGCCCGAATAGACGGAGTCCCGCTTGGTGGGGAGAGTCGAGGGAAAGACATCCAGCGATTCGAGGATCTCCAGCTGGGCCTCGTTGTTGTGGCGGGCCCGGTCCAGCAGCGCCGGCAGGGCACCGACGTTGTGGGTCCCGAACACGGCGTCCACCCATGGCGCCTTCTTGAGGATGGTCTCCCGGTCCTTCTGGGCGAGACATCCGCCGACGGCGATCTGCATTCCCGGGTTGGCTGCCTTGACCGGGGCGAGGATGCCGAGGTTGCCGTACAGCTTGTTGTCGGCATTCTCCCGGACCGCGCAGGTGTTGAAGACCACGACGTCGGCCAGCTCGCCGGCGGACGGAACGTAGCCTGCGGCTTCGAGCATGCCGGCCATCCGCTCGGAATCGTGCACGTTCATCTGGCAGCCGAAGGTGCGCACCTGGTAAGTGCGGGGCTGGGCCGGTCCGGAACTTTCCGTTGCGGCAGCCGGGTCTGCATCGAATGTCGCAGGCGCCGCTGGCGGCACTGCCGGAGGCGTTGTTGGAGAAGTCGTGCTGGCCGCTGGGGAAGGAATGGTAAAACTCACTTGTTAAGGGTAACGGGTAAGGGGCGGTGGCCAGGCCTGCGCAGACCCCGGACCGGTGGCCCTAATCCCCGCCCCTGGCACGGGCGGTAACGGCGTCGAGCACCTCGCCCACAATCCGGAAGGCAAGCGAAGGCTGGTATCCCTTGCGGGCGAGCATCGACGCGAGGCGGCGCGTGATCTTGTCGCGCTCCGCACGGTCCTCACCGCCGGTGAATCCCCGCAGTTTGCGCTCCACGAGCTCACGGGCCGCCGATTCTTCGTCGGCGTCGCTGAGCTGATCCAGCGCGCCGGCGGCAATCTCCGGGTCGATGCCCTTGTCCGCCAGTTCGCGCCGCAAGGCCCCCTTGGCGAGCTTGCGCGTTTGGGACCTGCTGCGGACCCACATGTCGGCAAACTCGGCGTCGTCAACCAGCCGTACTTCCTCGAAGCGGTCCAGCACGGCCTCGGCGACGTCCTCGGGAACGTTGCGCTCGGCCAGCTTGCGCGAGAGCTGCAGCCGGCTCTTGGGCGAATTCGTCAGCTGCCGCAGCACGATGGCGCGAGCGACCGCTGCGGGGTCCGCGTCCGGATCCAGTTCCGCAGACGGTGCATTTGAGCCGGACGACCTGCGGAACCCACGGGAACCGTGGGAATCGGCATGCGGGTCGGCAGCGCCGTCCGGGTCAGGGTTCCTCTGACGGAACCCTGACCCACGGTTCGCTCCTGCGTTAGAAGCCGTCAACGGCCTTCAGCTTCGGCGACTCTTCGGTTTCGGCCGGGGCCTTCACGCCGACGCCGAGCTTTTCCTTGATCAGGCGTTCGAGTTCGGCCGCCAGCTCCGGGTTGTCGCGCAGGAAGCGGCGGGAGTTCTCCATGCCCTGGCCCAGCTGGTCGCCGTCGTAGGTGAACCAGGAGCCCGACTTCTTGATCAGGCCGTGCTCAACGCCCATGTCGATAATGCCGCCCTCGCGGGAAATGCCCTGGCCGTAAATGATGTCGAACTCGGCGATCTTGAAGGGCGGGGCCATCTTGTTCTTGACGATTTTGGCCTTGGTGCGGTTACCGACTGAATCCGCGCCCTCTTTCAGGGTCTGGATCCGGCGGACGTCGATGCGGATGGAGGCGTAGAACTTCAGCGCCTTACCACCGGTGGTGGTTTCCGGGGAGCCGAAGAAGACACCGATCTTTTCGCGCAGCTGGTTGATGAAGATGGCCGTGGTTTTCGTCTGGCTCAGGCGGCCGGTGATTTTCCGGAGGGCCTGGCTCATCAGGCGGGCCTGCAGGCCCACGTGGCTGTCTCCCATGTCGCCTTCGATTTCCGCGCGGGGAACGAGGGCGGCCACCGAGTCAATGACGATGACATCAAGGGAACCGGAACCGATGAGCATGTCCATGATTTCCAGTGCCTGCTCGCCGGTGTCCGGCTGGGAGACCAGAAGCGCGTCGGTGTCGACGCCCAGCTTCGCGGCGTATTCCGGATCGAGGGCGTGTTCGGCGTCGATGAAGGCGGCGATGCCACCCTGGCGCTGGGCGTTGGCTACCGCGTGCAACGCAACCGTGGTCTTACCGGACGATTCCGGACCGTAAATTTCCACGACGCGGCCGCGGGGCAGGCCGCCAATTCCCAGGGCGACGTCCAATGCGATGGAGCCGGTCGGGATGACTTCGATGGGCGCACGGACTTCATCGCCGAGGCGCATGACCGAGCCTTTGCCGAACTGCTTGTCAATCTGGGCAAGCGCTGCGTCGAGCGCCTTCTGGCGATCCGGGGCTGCGGCCATGATTCACACCTCTAATACTTTCTCGCTGTGGAGTGGCCCTGTGGGCCCTTCGTCTGTCATCACTGACGCTACTGGCACCCTCCGACAAAGTTGTCGAGGCACCCACTTATGTGGAAAACGCTCTGAAAAAAAGCATATCGCTATCCGAACAGATATTCGAACAAGCGGGCGGCGTGTCAGGCGTCGGCCCACGCCAGCGGCGTGTCGGCCGTCAGCGCGGTCCGGTGGTGTCGCGGGGTTTGACGTCCCGGCCCAGGCGGCGCTCCGGCGGGACGTCCTGGACGTCGCACAGGGCAAGCCACACCTGGCGGGGAGGAACGCCGGCACTGAGGGCCTGGTCCGCTGTGCGTCCGCCGACCCCAGCCAGGACCAGCGAGCTGCTCAGGACACGGGAGTACCCGGCCCCGAACTCGTCGTCCATAAGCCGCCAAAAGTCACTGATTCGCACGGGTAAAGTCTCTCACGGCCCAGGACTCTAGAATGGTTGCCATGAGCAACCCAACTGAGTCCGCGGGAGATTCCTCTCCCGGAAACGCCGGCACGGACGCCGCACTGGACGCCGTCGAGAACCAGCTGAGTCTGCTCTGGCGCCGGGGCCGGTCGATTTCCCACCAGCTCTCGCGCCAGGTCCACCCGGACATGGAACCGGCCGCCTACGGGCTGCTCAGCGTGATCCGCAAGCAGGGCCCCATCAGGCTGACTGACCTCGCATCCTGCATCGGCGTCGGCAAGCCTTCGGTGAGCCGGCAGATCGCCTTCCTCGAGGGCCTCGGCCTGGTGTCGAAGGAGGCGGACCCCCTGGACGGCCGGGCGCAGTCCATCCGTCTGACGCCTGAAGGCGAGGAAAGGATGCACCAGGTCCAGGACGCCCGCCGTGAGGTGTTTCGGGAACGTCTGGCAGAGTGGCCGGCCGAGGACCTGCAGGCCCTTGCCATGTATATGGCGAAACTCAATGCCACCTACGAACGCGACGGGTTCCCCCGGGACGAACACATCAAAGGACCCCCGGCCTGAGCCGGAGGTCCTTTTCTTGCGTCTTGGGTGAGTTGGCGTTTAGCGGGCTCCGGAAAGGAGGCCCTTCGCCAGCTCGTCGTTGAGGTCGGAGTTGAGCTCTCGGTCGAGGTCGCGGCCGTAGCGCTGCGCGAACTCCTGGGGGACGGTGTCCGGAACCGCGACGCCCTCGGCGACCGCAACACGGTCGCTGACTTCGCGGAGCATGCTCGAAAGCGGAACATCGAGGGCCGAGCAGATCGAGGACAGCAACTCCGAGGAGGCTTCCTTCTGGCCGCGTTCCACTTCGCTCAGGTAGCCCAGGGAAACACGGGCGCTGTGCGAGACTTCGCGGAGCGTGCGGCCTTGGCGCTGGCGGACATCGCGCAGGACATCACCGATTTCGTGACGAAGTACAACCATCTTGCGCTCCTTCTGTTCGCTCTTGGCCTGATCGGCGAGGCCCACATCCTTCCAGCGGACAACGCCGTTAACGGATACGGGCTGCTTTACCATCTGTATCGCCTTGCTCCTCGTACTGTCGAGTCCGCCGGTGGGGGCGGACTCTGCTGATGACTTCATCCTAGGCGCCTCCCTTATTTGGAAGCGACACAATGTAACAACTATTCGGAATCAACTTTTGTTCCCGGCAACTTTACGCCCGGTAGCCTTCGGAAGATAGGGCCTCCAGCAGACGTTCCAGGGCGGCACCGCAAGCGAGTGCGCGGATCTCGGCGCGACTGCCTTCAAACGAATAGGGGTACGACGTCGATCCCCCCGCTGTGGCGATGCCGATGAAGACCGTGCCCACCGCTTTGCCGTCGTGCGGTTCGGGCCCGGCCACGCCCGTGGTGGACACACCGATATCGGCGCCGCAGATGCGGCGCGCACCGTCGGCCATGGCCGCGGCGACTTGGCCGTCCACGGAGCCGACGGCGTCGAGCAGTTCGCCGGGGACGCCCAGGACGTCGGCCTTGACCTTGTTGGCATAGGACACCACACCGCCCTGCAGCATCCCGGAGGCGCCGGGCGTGTCGGCCAGCACGGCGGTGACCATCCCGGCGGTGAGGGATTCGGCGGTGGCGGCAGTCATGCCGCGGCCGAGGGCGCCGGTGACGGCCTGTTCCGCCAGGCGGTGCAGGTTCGGGTGCAGGTTGGGATGACTGGGCTCCGGATAGTTCATTGCTCGTTTTCCCTTACCCGTTCTTTCTCTGCCCTGATGCCGGCGGCCCGCAGCTTGAGGGCCTCAATGACGTATTCGCCCCCGGTCCACAGTGTGATGGCCAGTGCAGCCATCATCACGACGAACGCCACAACGCTCAGCCACGGGGCCATGGATGCCAGCGGAAGGACGTACAGGAAGATGGCCACTGTCTGCACCACCGTCTTAAGCTTCCCGCCGCGCGAGGCCGGAATGACGCCGTAGCGGATAACGAAGAACCGGAGCGCGGTGATGCCCCACTCCCGGACCAGGATCAGGATGGTGACCCACCACGGCAGTTCCTGGAGCAGCGAGAGCATGACCAGCGCGGAGCCGATCAGGAGCTTGTCGGCGATCGGGTCGGCAATCTTGCCAAAGTCGGTGACGAGGCCGCGGGAGCGGGCGATGTCGCCGTCGAGCTTGTCCGTGTAGATGGCCACGGCGAAAACGAAGGCGGCGGCCCAGCGCCAGACGCCGTTCTGCGCCTGCAGTCCCGGGGCGTCGAGGATGAGGAACCAGACGAAGACCGGCACCAGCACAATCCGCAGCATCGTGAGGATATTCGGCAGGTTCCAGATCCGCGAGGCGGATCCGGCGTTGGCTTCGGCGCTATTCACCTTCCTAGGCTACCGTCTCTGCACCCTACCGGCCGGTGAGCGACCAGGCGTCCTCTGAACCGTCCTCGTCATTGGAGCCGCCGTCGGCGCCGTCGTGGTAGTCGATCGCCTGGGTGCGGTTCTCCAGGTCAGCCGCCACGAGGTCCTCCGCGTAGCCACCCTGGCCGATGTTCGCGTTGGCGTTATCGCTCAGGGCCGCGGTCTGCGAGTCAGCGGCCACCGGGCCGTCCTGGCCCTTCATCGCGGCCAGCACGGCGGCGAGGTCGTCCGGCTTGACCAGCACGTCGCGCGCCTTGGAACCCTCGGAGGGTCCCACCACTCCCCTGGACTCGAGCAGGTCCATGAGGCGCCCGGCCTTCGCGAAGCCGACCCGGAGCTTGCGCTGCAGCATCGATGTGGAACCGAACTGGGTGGTGACCACGAGCTCGGTGGCCTGGAGCAGGACCTCGAGGTCGTCCCCGATGTCGTCGTCGATCTGCTTCTTCTGCGCCTCGGGAGCGACGTCGTCGCGGTAGACGGCCTTGAGCTGGCCCTTGACGTGCTCGACCACCTTGTGGATCTCGGACTCGGTGACCCAGGCGCCCTGGACGCGCATCGCCTTCGAGGCTCCCATCGGCAGGAAGAGGGCATCGCCCTGGCCGATGAGTTTTTCGGCGCCCGGCTGGTCCAGGACCACCCGGGAGTCGGTGACGGAGGAGGTCGCGAAGGCCATGCGGGAGGGCACGTTCGCCTTGATCAGGCCGGTCACGACGTCCACTGACGGGCGCTGGGTGGCCAGGACCAGGTGGATGCCGGCCGCGCGGGCCAGCTGGGTGATGCGGACAATCGAGTCCTCGACGTCGCGCGGGGCCACCATCATGAGGTCAGCGAGTTCGTCCACGATCACCAGCAGGTACGGGTACGGCTTGATGACGCGCTTGGAATCGACCGGCGGGTGGACCTTGCCGGCCCGGACGGCCTTGTTGAAGTCGTCAATGTGCTTGAAGCCGTAGTTGGCGAGGTCGTCATAGCGGGCGTCCATTTCCCGGACCACCCACTGCAGGGCCTCGGCGGCCTTTTTCGGGTTGGTGATGATCGGCGTGATGAGGTGCGGGACCCCTTCGTAGGCC
The DNA here is from genome assembly GCF_918697925.1 of Arthrobacter sp. Bi26. Lineage (GTDB taxonomy): Bacteria > Actinomycetota > Actinomycetes > Actinomycetales > Micrococcaceae > Arthrobacter. The sequence continues at coordinate 35,477 of NZ_CAKKMF010000015.1, forward strand.
GTAAGTTCCACGCGCTTCGGGTCCACCATGACCATGCGGACCTCGTCCGGGGTGGCCCGCATCAGGATCGAGGTGATCATCGAGTTCACGAACGAGGACTTGCCGGCTCCGGTGGCACCTGCGACGAGCAAGTGCGGCATCTTGGCCAGGTTGGCCACGACGTACCCGCCCTCGACGTCCTTGCCGACGCCCATGACCATGGGGTGGTCGGTGCGGCGGGCGTTCTGGCTGCGGAGCACGTCGCCCAGGGACACGGTTTCGCGGTCTGTGTTGGGGATTTCGATGCCGATGGCGGACTTGCCCGGGATGGGGCTGAGGATGCGCACATCCGAGCTGGCGACCGCATAGGAGATGTTCTTGGACAGGGCGGTGACCCGCTCCACCTTGGTGCCCGGGGACAGTTCGATTTCGTAGCGGGTCACGGTCGGGCCGCGGCTGAAGCCGGTGACCTGGGCTTCCACGTTGAACTGGTTGAGGGTCTCGGTGAGCGAGGCGACAATCGCGTCGTTGGCCTCGGTGCGTTCCTTGGGGATGGAACCGGGCGTGAGCACGTCCGACGCCGGCAGGGTGTAGGTGACGTCGCCGGCCAGGGAGAGCTGTTCGGTGCGCTGCGGAATCGGGGTGGGCAGCGGTGCCGGCGCCACCGGGTTGGAGGGGACCTTCGCGGCGGCCGCGGCGGCGGTGGGATTGAGCGATCCTGCGGCCACCATCCCCGGAGTGACCAGGGGGATGGCCTCGGTGGCGTTCTCGCCAATGGACCCTGCGGTGCCGAGGCCCTGGGCGGCCTTGATCTTTTCGACGGCGATCTCGGCCTGGGTGGGACGGCGCACACCGGGCGCGACACCGGCGCCCGCCTTGGCGCCCTTCGCCCCCTTGGCAGAAGGCGCCTCGCCGGCTGCTTCCTCATCTGCGATGACCGCCCGCTCGAACGCTTCGTCGCCGACGTAGCCTTCCAGGCCGGACTCGTCGTCGTGGTCCTTGCCGAAGAGGCGCTTGCGCTTCTTCTTGGCCGGTGCCGGGGCGTCGTTCTCGTACAGGTAGCTGCGGTCGTGGCGGTCGCCGGCGTCGTCGTCCTGCAGGTCGATGCCCATCAGGTGCTCGTAGGCGTCCCGCAGGCGGCCGGGGATGGCGCCGAAGGGGGTCGCGGTGACGATCAGCAGCGAAGTGAAGGCCAGCAGGCCATACACCGCGACCGGGACTGCGGTGTGCAGGGCAGCGAGCGGGGCGGCGGCGAGGTAACCGAGCATGCCGCCGGCCCTGCGCAAGCCGTCGAAGCCGTCGGCGACCGTCGGCTGGCCGCCGATGATGTGGGCCAGGCCGGATCCGGCGAACGTCATGATGAGGAAGCCGATGCCGATCCTGTTGTTGCCGCGGCCGTCGTCGGGCTGGCGGAACAGGCGGAAGGCGCACACGAACAGCATGAGCGGCAGCAGCAGGGACATCCAGCCGAAAGTGCCGTTGACGATCGCAAAGATGGCATCGGGCAACCAGCCCTGGAACCCCCACCACGCGAAGGTGGCAACGAAGACTCCCAAGGCCAGGTTGAACAGGGCGGCACCGTCGCGGCGGTCCTCGGGAGCGAGGTCGCTGACGTCGTGGCCGACGCGCCTGATGCCGGCGCCGATCACGTGGGCGATGCCCAGCCATGCACCGGCCAACACCCGGACAACCCAGGGCTGGTGCGGCTCTACTACGGCCAACTGCCGGGTCCGCGCGGTGGCTGCGGTTCTACCTGCGGTGCCCCGCGGCCGGGCGGATTTGGATGCGGCGGGACTGGACCCCCGGCCGGGAGAACTGCCTGATTTGCCGCTTGAGTTTCCTCTAGGCGCGGAAGAAGTACGAGTCGCCATACCCGCCACGGTACCGGATGCCGGGCCGAAAACCCCGAATTTCCGGGGCATCCTGGATCATGTTGCCGCCGGCCGCAACGGAAAAACGGCCTCCCCGGCCTCCCGCGGCGCTCACGCTGCGGGTTGGCCGGGAAGGCCGTTCACCAGGCATGCGCCCGGTAGGTGTGAAGGATCTACGCCCGGTGAACCAACTGAGGCTTACGCCTCAAGGACCACCGGGATGATCATGGGCTTGCGGCGCAGCTTGCGGTTGACCCACGTGCCTACGACCCGGCGGACGACCTGCTGCAGCTGGTGCGTCGTGTGGTCCGTGCGGTTCAGTACGGCCTCTTCGAGGGCCTCGTTGATCTTGGGGATGATCTCGTCGAAGACGGAGTCGTCCTCCGCCACGCCGCGGGCGTGGATCTCCGGCCCGGACACCACCTTGCCGGTGGCACGGTGGATGACGGTGATGATGGAGATGAAACCCTCGTCGCCCAGAGTCTGGCGGTCCTTGAGGTCCGCTTCCGTGACTTCGCCGACGCTGGAGCCGTCGACGTAGACGAATCCGACCTCGACCTGGCCCACGATGTCGGCCTGGTGATCGCGAAGGTCGATCACGGTGCCGTTGTCCGCGAGCAGGATGCTTTCCTCCGGCACGCCGGATTCGAGGGCGATCTTGCCGTTGGCGATGAGGTGGCGGGTTTCGCCGTGCACCGGCATGGCGTTGAGCGGCTCAAGGATGTTGTAGCAGTACAGCAGCTCGCCGGCGGCGGCGTGGCCGGAGACGTGCACCTTGGCGTTGCCCTTGTGGATGACGTCGGCGCCGAGCTTCAGCAGGCCGTTGATGATGCGGAACACGGCGTTTTCGTTGCCCGGAATCAGGCTCGAGGCAAGGATGACGGTGTCGCCCTCGCCGACGACGACGCGGTGGTCGCCGTTGGCCATGCGGGACAGGGCCGCCATCGGCTCACCCTGGGAGCCGGTGGACATCAGCACGACCCGGTTGTCCGGCAGGTTGTCGATGTTCTTGATGTCGACCAGGATTCCGGCCGGCACCTCCAGGTAGCCCAGTTTCGCGGCGATGGCCATGTTCCGGACCATGGAGCGGCCCACAAAAGCAACCTTGCGGTTGTGGTTGGCGGCGGCGTCGAGGACCTGCTGGACGCGGTGCACATGGGAGGAGAAGGAGGCGACGATGATGCGCTTGGAGGCCTGCCCGAACAGCCGGTCCAGGGTGGGTCCGATTTCCTTCTCGGCGGTGGTGAAGCCCGGGACGTCGGCGTTGGTCGAATCCGACATGAACAGGTCCACGCCCTCTTCGCCCAGCTTGGCGAAGTGCCGGAGGTCGGTGATGCGGCCATCCAGCGGCAGCTGGTCCATCTTGAAGTCACCGGTGTGCAGGACGGTGCCGCCCGAGGTGCGCAGGAACACGGCCAGGGCGTCCGGGATGGAGTGGTTGACGGCGACGAACTCGCATTCGAAGGGCCCGTACTTCTCGACCTGGCCCTCGACGACAATCTTCGTGTTGGGCTTGATCCGGTGTTCCTGCAGCTTGGCCTCGATGAGGGCCAAAGTGAGCTGTGAACCGACAATGGGAATGTCGGCGCGCAGGCGCAGGAGGTAGGGGACGGCGCCGATGTGGTCTTCGTGACCGTGGGTCAGGACGACGGCGACGATGTCCTGGAGACGGTTCTCGATGTAGGAGAAATCCGGCAGGATCAGGTCGACGCCGGGCTGGGTCTCCTCGGGGAAGAGTACGCCGCAGTCAACGATGAGGAGCTTGCCATCGATCTCGAAGACGGTCATGTTGCGACCGATTTCCCCGAGTCCGCCGAGCGGAACGATCCGCAGGGTGTTCTTCGGGAGGCGGGGCGGCGTGGTCAGGCCGGGAAGGGCGGTTTGGGTCATAGTGCACTACTTTCCAGGCGGAGGCCGGGCTGGTTCTTAACGATCAGGAGTGGCTCCGGATCAGGAAAAGACCATGCCCGCTTCCGCCAAATCCTCGCGGATGGTTGCGATCTCGGCCTCGCCCGGCTCCACGAGGGGCAAACGGACAACCGAGTTGGGCAGGACTCCCTGCCACTTAAGAACCTGCTTGGCAGCGACAGCACCCTGAATGTGGGTCATCACTGCGCGGACCACGGGGTCCAGTTCGAAATGTATGGTGCGGGCGGTAGCAAAATCGCCTGCAAGTGCGGCATCGATCAGTGCACGGAATTGCCGCGTCGCGACGTGCGCGGAGACGCTGACCAGCCCGACGGCGCCGGCGGCCATCCACGGCAGCGTGAGGCCGTCATCGCCGGAGTAGACATCAAGATCGGTGTTGGCCAGAACGCGCGTGACCGCGGCGAAATCTGCCTTCGCATCTTTGAGGGCAACGATCTTGGGGTGGTCGGCGAGCCGGATCATGGTCTCGGGCAGGATGGGCACGCCGGCGCGGCCGGGGATGTCGTAGACCATGACGGGGAGGTCGGCGGCGTCGGCCACGGCCTCGACGTGCGCCTGAATGCCGGCCTGGCTTGGCTTGTTGTAATACGGCGTGACGATCAGCTGGCCGTGTGCTCCGGCCTTGGCGGCGCGCTTGGCCATCTCGATCGAGTGCGAGGTGTGGTTGGTTCCAGTTCCGGCGATGACTTTGGCGCGGTCGCCGACGGCCTCGACGATGACGCGGAAGAGCTTCTCTTTTTCGTCGTCTTCCAGCGTGGAGGTCTCCCCCGTGGTGCCGGAGATAACGAGGGCATCATTGCCGTCGTCGACGAGCTTGCTCGCCAGTTCCGCCGACTGCCGGTAGTCGACCTCACCGTCCGTTGTGAATGGCGTGACCATGGCAGTCACGAGGGTCCCGAACGTGTAAGAGCGAATATCAGAGTCAGCCATATGAAAAACGTTACCTTGTCCGCGGCATGTTAGGACAATGGCGATGGTGTGACGAACGTCAAAGTCGCCGGCCCACACGTCACGTTTAGGCCCTCCGGCCGGAGTCAGTGCCGCCGAAACCGCGCCAGGACGCTGTACTGGAGGCTCGCGGTCAACACCTCGGTGCCGGTGCCGGCCGCCTGCCGGAACGGAAGCCCGTCAGGGCCCCAAAAGCCGCTCAGACCGCAGGAGGCTCCGAGCGGCGTGGCGCCTGCCAGGTTCGCCAGGACGGAGAACATCCGGTTGTCCATGGCGCGGGCGCCAAGGTGCAGCCCCAGCCTGTGGTCTTCTCCGGCAGTATAGAGAGCCGAGACGGCATAGATGTCCGCACCGGCTTCCGCGGCCCATTCCGCGTGGCCGGGGCGGTCGGCGTCGAAACAGATTGCCAAGGCGACCTTCCAGCCGTCGATCTCAAGGACGGCGGGGTGGCTGCCGGCCACGAAGAGACCTTGCTCCGGACCGTGCAGGTGCGTCTTAAAACTGGTCTCGATGGTGCCTCCAGGGTGGACTGCGAGGGAAGCCAACCGCGGCGTGCCGTCCTCCTCCTGGAACGCGGCTCCGACCACGGCGGTTATTCCGGTGCGCCGGCAGATTTCCCGGATGCCGTCCAGCCTCCCGTCTGCAGCACTCAGCCACTCCCCCGGCCCCTCCAGCAGGTCCAGCCGGTAACCCGTCAGTGAGAGCTCGGGAAAGATTACCAGCCGGGCTCCGTGCGACTCGGCGTCTTCGATCAGCCGGATGTGTTCGGGCACGTTGGCGGCAATGCCGCCCTCCAGGGCCTCGTATTGGACGGCGGACAGCGTCAGCGCAGTAATCGAGCCAGTGGTCACCCTGCCATCCTAAGCACCTCCTCTTTCGATGATCAGCCCTTGCCCCTCAGGTCCCGCCGGCGGCCAGGACGGCAGGTCATACAGGCGGCCTGGATGGCAGTAAGGTGGACGCGGCGGCGCCGCCGGAGGGTGCCGATGATGCCGAGCAGTAACGCCCGACGGCGGTTTCCCGAAGTTCCTCCGCCCAAGCGGCAAGGCGCTGGGCCGCCCGCACGTAGTGGAACAACTCTGTTGGAGTGAGGGCGTCGATGTCGGTCTCGGCCAGCCGGCGGGCAAGCTCCGCTCCCGGCGGTTGCACAGCCAACGCCGTGCCTTCCCTGCCCCACTGAACGTCCTCGGCCGGCTCGCCGGCGACCAAGCGCCGGAAGAGGAAGTCCACGACGCCGGGGCTCATAGCTTTGAGGACACCGGCCCCCGACTCACCACCGCAGGTCCGTCCGCCGGGCGGGGTGCTGGCCCGATCAGGGCCTGACGGGCGAGGGCCCGAAGGGCCGGGGCCCGGAAATTGTCGGCCTGTAACTTCCCGGCCTAGGAAATCTGGGCCTGTGAATTCTCGGTCCCCAAATTCCGGGTTCAGGAAGGCAGACTCTGAGGCGTTGTTCATGCGCCCATCGTATTCGAACATATATTCGAATACAAGACCCTTTCGTAGAAGGGCTGGAGCTGTGGTCCGGCCGAACATGAGACGATCAGATGATGACCGCGCGCGGAACGACCACTGCTTCCCGGACAGTCAAGGGCCCCTCCTCCGGCGCCCGGCTGGCCGGCATTGACGCCGCACGCGGGCTGGCGTTGCTGGCCATGATGGCCACGCACGTGCTGGCGACCTTTGAGTCGGACCCGCAGCTCACGCCCACCTGGATCGGGCTTGCGTTTTCCGGACGGGCAGCCGCACTGTTCGCGGTGCTGGCCGGAGTCGGCCTCGCCTTGTCCACCGGGAAGCAGCAGCCGCTCCAGGGCCCCGAGCTTTGGGCGGCCCGCCGGGGCATCGCCCTACGGGCGCTCGTGATCGGCGCCGTCGGGCTCTCCCTGGGCGGGCTGGAAGTCAACATCGCCATAATTTTGGTGCACTATGCCCTCCTGTTCGTGTGCGTACTGCCCTTCATCGGGCTCGGGGTGAGACGCCTGATCGCACTCGCGGCCCTCTGGATCCTGGCACCCCCTGTCCTGGCCTACCTGCTGCGGCCCTGGCTGCTGTCCGCCGATCCGCCCCTGCGGCTGGGGCATAACCCCAGCTGGGAGGACCTGCCCACACCGGCAAGACTGCTTGGCGACCTCTTCCTCACGGGCTACTACCCTGTCCTGCAGTGGATCGCCTATCTCCTCGTGGGGCTGGTGATCGGCCGGATGGCGCTGTCCAAAGCAGCCGTGCCGTTCCTGCTGCTGGCCGCCGGAACCGCGGTGGCCGTCATTTCCAAGTGGCTGGGGATAGTCATGATGGAGGACTGGGGCGGCAGGCAGGCGCTCGAGGCGCAGATTGGCGATCCCGCCTACCCGCTGGAGAGCCTGCTGCAGGTCAACCTTGCCGGCGTCGAACAGTCAGGCTCAGCGTGGTGGCTGGCCACCAGTGCACCGCACGCCGGCACCACACTGGATTTGTTGCACACCTCGGGGACAGCTGCCGCCGTGATCGGCGTGTGTCTTCTGCTGGGCCGGCTGGGCAACTGGCTGGAACTCGATCTGCTGCTCCCGCTGCGCGGAGCCGGGGCCATGACGTTGAGCCTCTACACAGCTCATCTGTGCATCATGGCGGCCCTGCACGATCAGCCGCTGCTGCCCGGCTGGACCGTGGAGGGTGTGTACTGGGCGCAGGCCGTGGGGGTGCTGGTGACTGGCGCGGTCTTCGCGTCACTGGCGTGGCGCGGGCCGCTGGAGTGGGTGACCCATGCGGCCAACCAGGTGGGCAGCTACCGGCCGGCCCTGGCCCGCCAGCCGACGCGCTTGCGCTAAATTCGGCTAGGGCTTCTGCACTCCGGCGCGGAACATCCGTACGGCGTCGCGCATCGAAGCGCGGGCCCGCTTGCGGTCTCCGGCGGCATCGTAGGCACAGCTGAGCCGGAACCAGGAACGCCAGTCCTCGGGGGCGGCTTCGGCCTCGGCGCGGTACTTCTCAAATTCGAGGTCGGCGGCTTCGCGGATGATCCGGCCGGCGGGCGTGCGGGGCAGAGTGTCCTCCGGCAGGCCACCCTCGGCTTCGAGGATCTTCGCCAACCTCTCGGTGCGGGCGCCAAACAGCAGCTCCCGGATCAGTGCCCAGGCGCCGATGACCGGCAGCACCAGGTAAGCGACGCCGATCGCCTTCGCTACGAGGCTGGGGTCCGACATCAGGAGCACGGAACGCTGAAGTGACACCACCAGGTAGAACACAAGCAGCAGGGTGACGGCCCCCACCCAGATCTTGGTGCGGTTGGCTTTCAGGGCTGTCAAGGCGGCGGACATCGGACTCAGTGTCCCAGGTCCAGGTAGCCGTCGAGTCCCACCGTGAGACCGGGGTGTGCGGCGACGTTGCGGATCCCCAGCAGCACTCCGGGCATGAAGGAGGCGCGGTCGAAGGAGTCGTGGCGGATGGTCAGCTGCTCCCCCGGCCCGCCCATCAGGACCTCCTGATGCGCGACCAGGCCGCTGAGCCGGACACTGTGGACGCGGACACCGTCGACGTCGCTGCCGCGGGCGCCATCGAGCTCCGTGGCGGTGGCGTCCGGGCTGGAAGGCACGCCAGCGGCCGCGCGCTCGGCCGAGATCAGCTGCGCCGTGCGCACAGCCGTGCCGGAGGGGGCATCCACCTTGTCAGGGTGGTGCAGTTCAATGATTTCAACGGACTCGAAGTACTTGGAAGCCTTGGCGGCGAAGGCGGAGGCCAGGACCGAGCCGAGGGCGAAGTTGGGGGCGATGAGCACGCCGACGCCGGGCCGGGCGGCGAGGAGCTCCTCCAGCCCCGCGAGCCGGTCGGCATCCCAGCCGGTGGTGCCCACCACGGCGTGCATGCCGTGTTCGACGGCGAACCGGACGTTCGCCTCGGTGCTATTGGGGACAGTCAGGTCCACCACGATCTGTGCGCCGGAGCTGACAAGCGTGTCGAGGGAGTCGTTGCGGCCAAGGGCCGCGACGAGGGTCAGGTCCGCGGCGGCCTCGATGGCCTTCACGGCCTCTGCACCCATGCGCCCGTTGGCGCCCAGCACGGCGACTGAGAGTTGTTCGGTCATGCCATCAACCCTACCGCCGGGGCCGCTGCGTTCCGGAACCGGCGGCCTTGGGTTACAAGCCCGCCGACCTGACGGTTCACACCATCCCCACACTTGTCAGGCTGGATTGACGTGCCCGACGTGTCAATCTAAACTGACAGGCATGGAGACTGACGACCTGTCCGCGCATATTCATTCACTTGACCCCGCCGTGGGTCTACGGGCGGTCGGCGCCCTTCATCGCCTGGCAGAACAGGTCGAGGCAGCGCAGGTAAGAGCTGCTCGAGAACAGGGTTGGACCTGGGAGCAGATCGGGGACGCGCTGGGCGTCTCGCGGCAGTCCGTCCACGCAAAATACCGAGAGTGAGATCAACGATGTTCGAACGATTTGCCGGCGACACCCGAAAGATCGTTGGCTTTGCCATGGAAGAGGCCCGCTACAGCGGCGACAAGCGGCTGGGCACTGATCATCTGCTGCTGGGGGCGCTTCACGATCCCGGTCCGGCCGGCATTCTTGGGGTCACACTCGATCAGGCAAGGGCAGCTGCAGCGGCGCTTGACCGCACGGCACTCGCGTCAATCGGAATAGATGCCCAAGGCTTTGAACCCGTCACTATGCCCGGCCGGGGAAAAAAGCCGCCCTTCAGCTCCGGTGCCCGGTCCGTGATGGAAGGCATGCTTCGGTACACCATTGACCAGAAGTCACGACAGATCACCACCGCGAATCTTCTGCTGTCGCTGCTGGACCGCGACGAACATGACCCTGCGGCTGCGCTCCTCAATGAACTGGGGGTGGGCCGGGCCGAGGCCCGGCGCAGGGTCCTTTCCTCCTGATTGCGAGCTAACTTGCTGCCGGTCACCACCCTCGGCTGAGCGGGAACCCCCACCGCGCGCTTACTCCCCCGCGCCGACCCATTCCACCGTGCCGTCGGCGAAAAACTGTTCTTTCCAGATCGGCACTTGGGCCTTGATCCGGTCCACGAGTTCGGCACAGACCTCGAAGGCCTGGCCGCGGTGGGCTGCGGAGACGGCGCAGACCAGGGCCGGATCGCCGATCTCCAGCATGCCGATCCTGTGGGCCGCCCAGATCCGCACCGGCTGGTGCCGCCGTTCGTCGGCGCCGGCGGCACCGGCAGCCGGGGATCCGTCGAGCGCCTGGTTGCCGGCCGGGACCGAGTGCTCCGCCACGAGCGCGGCGACGACGTCAGCCATCACTTGGTGCGCCGTCGGGTGGGCGCTGTAGCTGAGCCGGGAAACCTGCTTGCCGCCGTCGTGGTTGCGGACGACGCCGCTGAAGCTGACCACCGCCCCTGCGGTGTCCGACTCGACCGCCGCGATGGCCTGCTCCACGGAAATCGGCTCGGCACTCAGCACGGCGTGCACGATTTCAAATCCAGTTTCAGTGCCCATGACTGCCTTCCAGCTGGTCGCAAAGATGTCCAAGAATGGGATCGAGCACGCCCAGGCCGTCCATCACGCCCTTCGGCGATCCGGGGAGGTTCACGATGAACGTCTGTCCGGCCGCGCCCGCGTGGCCCCGGCTGAGCATGGCCATCGGCGTCTTGGCCGCCCCGGCGCTGCGGATGCCTTCCATGATGCCGGGGATTTCCCGGTCCAGCAGGGGCAGGGTCTGCTCAGGTGTTGCGTCAGTGGGGCTCAGTCCTGTGCCGCCGCTGGTGATGATGACGGCCGGCTGCTGGCTCAGCAGGGCGCGGAGCGCGGCCCCCACCGGCGCCCCGTCAGGCACCACCATGGCAGGAAACGGCTCAAAGCCGTGTTCGGTAAGCCAATCGATGATCACAGGACCCGTGAGGTCCTCATAGACACCGGCGGCCGCCCGGGTGGAGGCGATCACGACGCCGGCCTTCCGGCCGGTGGCTTCGCCGTGGCGGTGCGGTTCGGGCATGTTCATAGGGTCCAGTCCCCGCTCTTGCCGCCGCTTTTGGCGAGCACTTTGATATCGGTCAGGACCGCGTGCTTGTCCACGGCCTTGATCATGTCGTACACGCTCAGTGCCGCGACCGACGCCGCGGTCAGCGCTTCCATCTCGACCCCGGTGACGCCGCGGGTCTTGACCGTGGCAAACACCGTCACGGAGTCGGTGTCGAGCTCAAAGTCAACGGTGACCTTGGCGATGGGCAGCGGGTGGCACAGCGGGATCAGGTCCGGCGTCTTCTTGGCCGCCATAATCCCGGCGATGCGGGCAACGGCCAGGGCGTCGCCCTTCGGGAGCTCGCCGCCGCCGAGGAGGGCAAGGACCTCGGCCGTGCTGCGGACAGTCGCGGTGGCCGTGGCCTCCCGCGTGGACTCTGCCTTGTTGGACACATCCACCATCTGGGCAGTGCCGTCGTGGCGGAGGTGGGTCAGGCGGGTGATATCCGACGTGGGGTGGTCCGCTGGTGCGGCATCCGCTTCAGGGTTTTCTGCTTCATTCACAGGATCCATACTTCCACTTCGTCGCCCGCTGCGAGCGCCGCTGTCCCCTCGGGAACATGGACCAGGGCATTGGAACGGGCCAGGGCGTGGACCAGGTGTGAGCCCGCACCGCCCTCCAACCGGACGGTGCCGTCCGGGGCCAGTGTGCCGCGCCGGACCTGGTGCTTGCCCGGCGGGGAGGTCAGCGGTTCGGCGAGGCGCGCGCGGACCGCGGGCCGGAGCGCCGGAGCGCCGAAAAGCTCCGTGAGAACCGGGCGCAGGAACATTTCAAAGGACACGAGGCAGCTCACCGGATTACCGGGGAACCCCAGCACGGGGACACCGTCGAAAGTGCCGATCCCCTGCGGACCGCCGGGCTGCATCGCCACGGCGCCGAACTCGACGTCGTGTCCGGCCATCGCCTGCCGGACCACCTCATAGGCACCTTTGCTGACGCCGCCTGTTGTGACGATCAGGTCCACGGCGGGCACATGCCGGCGCAGCAACGCGGCGAGCTCATCCGGTCGGTCCGTGGAAACCCCGGTCCGTGTGACCTGAAGCCCGGCTTGGCGCATGGAGGACTCGAGCAGGGTGCCGTTGGAGTCAAAGATCTTGCCCGGTCCCAGCGGATTGCCCGGTTCCACGACTTCGTCGCCGGTGGTGACCAGGAGAACCCGCAGGAAGGGACGGACGGGCACATCCGTGTAGCCCAGTGCCGCCAGCAGTCCCAGCTGGCCGGGGCCAAGGAAGGTCCCCGCCCCGAGGGCGAGCTCACCGGAGCGGATGTCGCTGCCGGCACCGCGCACAAACGTTCCGGCAGCCGCGGCGGGCAGGTGGACCGTGGCGGGCTCCCCGGGCGCGGGGAAGGAATCGGGCACGGCCTGCTCAATGGGTACGACGGCGTCGGCCCCGGCCGGCATCATCGCGCCGGTCATGATTGGGGCGGCCGTGCCGGCGGCCAGTTCTGCCGGTGCGGCACCGGCCGGGACGGGCGCGACGACGCGCAGTTCGGTGCCGCCGTGGGGCACGTCGGCGCTGCGGATCGCGAAGCCGTCCATCTGCGAGTTGGCAAAGGGGGGAAGATCCAGCGGCGCCAGGATGTCGGCGGCAAGTCCCCGGCCCAAGGCCTCGAGCAGCGGGAGCCGTTCCACCCGTTCCTCGGTGCGGAGCGGGGCGAGCAGTGCGCGCACCTTGTCCCGGTGCGCTTGAACGCTGACGTGCCTTGTCTCGGTGCGGTGCATGCGTTTCCTGACCTTTACTCGGCTCGCTAGGACTTCACATCCACTCTAACCGTGTGGTAGCCGGTGGCTCCGCTCGGCGCGACGGGGGCCGACTCCTCGACTTGCGGTACGCCGTCGAGGGTGGTGGCCCGGACCTGGATCTCGTATTGTCCCGGCGTCAGCGGCAGACCCAGCTTCCACTGGTACCACGTGTCCTTGGAGATTCCCGGGGCCAGCTCGGCCTGGCGCCAGTCGCCGCGGTTGACCCGCAGCTCCACCTTCCCAATGCCCGTGTGCTGGGCCCACGCGACTCCCCCGAACACCACCGTCCCGGCCGTCACGCTGGTCCCGTCTCGCGGCACGTCAATCCGGGACGAGGTCTTGATGGGCCCGCGCGCGCTCCAGCCGCGGGGCGTCCAGTAGGCAACGTCGTCAGCGTAACGGGTCACTTTCAGCTCGGTGACCCATTTCGTGGCCGAGACGTAGCCGTACAGCCCGGGCACGATCAGCCGGACGGGGAATCCATGTTCCAGCGGGAGCGGTTCACCGTTCATTCCCACCACCAGCAGGGCGTCGCGGCTGTCCGTGAGGGCCTCGAGCGGAGTCCCGGCTGTCCAGCCGTCCGTGCTGCGGGAGAGCACCATGTCCGCCCCGGCCTTGGGGCCGGCCATGGCAAGCAGTTCGCGCACGGGCCAGCCGAGCCAGCGGGCGTTGCCGATCAGGTCCCCGCCCACCTGGTTGGAGACGCAGGCGATGGTCACGTGGCGTTCCGTCATAGGTTTGGCCAGGAGAGTGGCGAAGTCGAGCTCGACTTCGCGTTCCACCAGGCCCGTGACCTTCAGGGTCCATGCCTCCGGGTCAACCAGCGGGACGCGCAGGGCAGTGTCGATCCTGTAGAACTCCCTGTTCGGCGTCACGAGCGGGCTCAGGCCGCGGAGCCTGATCTCGGCTCCCGCCGGTACGGGCGGCGCGGGAGCGGCGGGTCCCGGGAGGACCAGCTTGCTGCGCACATCACTGACGACGGCGGCCGCTCCCCTGAGGGTGGAGGCGAGCACACCGGCGACGGCGGCAACCCCGGCGGTCCCGCCAAGGGCCAGCAGGAAACGGCGCCGCGCGGGCCCGGCGTCATTGGCTGCAGCGTCCTCATGCTGCGAGGCGGCTGGGGTTTCCAATGAGGCCGGCTCCGCCGCCGGGGTTCCGTCCCCGTCGGGTTTCCACTCCAACAGTTTCCGGATGAGCCACCGCAACAGTGCGATTCCCACCAGTGCCACGAGCACCGGGACGGGGATGGCGTTGGCGGTCAGGTCGGCCCGGCTCACCACGGCCACGAGGCCCACCGCGCCGAACACCGCGATGAGAATCACTCCGGCGAAACGGCGCCGCACTTCAAGGACGCCGGACAGGGCCGCGAGTGCGGCGATGACCAGCGACATGCCGACCAGGAGTGCCACCTTGTCCGCCGTGCCGAACACGGAGATAACCCACTCTTTGACGCCCGGCGGGACGGTATCGATTACGGCACCTCCCACGGCCGTCACGGGAGAAACCGTGGGGCTCACCAGGCTGGCCGCGAGCTCACCGAGCACCACCGCGGTCCCCACGGCCACCAGTCCGGCCCCGGCGGCCCACAGGTCCCGCGCCCGCCGGTCCCGGGTGCGCGGCTGTTGGGCTTGCGGTTGCCCGGTCGGTCCTGGCTGCCCCTGCGTTCCCCCTTGTTGCTGTTCCCTGCCGGCGACTGTTCCGTCCATTTCCTGCCCCTGCCCGTCAAAGCCAACGCCGCTGCTCACTGTGCCCGTCCCGCCCGGAGTTGTTCGTCCGCCGCGTCGCGCGGACTCCCGTCCTTTGCTCCCTCAGTAGCGGCTCTCGGTGCAGGTGCCACGCCGGCAGCTGGTGCGGCCGCAGCTGACTCTTGGCCGGCAGATCCCTGGCCCGGGAGCAGCAGCGAGAACCGGCATCCGCCGTCGACGTTTTCCACGGTGACGGTGCCCTGATGGGCACTGACTATTCCGGCGACAATGCTCAGGCCAAGCCCGGCGCCGCTGTAGCGCATGGCGCCTGCCGGCTCAGCCGGCCCGGGCACCAGGTCGCCGCCTATCGCGGCACCGTCCCCCACAGCACCGTCCACCACAACACCATCCACCACAGCGCCGTCCCCCACAGCACCGTCGTCCCCGGCGGCCCAACGGCCGGGCCGCTTCCGGGCCGGATCCTTCTGCCAGCCGGTCTCGAACACATGCGGCAGGTCTTCCTCGGGGATCCCGCCGCAGCCGTCGGTGACCGCGACCACGGCCCGGTCCCCCTGCCGGCCGACTTCCACGGTGACGCGGGAACCTGGGGCGCTGTGGACGATCGCGTTAAGCACCACATTCCGGATGGCGCGCCCCATCGACGGGCCGTCGGCCAGGGCCAGGCTCTCCCGCCGGCCGCCGCCGTCGAGCGTTATGCCGTGCTGCTGCGCCAGCGCGGCGAGATCGGCAATGGCGTCGCTGGCGAGGTCGTACAGGTCCAACGGCTCGGCCTTGAGCCGCATGGTTCCGGCGTGGATTTTCGACAGCTCCAGGAGGTCGTTGACCATGCCGGCCATGACGTCGGTCTGGGCGATGATCTTGCGGTAATAGGCGGGAACGTCCGCCGCCATGCCGTCCTCCAGGGCCTCGGTCATGGCCCGCATGCTCGCCAGCGGCGTCCGCAGGTCGTGGGAAATCCAGCTGACCAGCTCGCGGCGGGCGTTCTCGACGGCGGCCTCACGCTGCCGGGATGCCTCCAGCATTCGGCTGCTGGATTCGAGCTCGGCGGCGAGGGCGGCAAGTTCGTGGCTCATCACCGGGGATTGGATCCCGGGGCTCTCCCCGCGGCCGATGCTCCGGGCGGCGTCGGCCAGCGCCTTGGCGTTCCGGGAGACCCTTGATCCCAGCACGAGGGCGATCGAAACGGCAACCGCCGAGGCTACGGCCAGGACGTACCACATGACCTCGAGGTCCCGTGCCGAGATGAACATGGCGTTGAAGGCGCTGACCATTCCGGCCGTCAGGACCGCCACGGCGGCGAGCACCACCACGCAGATCTGGACCGCGAAGGATGCCCTGCGCAGCGATTTCAGGATGAGCAATGAGGCGGCCCCGATCACGGCTCCCCATGCCACGGCCCAGCCGATGATGATCAGGAGCTCAGAGGTCTGCACGGGCGGACTCTTCCTCGTCGCTGGGGTCCAGCCGGTAGCCCACGCCCCACACCGTTTTCAGCACGGAGGGGCGGGTGGGGTCGTCCTCGATCTTCTCCCGCAGCCTCCGCACGTGGACCGTCACCGTGGACAGGTCCCCGTAGTCCCAGCCCCAGACGGCCTTCATGAGTTCCTCTCGGCTGAAGACCTGCCGGGGACGGCGGAGCATGAAGGCCAGCAGATCGAACTCCCGGGCCGTCAGCGCCAAGGGCCTGCCATGGCGGGAAACCGTGCGCGCAGCCGGGCTGAGGTCGAAGCCGCCCACTTCGACGGAGGGCTCCGGGCTGAATTCGGGAATGCTCCGGCGCAGGACCGAGCGGACCCGCAGCACGAGCTCACGGGGCGAGAACGGCTTGGTGACGTAGTCGTCCGCGCCGGCTTCCAGGCCAAGGATGCGGTCATCCTCCGTCCCCAGCGCCGTGAGCATGATGACCGGGACACTGTGTGCCGCACGGAGCCGCCGGCAGACTTCCACGCCGTCCAGGCCCGGCAGCATCCGGTCCAGCAGCACCAGGTCCGGGCGGCGTTCGGCTGCGAGGCCCAGGGCCGTGAACCCATCGGCGGCGAGGACCACCTGGAATCCCGCCTGGACGAGGTAGTCGCGAACCACTCCGGCGATGGTCGGCTCGTCTTCGACGAGGAGGATGCGTCGGTGTTCCGTTGCGTCCGGGGCCGGCTGGGTGTTGTTCACGCTTCAAGCATAGGTTCGCGGCCGCGCCGCGGGCAGGGCTCCGGATCCCCGCAGGACATCCTTCCCGAACACGTAAGATTCGTGCCGTCATGCGGCTGTGACGTGGGCCGCGAGGTGGCGTAGCCTGACTCTATGACAGTTCAACTGGGTATGCCCCAGCCCCGCGCGGCAGGCAGTCCCGGAGCGGGGATGCCTCCTGCAACCTCACTGTCCGGGCGCCCGGAGGGCCTGCCTGCCGGGCTGGTGGATCGCTACGGCCGCCGCGCCACGGACATGCGCCTCTCACTGACGGACAAGTGCAATCTGCGCTGCACCTATTGCATGCCGGCCGAGGGCCTGGAGTGGTTGTCCAAGCAGGCGGTGATGTCCGCGGAGGAAATCGTCCGGATCGTGCGGATCGGCGTCGACATGCTCGGCGTACGTGAATTGCGGCTGACCGGCGGCGAGCCCCTGGTGCGCGCGGACCTGCTGGAGATCATCGGCGCGCTCCGCCAGGCCCACCCCGGGCTGCCGATCTCAATGACCACCAACGGCGTCGGCCTGGACAAGAAGGCCGCCGGACTCAAGGCTGCGGGACTCTCCAGGATCAACGTCTCACTGGATTCCCTGCACGAGGAAACTTTTGCGAAGCTGACCCGCCGCCCCTTCCTGAACAAGGTCCTCGCCGGCGTCGACGCCGCCTGGGCTGCAGGCCTGGGCCCGGTCAAGCTCAACGCTGTGCTCATGCGGGGGATCAACGACACCGAGTCCCCGGCCCTGCTGGCCTGGGCACTGGACCGCGGCTATGAACTGCGCTTCATCGAGCAGATGCCGCTGGACGCGGACCACGGCTGGACCCGACGGAACATGATCACCGCCGCGGAGATCCGCGAACTTCTCTCCGCCGACTACGTGCTCAGATCCGACCCGCGGGACCGCGACGGCGCCCCGGCGGAACGGTTCGAGGTCAGGGCCCGTGTTCCCGGCACCGACCAGGCCACCGGCCCCGTGCTCGGCACCGTGGGCATCATCGCCTCCGTCACGGAGCCGTTCTGTTCCGACTGCCGCCGCACGCGCATCACCGCCGAGGGCAAGATCATGAGCTGCCTGTTCTCACGCGAGGAAGTGGACCTGCTTGGCCTGCTGCGCGAGGGCGCAAGCGACGAACAGCTCGCCGAACGCTGGCAGGATGCCATGTGGATCAAGCCCAAGGCCCACGGCATGGACCACGTGGGCCTCGGCTCCCCCGACTTCGTCCAGCCGGACCGCAGCATGAGCGCCATCGGAGGCTGATTTTTTCGTGAACGTACGCTACTTCGCTGCGGCGCGCGCTGCCGCCGGCGTGGATGAGGAACGCTACGACCTCGCCGACGGCGACACCCTCGCTTCGCTGCTCGAGGCGATCCTCGCCGTCGAGCGCCCCGAACCGCCCGCCGGTACGCCGCCGCTGGCCCGCATCCTGTCCCGCTCCAGCTTCCTGCTCAACGAAGTTGCCGTGCGGGACCACGCCGCGGCGCTCAAGCCGGCCGACGTCGTGGACGTGCTGCCGCCGTTCGCCGGCGGGTAGGCGCAGCACGCCCAGGCTTTTCTGGGGTGTCGCGCGGGCCTGACCGGTCCTAGAGTGTGGCATATCCCCCGCGGGCGGCAAACACCAGTCAGGAGAGTGCCATGTTTACCTTGCAGATCGAGCATCAGGTCAAGGATTTCGGGATGTGGAAAGCGGCTTTCGACCGCGACCCGGTGAACCGCGCAGCATCCGGAGTCACTGCCTACCGCATCAGCCGCCCGGTGGACGACCCGCTCTATGTGGTGGTCGAGCTGGATTTCGAGCAGCGCGGTCAGGCAGAAGCCCTGTTAGCCAATCTTCGGGCGAAGGTCTGGAACTCCGACGACGCCGCCCCGGCCCTTCAGGGGGCTCCCAAGACCCGGATCCTCGAGGCCGCATCCTGAAGGCGCGGACCGGAGAACCCCCGGCCGCGAACCGGCCCGGAATAACCCACCCTAAAATCCGGCGCCGAGCCCGGCGCCGGAGCCCGGGGCTTCACGCCGGGATGGACGCGCCCTCAGCGACGCGGCGGCACACAGTGGTCATGAAGGGGGTGAAGTCGCTCGCCCTGCCCAGGCGGAGACCGGCAGCGTGCGTCAGTTCGCCGTCCTCCACCCGGAAGGTGTGCCGCGCGGTGCCGCGGTCACTGCGCCGTTCCACAGTCAACGTGCCGCCATCCACGCTGGCGCGCGCCGGCGCCTCGGGCGGCAGCCCCAGGCTGTTGACGTGGTACCAGAAGGTGTCGGGGTGGTCCGGATCCGACGTGAAGACACCGTGGCCTTCGGAACGGGTCCCGTCCGCATCCGTATGCCGGTAGCTCTGGGTGACGGCAAGCCCGGCAGCCGCCCGGGAAAAGATGATCTCGGTGTCCGCGCTGCGCGCCGGACCCCACGCGGTTGCCTCCCAGTGCGTGGTCCCCGTCCAATGGCCCAGGAACGCCTCAAGCGCCTCGCATGCACTGCCTGGCAGTGGCCGGTCCACAGTTTCTCCCATATGGAGTTCCTCCCGAGTGACCCCGCCACCATCATGACGCCGCGCCTGCTGTGGTGTAAAGACCGGCCGCGCCCCGACCGGCCGTGCCCAGTCGCGCTATACAGGGCCCACAGTGCAGCTATCGGCCCGGAATTACCTAGAGCCCAAACGTCTCGGTTTCCTCAAACGGGCCGACCACCGTGACGGTTCGCGGGGCGGCCGCGAGCTCACGGGCGAGCTCCTGGACCTCCGCTGCCGTGACGGCCTTGATCTGGCGGAGGGTTTCATCGATGTCCTGGTACTCGCCGGAGACCAGTTCCGCGCGGCCCAGCCGGGACATCCGGGAACCGGTGTCCTCCAGCGCCAGCACGATTCCGCCGCACAGCTGACCCACGGCCTTCCGGAGCTCCTCGTCGGAGATGCCGTCCGCAGCCAGCTTGTCCAGTTCGGCCCCGAGCAGCTCAACGACCTGCCGGACCTTCGACGGCGTGCATCCGGCGTACATGCCGAAGTAGCCGGCGTCGGCGTAGGAGGACGCGAACGAGTACGTCGAGTAGACGAGGCCGCGCTTTTCCCGGACCTCCTGGAAGAGCCGGGAGGACATGCCGCCGCCGAGGACGGCGTTGAGCACACTCATGACAAAGCGGCGGTCGTCCGTGGCGACAAGCGAGGGGCAACCCATGATGATGTTGGCCTGCTCCACCGGGCGCTTGACCACATGCAGGCCGGCCGTGCCGGTGATCGCAGCGCGCTCGGTGGAGCGGCGCTGCACGGGCGCGGCAGCGGCCTCAAGGTTCCAGCCGGCAGAGTGGAGGGCATCCACCACGAGCCCGCAGACGACGTCGTGGTCCAGCCCGCCGGCCGCGGTGACCACGAGCTCGTCGGGACGGTAGTAGCGGCGGTAGTGGTCCCACACCGAGTCGCGCGCCACGGCCCGGATCGCTGCCGGGGTGCCGCCGATGGGGCGCCCCAGCGGGTGCGTTCCCAGCACTGCGGCGACGAAGTTCTCGTGCGCGACGTCAGTGGGATCGTCGCTGTCCATGGCGATTTCCTCGAGGATGACGTCCCGCTCCTGCTCCATCTCCTGCGGGTCCAGGACGGCGCCGGTGATCATGTCAGCGATGACGTCGATCGCCATGGGAAGGTCCGTGTCCAGCACGCGGGCGAAGTAGCAGGTACTCTCCTTCGCGGTGGCGGCGTTCGATTCCCCGCCGACCTCGTCGAAGGCCGACGCGATCTCCAGCGCGGTGCGGCGCTTGGTGCCCTTGAAGAGCAGATGCTCCAAAAAGTGCGTGGAGCCGTGCTGGCCGGGAGCCTCGTCGCGGGAGCCCACCCCGACCCAGAAACCGATCGTGGCAGAGCGCTGGCCGGGCATCGCTTCGGTGAGCACGCGGACGCCGCCGGGCAGGACCGAGCGTCGCACCTCGGAACCGCCGTCGGCTCCGTGGATCAGGGTGTCAGCGTGCTGGTTCTGCTCTAGCGGCAGGGGGACGACAGTCATCAAGGCCTTTCATTGAACACGTGCCAAATCTGCCTGCAATCCTACCTTTAACAGCAGCGGGGCCGGTGGATGATCCACCGGCCCCGCTGTTTGACTCAGGAGAGACTACTCTGCGGCGTCCGCGGAGACCTCAGCGTTGTCTGCGTCCGCACCCTCAGCCACGACGGGTGAGAGGGAGAGCTTGCCGCGGTCGTCGATCTTGGTGATTTCCACCTGGATCTTCTGGCCCACGGAGACGACGTCCTCGACGTTGTCCACGCGCTTGCCGCCGGCGATCTTGCGCAGCTCGGAGATGTGCAGGAGGCCGTCCTTACCCGGGGTCAGGGAAACGAAGGCGCCGAAGGTGGTGGTCTTGACGACCGTGCCCAGGTAGCGCTCACCGATTTCCGGGATCTGCGGGTTGGCGATGGCGTTGATCGCGGACCGTGCTGCGTCGGCAGACGGGCCGTTGGTGGCGCCAATGTAGACAGTTCCGTCGTCCTCGATCGAGATGTCGGCTCCGGTGTCTTCCTGGATCTGGTTGATCATCTTGCCCTTCGGGCCGATGACCTCGCCGATCTTGTCTACCGGGATCTTGACCGCGATGACGCGCGGCGCGAACTCGGAGAGCTCGTCCGGGGTGTCGATCGCGGAGTTCAGGACGTCCAGGATGTGCAGGCGCGCTTCACGAGCCTGCTTCAGGGCGGCGGCCAGGACCGAGGCGGGGATGCCGTCGAGCTTCGTGTCCAGCTGGATGGCCGTGACGAACTCGGAGGTACCGGCAACCTTGAAGTCCATGTCGCCGAAGGCATCTTCGGCGCCGAGGATATCGGTCAGGGCGGCGTAGCGGGTCTGGCCGTCAACCTGGTCAGAGACCAGGCCCATGGCGATACCGGCAACGGCAGCCTTCAGCGGCACGCCTGCGTTGAGCAGGGACAGCGTGGAGGCGCAGACGGAACCCATCGACGTCGAACCGTTGGAGCTGAGAGCCTCAGACACCTGGCGGATGGCGTAAGGGAATTCCTCGCGGGAGGGCAGCACCGGCATGATGGCGCGCTCTGCGAGGGCACCGTGGCCGATTTCGCGGCGCTTCGGGGAACCGACGCGGCCGGTCTCGCCGGTGGAGTACGGCGGGAAGTTGTAGTTGTGCATGTAGCGCTTGCGCGTCACGGGAGACAGCGAGTCGATCTGCTGTTCCATCTTGAGCATGTTCAGCGTGGTGACACCCATGATCTGGGTCTCGCCGCGTTCGAAGATGGCCGAGCCGTGGACGCGGGGCAGAACCTCAACCTCGGCGGTGAGCTGGCGGATGTCCGTCAGGCCACGGCCGTCGATGCGGATCTGGTCCTTGAGGATGCGCTGGCGCACAACCTGCTTGGTGACGGAGCGGAAGGCTGCGGACAGCTCCTTCTCGCGGCCTTCGAACTGGCCGGCAAGGGAAGAGGTGACCTCGTCCTTGAGCTCGTCCGAAGCGGTGTCGCGTTCCTGCTTGTCGGCGATCTGGAAGACAGCGGCCAGCTTCTCGGCGGCAGCGGACTCCACAGCGGCGTAGACGTCGTCCTGGTAGTCCAGGAAGACCGGGAACTCGACGGTCGGCTTGGCGGCGCGTGCTGCCAGGTCGGACTGTGCTTCGCAGAGGGCCTTGATGAACGGCTTGGCAGCCTCGAGGCCTTCGGAGACAACCTCTTCGGTCGGGGCGGTGGCGCCCTGTTCCTTGATGAGGTTCCAGGAGTTGTCGGTGGCTTCGGCTTCAACCATCATGATGGCGACGTCGTCACCGGCGATGCGGCCGGCAACGACCATGTTGAAGACGGCGTTCTCGAGCTGGGAGTGCTTCGGGAACGCAACCCACTGCGAGCCGTTCTCGTCGGCAACGAGGGCAACGCGGACGCCGCCGATCGGGCCGGAGAAGGGCAGGCCGGAAAGCTGGGTGGACATCGAGGACGCGTTGATCGCGACGACGTCGTAGAGCTCGTCCGGGTTGATGGACAGCACGGTGACGACGATCTGGACCTCGTTGCGCAGGCCCTTGACGAACGCGGGGCGCAGCGGGCGGTCCATGAGGCGGCAGGCCAGGATGGCTTCCGTGGAGGGACGGCCTTCGCGGCGGAAGAACGAGCCCGGGATGCGGCCGGCGGCGTACATACGCTCTTCGACGTCGACAGTCAGCGGGAAGAAGTCGAAACCTTCACGCGGGTGCTTGCCGGCGGTGGTTGCGGACAGCAGCGCGGTCTCTTCGTCGATGTAGACCATCGCTGCGCCGGCTGCCTGCTTCGCAAGGCGGCCGGTTTCAAAGCGGATTACACGCTTGCCGAAGCGGCCATTGTCAATGACTGCTTCTGAGAACTGGATTTCGGGACCCTCCATAGAGAGTCACCTCCGTTTCATGGTTCACGGAGCCCAGCCGCATCAACCCAGTCCAGCATCTGTCTACTGGCCTGCACTGCACCCGGTCATCGATCGAGACCCACGGGCCGGGCCTCATTCCTTGAGGCCGTTCCCGGGGATCACTACCGAGGACCGCGAATGCGTGATGCGGTTGATCCTCCTGTTTAGTTTTTTCCTGAAGAAGGCGGCCCTTTCCGGTCCGGAAGGGGCCGCCCCTTAAAGCTGACTAGCGACGCAGGCCGAGGCGCTCGATGAGCTGACGGTAGCGGGTGATGTCAGTGTTCTTGAGGTAGGTGAGCATGCGCTTGCGACGACCAACCATGGCCAGCAGACCGCGCTGGGTGTGGTAATCGTGCTTGTGCTCCTTCATGTGCTCAGTGAGATCCTTGATCCGCTGAGTCAGGACTGCAACCTGGACCTCCGGCGAACCGGTGTCGCCCTCGGACGTTGCGAAATCCTTGATGATGGACTGCTTTACAGCGGCTTCAAGTGCCACAATAACTCCTAGAGATGTGCCGTGAGGCCCGAATCAGTAATTCACTGCCGGGGGTGCCGTCCCGGAATCCCCCGCCGAAGCCGGGCATTCCGTACACAACAGGAGCCAGCCGCCACGGACTGCAGCCGGATCCAACGTTCAGTTTAGTGGCACGTCCGTGGTCTTGTCGAAACTGCCAGCCGCGCCGGCCGCGCCGCCCTGGGATGCGTCTCCGCTTTCCTGGCCCGAAAGCAGCTCCCGGATCGCGGCGACGCCGCGGTACACCTCCGCATAGGAGGTGCTCAGGGGTGACAGCCCGATCCTGATGCCTTGCGGGGCACGGAAATCGGGAATCACATCCTGATCCCACAACACGGCCGTCATTTCACGGAAGGCAGGGTGGTCCACCGTCACGTGGCTGCCGCGCAGTGCCGGGTCCCGCGGGGTGGACAGCTGCACACCGGCCGGTGCCAGCCAGGCGTCGAAGAGTTCGAGGGCATAGGCCGTGAGCAGCTGTGACTTCTCCCGGAGGCCAGCCATCCCCGCTTCCTCGATCAGGTCCAGGGTGCCGCGCATGGCGAGCATGCCGAAAATGGCCGGGGTGCCGCTGAGGAAGCCCCGGATGCCGGGGGCGGCCTCGTAGCCGGGACCCATTTCGAACGCGTCCTTGCGTCCCATCCAGCCCCAGATCGGCTGCTGAAGTCCGGCCAGGTGCCGGGTGTTGACGTAGGCGAACGCGGGCGATCCCGGTCCCCCGTTCAGGTACTTGTACGTGCAGCCGGCCGCGAAGTCGACGTCGGCGTCGTCCAAAGCGATCTCCACCGACCCGGCGGAGTGGCACAGGTCCCACACCACCAGGGCGCCGGCGTCGTGGACTGCCGCGGTGATAGCCGGAAGGTCCGCGAGGAAACCGGAGCGGTAGGCAATCTGGCTCAGGACCACGACGGCGGTGGCCGGGCCCGTGGCGGCCCGCACCTGCTCGACCGTGACACCGGAGGCGGGATCGGCGTCGATCCAGCGCAGGGTCAGGCCTTCTTCGCGCGCGATTCCCTCCACCAGGTACCGGTCGGTGGGGAAATTGTCCGTGTCCAGGACGATTTCCGTCCGCGCCGGATCCGTCACAGCTGCCAGGGCGGCGCGGATGAGCTTGTACAGCACCACGGTGGTGGAATCGGCAATGATGGTCTGCCCGGGCGCCGCGCCGAGCACTGCGCGGCCGAGCTGGTCGCCGATGGCCTGGGGCAGTTCGAGCCATTCCTCGTCCCAGCCCCGGATCAGGCGGCCGCCCCAGCTGTCCTGGATGAAGCTGCTGATGTCCGTGACGGTCCGCTTGAGCGGCCGGCCCAGGGAGTTGCCGTCAAGGTAGGACAAATCCGTGTCCGTGCCGACGAAGTGGTCGCGGTAGCCGGCCAGCGGATCGGCGGCGTCGAGATCGAGGGCGCGCTGCCACAGATTGTCCGTTGCGTCGGTGCCGGCGGAGATGCTCACTGGCCGATCTCCGTCCGCACGGCGAAGAGCTCAGGGAAAAAGGTCAGCTCGAGGGCCTTCTGCAGGAACGCGGCACCGCTGGATCCGCCGGTGCCGGCCTTCATGCCGATGGTGCGCTGGACGGTGCGCAGGTGGCGGAAACGCCACAGCTGGAAATTGTCCTCAAGGTCCACGAGTTCCTCGCAAGCCTCGTACGCGCCCCAGTTGTCGGCGGCGTTTTCGTAGATGTACTTGAACACCGGGACGAGCTCAGGGCAGAACTCGTGGGCCTTGGTGACGTCGCGCTCCAGCACGGAGGCCGGGACGTCAAAGCCCTGGCGCTTGAGATACGCGAGGAAATCGTCGTAGATGCTGGGGGCTTCGAGCAGTTCGCGCAGCATCCCGTGGGCCTCGGGGTCCGATTCGAACACCGGGAGCATCTTGGCGTTCTTGTTGCCCAGAAGGAACTCGACCGCGCGGTACTGGCTGGACTGGAATCCGGACGAGTTGCCGAGGAAGCCGCGGAACTGGGAGTACTCGGTAGGTGTCAGGGTGGCCAGCACGGACCATTGCTCGGTGAGCGTCTTCTGGATGTGCTTGACCCGGGCGATCGCCTTCAGGGCGGACCCGAGGTCGTCCGATCGCAGCCAGGCGGCAGCGCTGCGAAGCTCATGCAGTACCAGCTTCAGCCACAGCTCCGTGGTCTGGTGCTGGATGATGAACAGCATCTCGTCGTGGTGTTCCGGAGTGCTGACCGGCTGCTGGGCGCTGAGCAGGGTGGGCAACTGCAGGTACGACGCGTAGCTCATGCGCGTGCTGAAGTCCCGGACAATGTCCTGGTCCAGTTCCCTCGTGTTCTTCTCGATGGTCACGTCTCTTGCCTTCCTTGCCAAGTGGCTGTGAATCAGCGCGGCTTCAGTGAGTGGGAACACGCCAGCGCGGGGTTTGGTGTCGTTCGGGCCGGTTGTCAGCGGGCGAACAGGATGTCGTGCGCCTGGACGACGTCCAGGCGCATCTGATCCACCAATGCCTCAGGCCCACGGTACGCCACCATGCCCCGGAGCCTGGTGACAAATTCCACCACAACTGTCTGGTCGTACAGATCAAATTCGTCGGGGGACTCTTCCGGGCGGTCGATCACATGGGCCTCAACCTGACGGCTCACGCCGTCGAACGTGGGGTTGGAGCCCACGGAGATGGCGGCAGGCCAGCGGGTGCCCGCCTGGTCGACGAGCCAGCCGGCGTAGATCCCGTCGGCGGGAATGTACCCGCTGGCCGTCGGGGCGAGGTTTGCCGTGGGGAAGCCGAGGTCGCGGCCGCGTGCGGCACCGTGCACCACCTCGCCGCGCATCCGGTGCGGCCTGCCCAGCACCGCAGCGGCGGTGGCAACGTCGCCCTCGCGCAGGGCCTCACGGACCCACGTGGACGAGCAGCGGCGGTCCGTCCCGTCGTCGTCGTGGATGGGGAAGCCTTCAGAGCCGAACTCGCTGATGACCAGCACCTCGAAACCGAGCTTCCGCCCCAGCTCCTGCATGGTGGAGAGGTCCCCGGAATTGCCGCGGCCGAACCGGGCGTCGTGGCCGACCACCACGTGGCTTGCCTTCAGGCCGTCCACCAGGACCGCGGCGGCAAATTCTTCAGGGGTCAGGCTGGCGAGTTCCATCGAGTACTTCATCACCAGCACGGCATCGAGGCCGAGCTCGCCCAGGGCCACCAGCTTGTCCTCCAGCCCCATGATCAGCTCGGGAGCCGACTCGGGACGGTGCACTTGCGCCGGGTGCGGATCGAAGGTGATCGCGACGGCGCGGGCGTGGTTCAATCGGGCGGTGCGGATCAGCTGCGACAGCACCTGCTGGTGGCCGCGGTGCACGCCGTCGAAATTGCCGAAAGTGACAACCGAAGGACCAAAGTCCGCCGGGACTTCGGACAGATCGTTCCAGATGTGGACCATCAACCTCGCCTTTTGCTGCCTGCCATGAACTCCCCCGGAGCGACCGTGCCGGCTCCGGAACTCTCTAAGATTACCCGCATTCCGGGCCGCTCCCGGACGGTTCGTAGGCTTCCGGGCAGCCTCGCCCGGGGACACCCTGCGGGACCGCGATGTAGGGGCGGCAGGTCGACCGTGTCCGGGCAGGTGCTGACTATCGCCCGAGCAACAGCCTCCGCTGGCTGTCCCGGACCGCGTGATTCCGCCAGTTCCGCCAGTGCAGCAGGACGGCGGCGAGGATCAGGGGGACGTGGATTCCGGGCAGCGTCCTCGCGAACCACCGCGGGAGGTAGATGTCCGTGACCGAGCCGTCGCTGTCCCCGAGGTCCTGGGCGACAGCGGTCAGCGGGCAGCGAAAGCCATTGGCGGCGAAGATCACCGTTTCGCCCGCGACCACGACGGCGGCCACGCCTGTCTTCCGGTCGGTGCGGCCCCTGACTCCGGTGTACAGGACGTAGGCCATGCAGGCCTCGATCGTGAACCAGGCAATGGTGTGAATCGACTTCACAACCCGCAGCAGCAGACGGCGATGGTCCATGTCTTCACCCTAGGCGCGCAGAGGTGTGCGTGGTTCAGAGACTTTCGGCCCGGCTGGGCCAGGGAGCGACGCCGTCACCAACCACCGCGCGTCGGCGTATGTCCCGTTCGGGCATCGTCGGGCATTGCCAATTCGGCACGCAGGCCCAGGAGTCGGATCGGACGGCCCGCCTCGATTCCGGCTGCGAGGTCCAAGGCCCGTGCGAGGATTTCGTTCCGGTCGAAGGTCTCGGGAATCTTCCTCGCGTGGGTCTTGGTGACGAACGGCGCGTACCGAACCTTGAGGGTCAGCCCAACCACGGGCCGTCCTTCGGCCACAACGTCCTCAAGGACATGCGCTGTCAGCTCCCTCAAGGCGTCGTCCACCTGGACGGGCTCGGTGAGGTCGCGCTGGAAGGTGGTCTCCCGGCTATGCCCGCGGGCAACCCACGGGGTGTCGTCCACGACGCTGGCGCCGTCCCCGCGTCCGAGCTCCGCGTACCAAGGACCCATCTTGGGGCCGAACTCCGGGACCAGGTCCTGGGGGTCGGACGCGGCGAGCTCGGCGACTGTGTTGATGCCGAGTTTGGCCAGCCGGCCCGACACTTTGGTTCCGACGCCCCACAGGTCCTTGGTGGGCCGGCTGCCCATGACGTCGAGCCAGTTCCCGGAAGTGAGGCGGAAGACGCCGGCCGGCTTGCCGAAACCGGTGGCCACCTTGGCCCGGACCAAGGTGTCGCCGATGCCCACGCTGCAATGCAGCTGCGTTCGCTCCAGGACAGCGGCCTGCACCTGCCGGGCGTAGGCTTCCGGATTCTCTGTCTCCGTGCCTACAAAGGCTTCATCCCAACCCAGCACCTGCACGGTGGCGCCGGGCTGCGCGCGCAGGGTAGCCATCACCGTTTCAGACGCCGCCAGGTAAGCCTCGTGGTCGACGGGCAGGATCACGGCGTCGGGCACTTTCCGGGCCGCAATGCGTAAGGGCATTCCAGAACCCACACCGAACGCCCTGGCCTCGTAGGACGCGGTCGACACCACAGCTCGTTCCGTGGGGTCGCCCCGACCGCCGACAATGATCGGCTTGCCCGCAAGCTCCGGCCGCCGGAGCACTTCGACCGCCGCGATGAACTGGTCGAGATCGACGTGCAGCACCCATCGGATTCCGCTCACGCCACCAGTCTGCCCTAAACATTCCTGGCAAGCATCGGTTCTCCACCGGGCTTGGCCGCGGAGCCGGCGGCCTCCTGGCCTTCTTTGAAATCCAGCGCCGCCGACGACCTGCACCGCACCTGTGCCGAGTGTGGCGCGGTCCGCGCCAAGTAAAGGGAACGGACGAGTCCAGGGTGATGGCCGCCCGGCCACTCGTACTGCATCGAGCGCGAGGGATAGGTGGGGTTTGCTTCTCGGGCTTCGAGGTTCCGGGCAACGGAGGGCGCGGTTCCTTTCACGGCAGTGGTTCGATCCATCTGCCGTGCCGCAACACGCCGGCGAGGGTTAATTCGGAATCGACGACGACAATGTCGGCCCGCATATCTTTGTGAAGGTCGCCGACATGCCCGGACAGGCCGAGAACTGATGCCGGGACGGCGCTGGCTGACCGGACCGCGTCCTGCAGTGATACTCCTGCTGCTACGGTGGCCCTGACCACGTCAAGGAGGGTTGCGGTTCCGCCGGCAATCGCGCCGGTGCTGTCGAGCCGGGCGACCCCCTCGTGTACGGTGACGGCCAGGTTTCCCAGCCGGTAACGTCCGTCCTGCAGGCCCGTGGCCGCCATGGAATCAGTGACGAGGGCAATATTCTCAGCACCGACGAGGTCGAACATCATCCGGACGGTATCCGCGGCGAGGTGGACGCCGTCGGCGATGAGTTCAATGACGGCCCTGCCGGCGTGCGCTTCGCTGAGACTGGCGGCCACCGGACCGGGTGAGCGGTGATGCAGCGCCGGCATGGCGTTGAACAGGTGCGTCACCGTGGGTCGCCGGGGAACCGGGTTCCCCTGGCGGTGTCCGGCCCGCCGCAGGCCGAGGGCCGCGCGGCCGAGGAACCCGGCCGCGGTCGCCGTGTCTGCTGCGGTGTGGCCCAGAGAGGGAACCACTCCGCTGGCCGTGAGCTGGTCGACCAGGCGCTGGGCGCCTGGAAGTTCGGCTGCGCAGGTCAGGGAGACAAGACTGGTCCCCGCCGCCGCCAGCAGTTCACCCATCAGAGCGGGATCGGGATCCCGTAGCAGGGCGGGATCGTGGGCTCCGTGGTGGTGCGGGGACAGGAAGGGGCCTTCCAGATGTGACCCGGCGATGAGTCCTTCCTCTGCCACGGGGCGTAAGGCGTCGAGATTCCGGAGCAGGTCGTGGGTGGAGGCGGTCACGAGGCTGGCCAGCAGCGTCGTGGTTCCGCGGCGGTGCAGGAATCGGGCTGCCGAGCGTGCCGCGGCCGCCGAGCCTTCGGAAAAATCGGATCCTGCGGCGCCGTGGCAGTGCAGGTCCACGAGGCCCGGCAGCAGGGTGTACCGGCCGTCCCGCGCCGGGCGGTTCTGCTCCAGATCAGCAATTCCGGGGAATGCCGAAGCCGGTCCGACGTAGCTGATGCGGTCACCGGCCACGGCGATCACGCCGTCGTCGATGGCCAGGCTACCGGTGACGATGCGGCCACGAAGCGTCACGACCTCATTCACCATGTTCAGTGATCCTGTCCGCGGTCCGCAGCGCTGCCGCGATGCCCGCTGCGAGTTCCGGGTCCATCGCCTCCGGCCGGACGCCGGCGCCCGTATCCAGGGGAGATGCGGGCCGCGGGCGCGCCGATGAGTGCACCGCATGCACTCCTGCTGTCACGAGCCGCGGCACGATGTCCACAGTCACTCCGCCGCCAGCCATGATCTGTACTCCCGGCGCGTGGTCCCGTCCGAGTTCCACGAGCCGAGCCAACATTCCGATCCCCTGTGTGCAGTCGGTTCCGCCGCCGCTGGTGAGCACCCGGTTCACGCCGGCGTCTTCGAGCCGCCCGAGCGCGTCGGCGGGGTTCGCGCCGGCGGCCAGTGCGGCGTCGAATGCGCGGTGGAAGGTCAGCTGTGCGGCGGGCTTTTGGGCACGCGCGACGGCGACAATCCGGGTGAGCGCGACGGCGTCCGGTCCGCCGTCGGGTGCCAGGGCGCCGACCACGACGCCGGCCGCCCCTGCCCGCAGCACCGCCACCACGTCACGTTCGATGATCCGGAGCTCCTCGGGTGTGTAGGCGAACCCTCCCGGCCGGGGCCGGACGAGGACATGGACGGGCAGCCCGGCCTCGCACGCCATGTCCACCATCCGCATGTCAGGGGTGATGCCGCCCGTCGCGATGAGCGCGGCGCACAGCTCGACGCGCGTGGCGCCGACGGCCGCGGAGATCCGCATCCCGGTGACGTCTTCGACGGCGAACTCGAGGTCCGGCACAGGGCGCAGCTCCCCGGCGGCCGCGTCGTTCAGAAGCCCCGCTGTGCCGGCTTCCGCGCCGCTCAGAAGCCCTGCCATGCCGGCTTCCGTCCCAACGTGTAGTGGTAGTACTCGGTGTGGGCGAGCTTGGACGCTGCCGGCGTGTCCAGGAGAACGGTCACGTGTGGATGGAGCTGGAGAGCCGAGGCGGGGCAGATAGCGGCGACCGGCCCCTCAACAGCCGCCGCAACGGCGTCGGCCTTCGCCTCGCCCAGCCCGAGTAGGAGAAGATGTCGGGCTTGCCGAATCGTTCCAAGACCCTGGGTGAGTACGTGCTCCGGGACCTCGTCGAGGCCAGCGAAGAAGCGTGCGTTGTCGCGGCGGGTCTGGGCGGTGAGCGTTTTGATGCGGGTCCGTGACGCGAGGGACGACATGGGCTCGTTGAAGCCGATGTGCCCGTCGGTGCCGATGCCGAGGATCTGAACATCCACACCTCCGGCTGCAGAGATACTCGCGTCGTACCGGGCGGCCTCCGCCGCCGGGTACGATGCGCCGTCGAGTCCGTGCACGGCGTCGGCGGGGAAATCCACGCTGTCCGTGAATTCGCGCCGGATCACCGAGTGGTAGGACTCGGGGTGGCTGGCTGGCAGTCCGACGTACTCGTCGAGGAGGAACGCCTGGGCGGCGGCGAAGCTCAGCCCGTCGCGGCGGTGGCGGTCGATAAGTTCGCGGTAGGTCCCGAGGGGCGTCGAGCCGGTCGCGAGGCCCAAGACGGACGGACCGCTGCGGAGGCGCTCCTCGATGATGTCCGCTGCGGTGTGGGCGACGTCATCCGCGCCGGGAAGGATGATGATTTCCATGCTGGGGTGTACTCCCTGTGGCTGTCAGTGCGGGTGGGCTGTGTGGCTATTTCGCGGGTTCGGTCTCGACGGTGACTTCGTCGTCCCCGCGTCCGGGAGTGCGCAGGTTCCAGCGCTTGATTACGAAGGAGAACAGGAAGTAGTAGATGGCCGCGTAGCCGAACCCGATGGGGATGAGCATCCAGGCGTTTTGTGCCTTGCTGAAGTTCAGGACGAAGTCGATCAGGCCGGCGGAGAACGTGAAGCCGTCGTGGATTCCCAGTGCATTGACGAGCGCGTGCGAGGTGCCGGTCAGGACGGCATGGACGATGTAGAGGGGCCACGCGACGAACATGAAGGCGTACTCAAGTGGTTCGGTGATCCCGGTCAGGAAGGCCGTCAGGCCGGTGGAGAGCATGATCCCGCCGACAAGATTCCGTTGTGACGGCTTGGCGTGGCGCCAGATGGCGAAAGCAGCCGCGGGGAGGCCAAACATCATGATGGGGAAGAACCCGGTCATGAACACGCCGGCGGTCGGATCACCTGCGAAGAAGCGGTTGAGGTCGCCGCGGACAAGCTGACCGGAGGCGTCATTGAAGTCGCCTACGAGGAACCAGACCACCGAATTGAGGACGTGATGGAGCCCCACCGGGATGAGCATACGGTTTGCAAAACCGTAAAGCCCGCCACCAAGGACAGCGTTTCCGGCCACGATCTCGCCAACCCAGGACAGCCCCGCGTTGAACGCTGAATAGAGCAGGGCCATGATCACGCCGACCACGAGGGCGGTGAGGGACGTCAGGATGGGCACGAGGCGCCGGCCGCTGAAAAAGCCCAGGTAGTCCGGCAACTTGGTGCGGTAGAACTTTTGCCACAGGATAGCCGAGAACAACCCGACGACGATGCCGGCAAGAACGCCGTAATTGATGACGGCGGGTTTGCCCGCGGGATCCACTTGCCCGGCAAGAACGAGTGGAGACATTGCCTTGAAGACCCCATCGATCACCATGTAGCCGACGGCGGCCGCCAGAGCGGTCGACCCGTCGGACTTCTTGGCCCAGCCGATGGCGATACCAATGGCGAAGATGAGCGGAAGCCACGTAAAGACCGCGCTGCCGGCGGCTTCGACCACGGAGGCACCGCCTTCGAAGCCGGGGATGGCGCCCAAAAGGTCCACTTGACCGGCCCGGAGGAGGATACCCGCGGCGGGCAAAACCGCGATCGGAAGCATGAGCGTGCGGCCCAACCGCTGGAGGTTCGAGAAGGCGGCATTCGCCTTCTTCTCCGGCGCCGTGGCGATGGATTCAGGGACTGACATGAGAGGCACCTTTGCGTTTAGGAAGGGCTTGTGGAAGATCGGCTCAGCCGGTACTGTCTGGTTATAACCAGTGTGATTCATCCCACGCGGACCTGTCAAGGCAGTCGATCCGCCGGACGGATTGACTCATCCTGGCCACACCGGGGCCGCTTGGCCACGGATCCGAAGTGCCCCCGGAAGGGGGCGCAATGAGAGAGGCATGCCATGTCAAAGGCAGAAAAGATCATTGAAGGACTCGGCGGAGCTGGGAACATCGTCGAAGTCGAGGCGTGCATCACCCGCCTGCGCACTGAGGTCAAGGACTCCTCACTCGTGAGCGAGGCGGCCCTGAAGGCAGCCGGGGCGCACGGCGTACTCACCGCGGGCACAGCTGTTCAGGTCATCGTGGGCCCGGAGGCGGACACACTCGCCGACGACATCGAGGACCTCCTCTGATGACGGAGGCACTCCTCATCCACGCACCCCTGGCCGGCAGGGTTATGCCCCTCGGTGAGGTCCCGGACCCGGTGTTCTCTGCCCAGATGGTCGGCTCCGGCGCGGCCATTGAGCCGCCGGAGGGCGAAACATTTGACGTCGTCTCCCCGGTTGCCGGGAAGATCATCAAGCTGCTTCCGCATGCTTTCATCGTCGTCGACACCGCGGGCAGGGGCGTGCTTACACATGTCGGGATCGACACCGTCAAGCTTCAGGGCGAGGGGTTCGAGCTGCTCATTGACAAGGGGGCGACGGTCGACGCCGGTGCACTGATCATGCGCGTGGATCCGGCTGCCGCTGTGGCCGCCGGATATTCCCTCGTGAGCCCCATCGTCGTACTGGACACCAAGCCGGACACGGCGACGCCGATCGCCTCAGGCGCCGTGGCGGCCGGCGCCGAGCTGTTCTCGGTGCCGTAGGCAGGGCGGGGTCACGGAAACAAAGCCGGAGCCCTTCCCGCTACAGCCGCACCTCCATGTTCAGCGAGTACCTGTCAGATCGGTACCACGAACGTGTGTGCTCGATGGCGAGCTGGCCCGAGTAGGAAGTGCGGTCGAAGAACAGGACCGGCGCGCCCGTCCCGGTGCCGAGGAGCGCCCCGACATCCGCCGGGGCGCCCTCGGCGCGCACGGTCTGACGGGCGCGGTTGATCTCCTTGCCGAACTGGGCGGCCAGGGCCTTGTAAACCGAGCCGGTGAGGTCAATGTCGAGGAGCCCACTGGCATGTTCCGGGTTGTACCAGGCGTCGTCGACGCTGACCGGCCGGCCGTCGGCGAGACGCAGCCGGCGCAGGTGGATCGCCTCGGCACCCTGGGACAGGCCCAGGGCGTCCGCCGTGTCCTTCGGCGCGGCCGCGAGCTCCGCCAGGAGCACCACGGTGCTGGGGGTATGACCCTGGGCCTCCATCTCCTGGGTGAAGGACGCCAGGTGGAGGGTGGACTGAACTGCCGAGTCGGCTACGAATGTGCCCTTGGCCGGGACACGCACGAGGTGGCCCTCGGTGACGAGTCGGCCGATGGCGGCCCGGACGGTGATACGGCTGACGCCGTACGCGTCCATCAGTTCGCGCTCGCTGGGGAGGCGGGCGCCGGGTTCGAGTTCCTCTTTGGCCACCTTGAGGATAATCGAGCGCAGCTGCTCGTGCTTGGGTACCTGACTGTTCACGATATGCACCTGGGTGGCAGGTGCCGTGCTCGTACGTGCGGCTGGCAAATCGGCCCCTTTGTTAGTGGAGCGATCCGGTAAGGACCACCTACTCGGATTATGCCACGTGAACCCTGTCACGGCCCACCGGAAAACTTACGACCAGCCCTGCTGGCGCTTGAGGCTGGTTTGGCCGACGCCGCGGCCTGGTTTGATCTCAATTATTTGGTGAGGCCCTTCGAGTGAAGGCCTGGGTGCAGGCTTCGGTCGAAGACCATTGGCCAACGATCCCCGGTCGAAGACCGCTGAGCGAGTATCCGTGGGCAGCGGTTCAGCCCGTAACACTGCGTACGCCATCCGCCGTCGTATGGACTGGCGCGTGGCAAGCTGTAGGGATGGACAGCACAGCCGCGCCCCAAGCGGGGGAATCACCATTCGCACGACCGGTGCCGGGCGGCCTGCGCCACCCGTTGGGTCCACGCGATCCCGGTGACGCCTGGGTCGAGGGCGAGCACGGACGGTTCTGGGGTCGGTTCGGTTCCGCCGGGCTCCTGGTCCACGACGCCGCAAAGGGAATCCTTCTCCAACACCGCGCTTTGTGGAGCCATCAAGGCGGCACGTGGGGGCTCCCGGGAGGTGCCCTGCACCAAGGGGAAGGGGCCATCGACGGGGCGCTGCGGGAAGCACGCGAGGAAGCGGCCGTGCCTCCGGAGAACGTCCGTGTCCTGTTCACGTCGGTGTTCGACGTCGGCTACTGGACCTACACCACGGTGGTTGCCGAGGCACTGCAGCCCTTCGAGGCCGCCATCAGTGATCCGGAAAGTCTCGAACTGCAGTGGGTGGGGGTTGACGCAGTCGGTGGCAAGAAACTGCACCCGGGCTTCGCCACCGCCTGGCCCGGACTGCGCAGCAGGCTCACGGAGGCCCGGCGCATCACCAGCCGGCCGTAACCAGCCGTGTGTGCCCGGGCAAGCCCCGGACGGGGCAGCCCGGCCTAGTGCTGCCGGGGCGCGGGACGCCGGCGATACAGCCAGATGAGTCCCAGAATGGGCAGCAGGAGCGGGATGAATCCGTAGCCGCGGCCAAACAAGGACCACACCGTCTCGTGCGGGAAGTTCACCGAGTCGAATACGCTCAATGCCCCCACCACGAGGACGCCCACAAGCTCCACCAGGACTGCCGCCACGGAAACCTTGAACGCGGTGCGGCCCGGCTTCGCGAGGGACACGGTGGCAACTACGTAGACGGCTGCGGCGAACGCGGACAGCAGGTACGCCAGGGGCGCCTCGGAAAACTTCGTGAGAATCTGGTAGCCGGCCCGGGCGGTCGCCGAAATCGCAAACACGGCATAGACAGCAATCAGCAGCCGTCCCGGCCCAGTGTTGCGGGTGTCGGTCGCCGGCGCAGTTTGCGCCGCCCCAGTTTGTGTGGAACCAGCCTCCGTGGAACCAGCAGCTGCCGGCCCGGCGTCCGCTGCCCCGGTGATGCCGGAGGCCGACCCCGCCGGGTTGCCTGTGCCCTCCTGGGAGGATTTTGCGTTCACGTTTTCTGCCTCTTCCATCTCAATACCAGATCTGGTTCATACGGGCCGCCATCACCAGGGCAGTGACGCCGACCGCGGCCAGGACGAAGTTGCTCCAGCGGGTCCGCTCCAGGATGGACCAATACACGGCGCCGATCGGGAGGATCAGCGCCGTCGCCAGATAGCCCCAGAACTCCCAGGACTCCCCCGCGATCTGCTCCCCGCTGGCCACCCGGACAATCGAGCCCACCAGATAGACCAGGAGGGCCAGTTCGACGGCGGCCACCGACAGTATGGTCGTGTCGTTGGGCGCCTTCTTCAGGATGCCCGCGGCGACGCAGATGATGCTGGAGAGCAGGCCAACCACAAGGATGATGTAGAAATACGCGTCCACTACTGCCCGGCCCGCTGTTCGTTGCCGCCCGCTTCGGTGGCGCCCTTTTCGATGGAGCGCTTTTCGGTGCCGCTCTTTTCAGTGGAGCGCTTTTCGTTATCGGGCGCGAACACCAGCACGGGCTTGGCGTAGCTTCCCGCGTCGGCCAGGAGCGCCACGAGCGTACCGTCCGGCGCGAACGCTGCTGCCGGCTTGTCCGCGGTCGCTGCCTCCGGCGTGCCGGCTGCGGCTCCTGCGGCGACCCTGCGGCCGAAGGAAATCTCGGTGGTCTCCGCCTCGCTGAGTTCACGGTTCGGCATCAGGGCCCGGGCCGCGTCCGAGATCTCCAGGACGTCCAGCTTCTCCGCCAATTGTTCAAGGGTGTGTGCCTGCTCAAGCGTGTAGGGACCCACTTGGGTCCTGCGCAGTGCCGTCAGGTGGCCGCCGACGCCGAGTGCCTCGCCGAGGTCGCGCGCCAGGGCACGGATGTATGTGCCGGAAGAGCACTCCACCGTGACATCGACGTCCAGGGCTTCCCGGTCTGCCTCACCATCGTGCACGCGGCGGACCTGGTGGACCTCAAAGCGGTGAATCGTCACGGGACGGGCCGCGAGCTTGACCTCTTCACCGGACCGGACCCGGGCGTAGGCGCGTTCACCGTTGACCTTGATGGCGCTGACACTGCTGGGAACCTGTTCAATTTCCCCGGTCAGAGCGGCGACTCCGGCGCGGACAGCGTCTTCGGTGACCCCGGCGGCGCTGCGGGTGGCGGTGACCTCGCCTTCGGCGTCGTCCGTCACGGTGGATTCACCGAGCCTGATGGTGGCGGTGTAAGTCTTGGAGGTGCCCACAATGTAGGTCAGCAGCCGGGTTGCCTTGTTGATGCCCACCACGAGAACGCCGGTGGCCATCGGATCGAGCGTCCCGGCGTGGCCGACCTTTCGGGTACCGGCGATCCGCCGCATCCGTCCAACCACATCGTGGCTGGTCCAACCTTGCGGCTTGTCTACTATCACCAGTCCAGAAAGCACGCCTCCCAGTATATGCGGGCCAGCCGCGCCCCACCGCCCACGGCCCCCGCGCCCACCGCGGACGCCGGGCGTTAGGATGGCACACATGCCCGAGCTTGCCGCACATGTCCGCGACGTCCCGATCAACCAGATCCGCGAGATCACCGAAGCCGCCTGGGGAACGCCCGGTGCGATCGTGCTCAGTATCGGGGAGCCGGGCTTCGCAGTCCCCCGCCACGTCCTCGAGGCCGGGATGGCGTGCCTGGACCGGGACGAGACCAACTACACCCCTAACGCCGGGATCCCCGCATTGCGGGAGGCCTTCGCCGCCCGCTTCCGTGAACACAACGCGACGCCGGTCGGCGCCGAGCGCGTCTATGTGGTCGACGGCGCCCAGCAAGGCCTGCACTTTGCCATGAGCCTGCTGCTCTCCCCCGGGGACGAGATCCTCATTCCCAACCCCGGCTACCCCACCTTCGCGATGACGAGCAGCCTGCTGCACGCCGTGCCCGTACGCTACCCGCTGTACCCGGAGCACGATTTCCAGCCGCGGATCGAGGACATCGAGGCGCTCATCACGCCGCGGACCAAGGTATTGATCCTGAACTCTCCGTCCAACCCGCTCGGCGCCGTCCTGGGCGAGGACCTGACGCGCCGCCTCGTGGAGCTGGCGAGGCGGAACGATCTGTGGGTCATCTCCGACGAATGCTACGAGGCGTTCACTTACGATGTCCCGCACGTCAGCCCGGCCCGCTTCGACAGCGACGTTCCAGGCGAAGCGCGCGTGTTCACCTCGCTCACGCTCTCCAAGACCTACGGGCTGACGGGACTGCGCATCGGCGCGCTGATCTGTCCGCCCGGGCTGGAGCAGAAGATGAATAACGTCATGGAGTCGATCGTGTCCTGTGTGGCCTCCCCGTCGCAGTACGCGGCACTGGCAGCTTTGACCGGTCCGCAGGACTACGTCAGCCATGCCCACGCCCATTACCGGGCCAACCGGGACGCGGCCTCGGCGGTGCTGAGCTCCCATGGCATCCCCTACCTCGCGGCCCAAGGCGCGTTCTATCTGTGGGCGGACGTCTCACATGCCAGCGACGGGGATGTCCGGACATGGACGCGCCGCTTCCTGGCGGACTCCGGCGTGGCCTTCGCCCCCGGCACGGCGTTCGGCTCTATTGGCGAGGGCTGGATCCGCATTGCGCTCTGCGGAAACCAGGCCGATCTTGTGGAGGGCCTCCGGCGTATCCCTGCACGCGAACTGGCGGCAGGCCCCGACGGGTCCACCGGCCCTACCGCCGGAGAAGCTGGCGCCCTAGCCTGAGCACACGGCGCTTCCAGGCTGGCCCGCCATCCTGGCTTCGGGTTGTCCTGGCCCGTCCGGGCGCCGT
Organism: Arthrobacter sp. Bi26; assembly: GCF_918697925.1. Classification (GTDB taxonomy): domain Bacteria; phylum Actinomycetota; class Actinomycetes; order Actinomycetales; family Micrococcaceae; genus Arthrobacter. Next base: position 74,061 of record NZ_CAKKMF010000015.1, read on the forward strand.
GGATTCCGGCCAAGGGAGTACATCGTGTGGTGGCAAGACCTGCTGTGGGGTTTCTGGAATGGGCTGACGGCATGGATCGTCCTGATCGCCCATGTCTTCGGTTTCTGGAGTGAGTTCCCGTTCTATAACTCCGCCCGCGCGGGGAACTGGTATGACTTCGGCTACCTCCTCGGCATGGGATCTCCCGTGCTAGGCGGTGGGCTGGGAGCCCGGGGACGCTCCAAGCGCCGCTAGGCATTTCGAGATGGCATTTGGCGGCAATTTTTGCCCGCGCACTGCCGTGTTCTGCAATCTCGACGTCATCTGGGTGCCAAGCCCGACCCAACCGGCGGTCATCCCGGATTTGCCGCCAATGCCTCATCGAGCCAGCTGCGGAGGGCCGCGGCCGGCGGCGCGCCAGCCTGGCGGGCCGCCACCGTCCCCTTCTTGATGACAAGCAACGTTGGGATGGCCTGGATATCGAACCGCCTGGACAATCCCGGGGAGGTGTCGACGTCGACCTTCACGAGCTTGAACTTCCCGGCCCGATCCTGCGCCAACCTGTCCAGCACCGGGCTGACCATCCGGCACGGCCCGCACCACGCCGCCCAGAAATCGACGAGAACCGGAACGGAAGACTGCTCCGCGACAACCGGGAAGTCGGCGTCTGACGCCGACACGATCCAGGGAAGGTCCTTGCCGCAGTTGCCGCAGCGCGGGTGCCCGGCAGCGGCCGCGGGAATCCGGTTGGTCTTCCCGCAATGCGGGCACTTGGTCAGGCTGGATTCCACGGCACTCCGATGGCCCTGCGCATACGTGCAGTCATGGTTCCATGGGACTCCCCTGCCCCTCAACGGGCCAAGGGTCGAAGGTCCCCGGATACAGAAACAGCAGGGGCCGGACCCGTTTCCGGTTCCGGCCCCTGCTGTTGAAGGCACTCTTACTTGTTGCGGTCCTCATCGATCGCGTCGTTGTCGATGAAGTCCAGGTCCTCTTCGTCAAAGTCGTCCTCGTCGAGCTCCACGTCCTGGGGCGTATCACTCTTGTAAGGATCGGCGTCTCCGGCGTGCGTGGCGCTTTCGGCCAGCGCGGCCACCTCGGCGTCGCGCTTCTTCGCCGCGCGGAGCAGTTCCTCAAGGTTCGAGGCGGTGACGGGGATCTGGTCGGCCACGAATTCGAGCGTCGGTGTCAGCCGCACGGTGATGTTCCGGCCGACTTCCTGCCGCAGCACACCCTTGGCCTTCTCGAGCCCCTTGGCGGCATCGGCCTGGGCCACTTCGTCACCGAACACGGTGTAGTAAACAGTTGCGTGCTGCAGGTCGTTGGTCACCCGCGAGTCGGTCACGGTGACGCCCTCCAGTCGGGGATCCTTCACCCTCCGGCCCAGCGCCTCGGCAACGACAACCTTAATCCGCTGCGCCAACTTGGCAGCCCGTGCGGGATCAGCCATTTCCACTCCTAAAAATTTGGATGTACGACGGCGCCGGAACGGTGGCCGCACAACTGTTGGGTTTTAATGCCACGCCCCTAAGGCGAGTCTACGACGGACTCCCGTTGGTTTCTTCCGGCGACCCTTTGGAGCCGTGGAGGGGGCCCGGGAGTGGCATCGGGCCTGCCGGAGCT
>NZ_CAKKMF010000016.1 GCF_918697925.1 Arthrobacter sp. Bi26
ACGGGGTCGGCGCCGGGCGGATCGGAGCGGTCCGCGCCGGCCCCGATCAGGCCAGCAAGCGCGGCAGCGGACGCGGCGACGGCCTCCACGGCCGCCCTGCTCTCCGCACTCCATGCTGTCCTGCTGTAAGCTGTCCTGCTGTCCATACCCACAGCATCTCAGGACGCACCGACAATAAAGATGACACTGTCTGCAATGCAGCGCGACGCCGGCCCCGGCCAAGGCACCGAGACTGGTTTACGGTCTAGAGGCTGAGGCCGGGTCGCTGAGCTCCCCGTCATGATCCGGCAGATCCGGGAAATGCCTATCGGAGGTACCGCCCAACGCAGAACGGCGGCCACCACTCCCCCAAGGTGTGGCAGCCGCCGTCGCTAGCGTCTGATTGTGGTTACTCCGACGGAACGAGCACCTTCAGTTCGAAGCCTTCGTAGCCCGCGTCGCGGACTTCGGCAAGCTTGTTCCGGTAGTTGCCAAGGCCGCCAAGGTAGAACATGACCGTCTTCTTCTTGCCCGGGATGTTGGCACCGAAGATCCAGGAGTCGGCCTTCGGGAAGAGCGTCATGTCGGCAATCTGCTGGCAGGTGACGGTCCAGGCTTCTTCGGCCTCGGCCGTCGGCTCCACGGACGCCACCTGGCCGGTTTCGGCGTCGTTGATCAGCTGGGAGATCCACTCAACCTGGGCCTCGATGCTCGGCGGCAGGTTGGTGAAGGGGCCGTTGGGGCCCAGGATCATAAACATGTTCGGGAATCCTGCGGTGGTGACACCGAGGTAGCTGGTGGGACCGTCCTTCCAGTGCTCCTGGATGGTCTCACCATTGCGGCCACGGATGTCCATCCGCGTGTAGTTTCCGTCGACGGCGTCGAAGCCGGTGGCAAAGATCAGTACATCGAGCTCGTGCTCCACCCCGTCCGAGGTCCTGATGCCCTTGGGGGTCAGCTCGACGATCGGCGTCTCCTTCACCGATACCAACTCGACGTTGTCCCGGTTGAACGTGGCGTAGTAGCCGCTGTCGCAGAGGGGGCGCTTGGCGTAAAGATCGGTGGGAGTAAGCTTGCGGGCCGTCTCCGGGTCCTTGACGATCTCGGCGATCTTGCCGCGGACAAATGATGCGGCGGCTTCGTTGGCTTCCCGGTCCGTGGCGATGTCGCCGAACGTGTTGAACATGAAGCGGAACCCGCCGCCTTCTTCCCAGGCTTTCTGGAAGACGGCCCGGCGGTCTGTTTCGGAGACGCTCATGGCCGGCACGGTGCTTTCCTCGAATCCGAAGGCGACGCCGGAGCCTCGGACCTGCTCCCAGATTTTTCCGTAGTCCTTCTTGACGGAATCGACGTACTCCTGCGTGACAAGGGTGTTGCCGACCGGAACGCTGTACTGCGGGGAGCGCTGGAAGACAGTGAGGTGTCCCACCTTGGGCGCGATCGCGGTGATGATTTGCAGGCCGGTGGATCCGGTGCCCATTACTCCGACCCGCTTGCCTGTAAGGTCCACTCCTTCGGGCCACGCACCTGAGTGGTAGATCTTGCCCTCAAACGAGTCGATGCCCGGGATCTTGGGAACATTGGTGGCCGAGAGCAGGCCGAGGCCGTTGACAATGTACTTCGCGGTGATGGTTTCGCCGGTGTCGGTGCCGATCACCCATCGGTTAGTCGATTCGTCGTACCGGGCGGAAGTGATTCCGGTATTGAGCTGGATGTCCTTGCGCAGTTCGTACCGGTCCACGACGTGTTCCAGATACTTGAGGATTTCCGGCTGGGTCACATACTTGTGGCTCCAGTTCCATTCGTTCAGCAGTTCGTCGTCGAACGAGTAGCGGTACACGAAGCTCTCGGTGTCCGACAGGGCACCCGGGTACCGGTTCCAGTACCAGGTGCCGCCCACGCCACCGGCGCGGTCGAAGGCGCGGACGCTGAGGCCCAGTTCGTTGCGCAACTTGTGCAGCATATAGATGCCGCCAAAGCCTGCGCCAACGACGACGGCGTCGAGTTCAGTGCTGGGGGCGGTGCGCCCCTGCTCTTCAGCCATGATGAAATACTCCTTTGTGTTTCAGGTCTTGTGTTGTGAAGTGGCCGGGCTCAGTACGGTTCAGTACTTGTACCAGCCGGCGATGCGGGCGAGTTCGGCGTCGGCGACTCCGGAGTTACCGGCCAGGAACGGGTAGACGTGCTGCTGGCCTTCGCCGATGGAGAGGGTCACGTCGACGCCGGCCGCTTCGGCAAGTGCGTTCAGCCGGGTGGCGTTGTCGAGGAGGGATTCGGCCGAGCCTGCGGTCAGGTACAGGCGGGGGAACCCGGTGAAGTCGGCATAGAGAGGGTTGGCCAGAGGGTTCTGCGGGCTCACGGAAGCTCCCAGGACACCGGCAATCATGCCCTCGAGCAGCGGAGCACTAATCAGTGCGTCCGTGGCGTCGTTGGTGACCAACGTTTCGCCCTTGTTCTCCATGTCCAGCCATGGTGAGAAAGCGATGACCTGGCCGGGAAGCGGTTCGCCCTGCTCCTTGAGCGCCAACGCTATGGCGATCGCCAGGTTGCCTCCGGCAGAGTCACCGACCGTGGTGATGTCGTGCGGGTGGATTCCGCTCTCGACGAGGGCCTTGAACACGGCCACGCCGTCTTCAACCTGGGCCGGGTGCGGGTGCTCGGGTGCACGGCGGTAGTCAGGGACAAACGTGACGACGCCGACTGCCTTGGCAACGTGGCCGGCCAGCTTGCGGTGGCTTGCGGCGGACCCGACCGCGAAGCCGCCGCCGTGGGTGTAAAGCAGCACCTTCGTTCGGTCCGCGCCTTCCGGGAATGCCCAGATGCCCGGGACGCCGCCGACGACGTCTTCCTTGTACGTGACCGCTTCGGGTTCCCGGGTGGGCTGGTGCCACTCGTCGAACATGCTGCGGAAAAGCCGCATGGTCAGGTCCGGGGTGGTGGCCATGATTTCGGACCAGTCGGCGTACAGGTCACGGAGGGGGTCGGTCGCCTGAACTGTTTCAGTGACGTCTGCGTCGGTTGAGATTGACATCTCATACTCCTTCGTATGGAAAACATCCCGGGAGTGGCCCGGAGGTGAAGTGGATCGGAATCCTGGTGCGATTTGCCGCTAGATATAGCGTGGATCACATCTGTGCCGGCTCAGTGTTCCACTTTGAAACACCGGGCCGGGTCAACGGTTGCAGCCGTGGAGAGCAGGCGCACCGCGCCCTTGGAAGCCTGGGAAGCCGCTGTACCGGGTGCCCCAATGAGCCCGTAGATGGCTGCTGCCAGTCGGCTGACCGGGTGACGTCATGCGTGATGAAGTGAGCGGAACCTCCGGCGTCCGCTGATCTCCTCGGCCACTGCCTTCCCGGCGGCTTCCCTGACGTCGGTGACAACGACTTTGGCCTCTTCGGCGCCGTCGAGTAGTGCGTGCGACCTGCCAATGGACTATTGCCGCCTGCGCATAAAAGGGGCCGCGATTTAGTATTGGATACTTATCAGAACCGGTGTCATTCTTGAATCAATACAGTCTGCGCAACGATGCGAGGTCACCATGCACGCTTTTGCCGTTTTCCAAGACAGCCCCGAGATCCAGGACATCGAACTGCCGGACCCCGTGCCGACAGGAACCGAAGTCCTCTTGAGGGTCATCCGTTCCGGCGTGTGCCACACGGACACCCACCTTCGCGAGGGCTCCTACGATCTAGGCAGCCGGGGGGCCTTGAAGCTGGTTGACCGCGGTGTCACCTACCCGCTGGTCATGGGGCACGAAGTCGTCGGCGTCGTCGAGCAGGTCGGGGACAGCGTGCACGGGTCCAAAGCCGGGGACATCAGGCTGGTCTATCCGTGGATCGGCTGCGGCCATTGCCGGGATTGCCTTGCCGGCCGCGACAACGTCTGCGCCAACGGTCGCAACCTCGGAGTAGCGGAGCACGGAGGCTACGCCGAGAAGATCCTGGTCCGCGACGAAAAGTACCTGGTGGATATCGAGGGCCTGGACCTCAGCTGGGCGGCCACGCTGGCCTGCTCCGGGCTGACGGCCTTCAGCGCCGTGAACAAGGTCCTTCCGCTTGGACCCGACGAACCCGTCGTGGTGATCGGCGCCGGCGGAGTGGGGCTCACTGCCATCGCGACCCTCAGCGCGCTGGGGCACAAGGCCATTTGCGCCGTCGACCTTTCCGAACGGAATCTCGAGCTGGCGCGGCAGGTTGGTGCCACGATCACGGTCCAATCCACAGATCAAGGCCTCAGCGCGAAGATCGTCGCGGCCACCGACGGCCCCGTGGCAGCGGTGATTGACTTCGTGAACAACAGCCAGACGGCGCCGGTAGCCTTCGACTCCCTGCGCAAGGGCGGCCGGCTGATCCAGGTCGGGCTCTTCGGCGGCGAACTGACGGTACCCACCGCGCTCATGGCCCTCAAGATGCTCACGATCCAGGGCAGCTTCGTGGGGACCCCGGAGGAGCTGAACCAGCTCATCGCCCTGGCCAAGCAGGACGCCATTCCCCACATCCCGATCATCGATGCCGAGCTCTCCGCCGAATCTGTTGGCGAGAGCCTGGACAAGCTGACGCACGGTGGCGTCCCCGGACGCGTTGTGCTGCGTGCGGCAGTCGGAGCCCGGGGCTGACCAGCCATGCAAAATCCCCGGAAGGTGCCCGATGATGCCCTGCGCGTTGCCCGGGAACATCTCATCCGCCGTGGCCTCCGGGATGGGATCCAGCTGACGGAAATCGTCTCCCCTGATATTGAAAACAGCTGGCGCCGCTCTATCGGTGTGGAGGCTTCGGCAAGGCCTGAGGCATTCCTGTTCGTCAACGATTTCGATCCGGACGGAATCCTTATCCGGGCGGCCAAGAGCGTGATGGACCACTGGCTGGAAAGCCTCAACGGTATGGGCATTTCCCTATTCCTCAGTGACCAGTCCGGTCAGATAATTGCCCGCAGGCTCGGTGACAGGGCGCACGGCAACCGGTTCGACGAGGCATTTGCCGCCGAAGGATTCAGTTTCTCGGAACGCTCTGTCGGCACGAATGGGCTGGGTACCCCCATCGAAGGGCGCCAAGCCGTGTTTGTCCGCGGAGCCGAGCATTTCAACGAGGCACTGGCACCCCTCTCGTGTTCCGGGGCACCGATCCTGCACCCCGTCACACGCCGGGTGATCGGGTCCATTTCCTTCGCCTGCGATACCGGTTTGGACAACCCGCTCATGCTGGCCATGGCCCGGGAGGCCGGCAGCCAGATCGAACGTCGATTGCTCGATCTCGGCAGCGCAACGGGACTCGCCCTGGGGATGTCGCAACTGCGTCTGAGCTCCTCCACGGCCCCGGTCATCATGCTCGACGCCCAGGCAGTCATGACCAACGTCTCCGGCCTGGCCGTTATGAGCAGCGAACTGCACACCACCTTGTGGGAACAATTGCGTGGCCTTGAGTGGACCGGCGCCAAACAAACCATCGAAATTCCGTCCCTGAACGTGGATGCCACGGTCCAGCGAATTGACGATTCCGGCGGGAGTTCGGCCTTCGCCCTGGAGCTCTCCCGCATTCCGGACGCCGCCAGTAATCCGCGGAAGGCCGAGCCAGAAGGGTCCGGCGGCAATTCCTCGGGCGTGGGAGCAGCGTTTCCACACGTCATGCGCAATGCCTTTGACCGGGCAGGTCAGGGGCCCGGGGCGATTGCCGTCTGCGGGCAGGGCGGCTCCGGCAAGCTCCACCACACACTCGCCTGGCTCAATGGGCAGGACTCCGGTCCGAACCCGCTCATCCTCGATGCCTGCCTGCTTCCCGGGGAAAAGGACGCCACCTGGTTCTCTGACTGCCGCGAGGCCATCGCAGTAGGCCGAAGCGTTGTCCTGCGGCACCTTGAGGATCTTCCCCGGAGCGAGCTGAACAGGCTCAAGGCCCTGGATGCGGCGGTGCGCCAGCGGCCGGATGGGCCGCCGACAGCCACTGCCGCTCCTTCTCCGGCCCGCCTGGTTCTTACTATGAATCCCGAGGCGTGCCCGGACTTCGTCTCGGACGTGGTGTCCCAAATCGCTGCGCGTGTGGATGTGCCGTCCCTATCCGCGACCAAGGAACGCATCCCCGTGCTGGCAGCACATTTCCTGGACGCGGCCGCACCTGCAGACAGGTCCACACTCTCCGCAGTGGCACTGCAGGGACTCATGCGCTGGCGGTGGCCTGGGAATGTTGCCGAACTGCGAGCCACCCTCGAGTCGCTGTCGCGAGCACATCCCGGACGCGTACTGCAAGCCAATGACCTCCCTGAACATCTCAGGAACACGGGCAGGCGCAAGCTCTCCAAACTCGAATCCCTTGAGCGCGACGCGATCGTAGCCGCACTCGAACACAGCGGGGGGAACCGCTCGGTCGCCGCGGAATCCTTAGGCATGGGCCGAACCACGCTTTACCGGAAACTCCGCGTTCTGGGGATCGAGACACCCGAGTCCATGGCGACCTGACGTGTCATCCGGCGCGGGGCAGGATCCTCTCAGCCAACTCCAGGACCGCCCGCAAGGCAGGGCTGGAGTTATCCCGGCGCCAGGCCATACGCAGCTCCACCGGAATCGTCTTGTCCACAAGCTTCACGAAACGCACATGGGAATCCGTCACCGATTCAGCCACGGAGGACAGCGTGAGCGTGCAGCCCACCTCCGCCGCTACCAGTGAGAGTGCCGTCCAGGAATCCGGGACTATCTGAACGATGTCGAGCTCGAACCCGGCGGCGTGCGTAAGCCGGCGGAGCCGGTCGTTCAACACGGCCCCTGCATGCGGCGGCAGCGAAACAAAGGTGTCGCCTTGGAAGTCAGCCATCCGGGCCTCGGCGGCATCGGCCAGGCGGTGGCTTGCCGGTACGGCGACGACGAGGTCCTCCGCCGCAAGCAGCCGCGTTTCGATACCGGCAGCAATGTAGTCCCAGCGTCCGAGGGCGATGTCCATGTCGCCACTGAGGACACGGTCCATGGCGGGCTGCGCAAAATTCTGGCTGAAGAGCTCGATCTGGATACCCGGGTGGTCGCGCCGGACCTCCCGGGCGAGCCGGCCCACGAGGGTGTGGGTAGAGGCGCCGGCATAGGCAACCCGGACGCGCCCGACTTCTCCCTTGTCCGCGGCACGGACCGCGATGCTCGCCCGGCGCGTGGCATCGATGATCTCCGTTGCCGGTCCGATGAACGCTTCTCCGGCGCCCGTGAGCTTGACGCTGCGGGTGCTTCGGTCGAACAGGCGGGTTCCCAGCTCACGTTCCAGCTGCTGGATACTGCGGCTGACCGGAGGTTGCGCCATGTGCAGTTTTTCTGCGGCACGGCCGAAGTGCAGCTCTTCTGCCACCGCCAGGAAGGCGCGGATCTGTTGGATTTCCATGCAAGTGATTATTGCACCTGACGCAACAAAAGGGCCATTAATAAGTATTGGACGGATAGCAATGCCGTCCGTCATGGTGGATGGAGAGAACACTATGCGAGGAGCCCATTGATGGACAGCCAACACTCCGCCACCTCTGAGACGTCGGCATTCGGCCGCAGTTCAGATGGTCCGCTCAGCGGCATCCTGATCGCAGATTTCGGCAGGGTGCTGGCCGGGCCGTACTGCACCATGCTGCTGGCCGATCTCGGCGCCACCGTCATCAAGATTGAGAGCCCGGCCGGTGACGAGACCCGGGCATGGCGCCCGCCCACCCGCGGAAATGACTCGACGTACTTCCTCTCGATCAACCGCAACAAGACCTCGATCAAGCTCGACCTTCGCGATCCGGACGACCGCAGGACGGCCCAGCGCATCGCGGAACGGGCCGACGTCGTGGTCGAAAACTTCAAGCCAGGTGACCTGGTGCGCTACGGGCTGGACTACGACACCGTCGCCGCGACCAATAAGGACGTTGTCTACGCCTCGATCACGGGCTTCGGGACCGCCGGCGGCGCACAGCTCCCCGGCTACGACCTGCTGATCCAGGCGCTGTCCGGACTGATGGACCTCACCGGGGCGCCGGACACCGAGCCCTTCCGATCCGGAGTTGCGGTGTTCGACGTCATCACCGGCCTTCATGCCTGCATCGGCATCCTCGCTGCCCTGCGGCACCGGGACCGCATCGGGGAAGGCCAGCTGGTGGAAATGAACCTGATGTCCTCCGCGCTCTCCGGCATGGTGAACCAGACAGCGGCAGTGGTGCTGGGTGGAACCGCTCCGGCCAGGCTGGGCAACGAACACCCAAGCATCTACCCGTACGAACCTTTCGACACCGGCGACGGGAAGCTTGTCATTGCGATCGGCAACGACTCCCAGTACCGCACCTTCTGTGCCACCATCGGCCGGCCGGAGCTGGCCGTGGATCCGCGTTTCGAGAAGGCGCCGCTGCGCAGCGCCAACCGAACGGAACTGCGGCCACTCCTGGTGGAGTGCCTCTCCACCCGGACCGCCTCCGAGTGGTTCGACATCCTCACCGAAGCGAAACTGCCCTGCGCACCGATCCAGGATCTGAAGGCCGGGATCGAGTTCGCCGAGCGGATCGGCCTTGAGCCCGTTGTGACGGTGGGCCACGGAGAGAATGCGCAGCCCGGCGTGCGCAACCCCATCCGGCTGTCCAAGACCCCGGTGAGCTACGACCTCACACCGCCCGACCTGGACAGCGGCGCGGAGCTGGTGCGGACCTGGCTCGGCGCGGACGAACACGTTTTGGCCGGCGCCATTGCCGGCACTCCCACACGATCCCCACAGGAGCACTGATGACCACCGCAACGGACCTGTCCGTCAATTCCGATTTCTATGTCTTGGACGACTACCTCAACGACACAGACCGTGCCCTGATCGCCCGGGTCCGTTCCTTTGTCGAGCAGGACGTCACCCCCATCATCAACGAATACTGGGAGAAAGCGGACTTCCCGTATCAGCTGGTACCAAAGTTCGCGGAGCTGGGCATCATCGGCACCGCCATCCAGGGCTACGGCTGCCCGGGCCTCACCCGGCTGCAGACCGGCCTCGTCGCGATGGAACTCTCCCGCGGGGACGGGAGCATCAACACCTTCAACGCGGTCCATTCAGGCCTGGCGATGGGCAGCATCAACCTGCTCGGCAGCGACGAGCAGAAACAGCGCTGGCTGCCGCCCATGGCCAAACTGCAAAAGCTGGGCGCATTCGCGCTGACGGAACCGGCGCACGGCTCGGACTCTGTGGCGCTGGAAACCTCAGCGCGGCTGGACGGCGACCATTACGTCATCAACGGATCCAAACGCTGGATCGGGCTGGGCCATGTTGCGGACCTCGTCATCATCTGGGCCCGGGACACCGCGGACCAGAAGGTGAAGGCGTTCGTCCTGGAAAAGAACGACGACGGCACCTACCCCGCCGGCTACCACGCCGAGGCCATCACGGGAAAGATGGCGAAGCGGGCCATCCAGCAGGCACAGATCGAGATCGAGGGCCTGCGGATCCCTGCGGAAAACCTGCTGGCCAAGTCGAAGTCCTTCCGCGACGTCGGAGCGGTGCTCAACACCACCCGCAGCACCGTGGCCTGGGAATCGCTCGGCCATGCCACTGCCGCCTACGAGATGGCAGTCAAATACGCCCGGGAACGCGTCCAGTTCGGTCACCCGATTGCCAGCTACCAGCTGGTGCAGAACAAACTCGCCAACATGCTCGCGGACCTCACAGCCATGCAGCTGATCTGCTTCCGCACGGCGGCGCTTCAGGACGAGGGCAGGCTCAGCAACGAGCAGGCTTCCCTGGCCAAGATGTTCACCGGAGACAAGGCACGAACGCTCTGCCGGGATGCCCGGGACCTGTTCGGCGGGAATGGAATCCTGCTGGAAAACCATGTGGCCCGCCACCTGACCGACATGGAAGTGGTCCATACCTACGAAGGTACCGACTCCATCCAGTCACTGATCCTGGGGCGGGAAATCACAGGCGTCTCGGCCTTCTCCTGATCTGTTTCGTTTTCTCTGGAACAAAGCACGGCCATCCGCACTGGAGGGCCGTGCTTTGTCGTTAAGGGCTCACGGGTTGTAAGCAGGCCTGGATGCCGCCGGTGTTTCAAAGTGGAACACCTGTGAGCTACACCACACTTCTATGGTGGAAGAAGGCACAGCGCGGCGGTTACACCAGAGCCCGCTGCCGCACGAACACCGCGCAAACGACGCCTGCGTCGTGCGCTCCCCCAAAGGCACGAGGCCACACTGGCCGGCAATTCCCCCCAACGGTTCTGTTTCAAAGGAGAAACAAATGACAAGCACAACAGCATCGCGGCCCGCGATGACTCCCCGCCGAGCAGCGATAGCCGCGCTCCTCGGCAGCACCCTCGAGTACTACGACTTTTTCGTGTACGGCGCCGCGGCCGCCCTCGTCTTCAACGTGCTGTTCTTTCCATCCGGCGACCCCACCGTTGCGCTGATCGCATCGTTCGCCACCTTCGCGGTGGGCTACGTGGCACGGCCTGTCGGTGCGGTGGTGATGGGACACTTCGGCGATCGAATCGGCCGCAAACGCGTCATGCTTGCCACAGTCGTCATGATGGGCATCGCATCCTTCGCCATCGGCTGTCTCCCGACGTACGACCAGGTAGGCCTGTTGGCCCCGGCACTGCTGGTGGTCCTGCGCGTGGTTCAAGGCTTCTCCGCGGGGGCCGAGTCGGCGGGAGCCTCAACATTGACCGTTGAACATTCCCCGGTCGGGCGCCGTGGGTTCTTCACCAGTTTCGTTATGGTTGGCTACGCAGTCGGCTGCTCGCTGGCGACCATCGTATTCCTGCCGGTGGCGCTCCTGCCCGCCGAACAGCTCTACACCTGGGGCTGGAGGATTCCGTTCTGGCTCAGCGCCGTCGTCGTCGTTATTACCTACTACGTGCGGAGCCACCTGGACGAAACGCCGGTGTTCGCCGAGGCGAAGGAAGAAAGCGCTGTTCGCAAGCTGCCGCTGAACGACGTGTTCAAGCATCACTGGCGCGACGTGATCCGTGTCGCCGGAGCGTCACTGATGGCAGCGATGCAGACTTTGTTCGCTGTGTTCAGCCTTTCGTACGCAACCTCAGTCGGGGTGGACCGGAGCGCGATGCTCGCCATCATCTCCGGAGCAATTGCCCTGTCGATTGTCACCATCCCGGCGGCCGGCTACCTCTCCGACGTCATCGGCCGGAAGCGAACCATGCTGATCGCCTCTGCGGGCTGTTCGCTCACGATCTTCGGGTATCTTTGGGCGATCTCGACGACGGATATCTTGCTGATCGCGATTTTCGCGTTCCTCAACATGTCACTGTTCTTTAGCTGCTATAACGGCGTGTGGACGTCGTTCTTCGCCGAGCAATTCCCGGCACCCGTTCGGTTCACTGGCATGGCCGTCAGCAACCAGCTCGGCAACCTCCTGGCCGGCTTCGCTCCGATGGTCGCTGCAATTCTCCTTAAGCCTGGCCCGTCGGGCTGGCTTCCGGTGGCAATTTTTGGCGCAGTAGCCGCCGGCATCGCCGCGATCGCGGTGATCGGACTGCGCGAGACGTCCAAGACCCCGACGGAACTGCTCGGTGGCCCACGAGCGGCGGACCACGTGCGTCAATTGGACTCCGCCACAGCCTCCTGATCCCGCTCCCAGGCGGGCGTGTCCCCGCTGGCCATCATCCGGCTCACCCGTCTGCGGAATCGGTTCCCAGCAGTGAACGCGCCTGGAGGATTGCCTGTTCGACGTCGTCGTTGAGGTCTCCGGTGGGCAGTGAGCCGAGTTCACCGCGGAGCAGCCCCACATCCTTGAGCAGCAGGTCGTACTGGACGTCGACGAGGTTATCGCTCATCCAGCTCTGTCCGGTCGACACGCCTATCACCTCGAAGAGGTCCGAGGCGGGTACTCCGTGCTCGGCTGCGAGGTTGAGCATCCGTGCGGTGGCGGCCAGGTTGTAGGTGGCCAGGGCGTTGTTGAGGAGTTTCACCAGTGCGGGCTGGCCGTAGGACTGCATCCGGAAGACACGGCCGGAGATGTCGGCCAGCAGTTTGTCCTCGGCCTCAGTGGGGGCGGGTCCGGCGAGGAAGATGGTCATCGTGCCGTGGCGTGCCCCCTGGGGGCCGCCTGAGACCGGGGCCTCGAACGCGCGCCAGGAGCCGGGGGCCGAGGAGAAGATCCTCCGGGCGTCCGCCGGCGCGAGCGTTGTGTGGACGAAGACGGTCAGTGGCCGTTCGGTGTGGGCCTGGAGGGCCTCGAACACGGACGAGACCTGGTCCGCCAACCGCACCGCAATGTGGACACTGTCCACGGAGGGCCAGTCCACAGCCGCCAGGTCACTGCCGGCCGGCGATTTGTTCTCCTCCGACCACTCGCGGATGCGGTCCTGGTTGAAGTCGTAGCCGTAGACCTTCTGTCCCAGTTCGGCGAGGTGTGCGCCGATGTTTCCACCGATGGGTCCGAGTCCAATTACCAGATGCATGAGCGTTCCTTATGTGTGGGAGTTGAGGTTGTGCGGGGGGATGCCGGGCCGGACTGACGGGTTATCCAGGTTGCCAGCTGGATCGGCGGGTGTCATGAGGACGTCAGAGCGGGGGAATCGCCTCAGTCCGTGGGGGTCTCCGGGGTCAGGCCGCGCTCTGCCATGACTTCCTTGACGAGGGTCAGGGCGTTGAGCACGCGCGGGAACCCGATGTAGGGGATGCAGTGGATCAGGGCACCAACGATCTTCTCTTTTGTCAGGCCCACGTTGAAGCCGGTGTTGATGTGCAGCTTCAACTGGGGCTCGGTGCCCAGGGCGACCAGCGTGGAGATGGTCACCATGGTCTGCTCCTGCTGGGTCAGGCCGGTCCGGGAGTAGATGTCTCCGAAGGCGAAGGAGACGATGTAGTCAGACAGGTCCTCGTCCAAGCTCTTGTAAGACTCCACGAGCTTGACGTGGTCGAAGGTGTTGGTGTGCTCGGAGGAGACGAGCTCCATCATGCGGTCGAGTCCGCGCTGGTATCGATCTGTGGCCATGTCGGCGCTCCTAAATTGCGTAGGGTGGTTGTGGGCGTGTCGGGTGCCGGCCCGCTTCAACCAATTTTGAAACGCTACGTTGCGTAGCGTTAGTACTAACTTTAGCGCTTCAGGCGCACAACTGGAAGGGGCGTGGATGTGGCTAATCCCACAGGGGCGGGCGAAGGCGGAATCGTCGAGGCCGCCCGACCCGCAGACACGGGTCGGCGCGCACGGACGGAGAAGTTGATTCTTGACGCCACGCGGGAGATGCTCGCGGAGGTCGGAGTCAACGGCCTGACTGTCGAGGGCGTGGCGAACCGTTCCGGCGTGGCCAAGACGACCATCTACCGCCGGTATCGGTCAAAAACCGACCTCGCCCTGGCCGTCCTGCTTGACTCGGTCGAATACCTGGGGACCACGCCGGATGTTGGGGATACCTACGCCGAACTGGCGGAGGTAGTTGACCGCACCATCGAGCTTCTTAACTCCACCCTGATAGGCCGCATCATGCAGGGCCTCGTATCGGAGATCGCTGCGGACCCTGAGCTCGCCCTTGCTTACCGGGAGCGGGTGGTGAACCGCCGGGTGGCGGATGTGCGCCGTCTGGTGGAGCGGGGCATCTCCCGGGGAGACCTGAGGCCGGACGTCGACGCCGAGATGCTCACCGATCTCCTGCTGGGGCCGATCTACTATCGATTCTTCCTAAGTGGTTCGCCGCTGGATGAAGGCTTTGGGGTCCGGCTCGTCAGCACGCTGTTTTCGCGCGGCCCCGCCCAGGGTGCATAGCTGAGATTCGCTGATGGTGCGGGGGCGAGGCCGACGTCGACGGTGTCCTCCCTTCGAAAGGGGCCCACCACTCAGATCACCTGACGCGCTCCCCCGCCGCCTCCCACTCACATAGGCGCAGTCATGTGGAGCCCGGGCAGCAGCTCAGGGTGCGCCGGGACGAAGAGCGCGAAGACGATCAGCGAGACTCCAGTGATCCGGCTGAAGGCGGGTCCGTATTTCCACGTCTTCTCCAGGAAGATAACTACCGTGATCGCCACCATCCATGCCAGGTTCATCACGCCGACAGCGATCAGCACGACCATTAGCCCCCAACAACATCCGACGCAGTACACGCCGTGGTACACGCCCACGCGGACATCCCGCAGGCGGCCCTTGTATCCGGATACGTGCAACAGGAATGCTATGGGCGACCGGCAGTGCCGGAGACAGAAATCCTTCAGCGGGGTCAGCTGGTACACGCCCGCCGCCACCAGCACTCCAGCCCCCACCCAAGGTGCTAGATCCGGCGCATCCTCAGCCAGCAGCGCAGACAACGCCGCGGCCGCGTAGGCAACGACTCCGAATCCGATCCATGTCAGAAGGTAACCGCCGACCAAGGCAGTTGTCCGGATGGCCCTGACCCTGCTGCTGCGTACGGCACGGATGGACCTGAGATACGCCGAAGTGAGAGGCGCCAGCGCCGGCAACATCATGGCTGCCATCATCAGCGTCCACACGCCCAGGAAACCCCAGAGCCTCAGTCCCATGGTTCCCGGGCCTGTGGACATGTCGGCGAGGCCTAAGAAAGTGAGGTACCACGCCAGTGCAGCGCACCCGATCAACGCCAACTCACCGGCATGGTGGCTAACTGTCAGGCCACTTCTGCCCGCCACCTAAGCGGACCAGGCGAAGGGAGCCGAGAAAGAGTTCTTCCCGGCATTATCCCAAGTCATCCCGAACACGTCGACGCGGGCGGTGCTGGATGTGCCGGCTGCCAGAGTGTCGGCCGGGAATCCGATCCCGCTGACTTTCACTCCTCGTCCTGTGGGATCCAGGGGAGACACGAAGTCCTCGACCGCCATGTCGACGGCGCTGCCAATACGGACCTGGTGGATACGCCCGTCGTCGGCGTAGGCCATTTCCAGGGACTCCATTCCCGCCATTTCACCGATCAAAGGGGCGAGGCCCTCCATGGGTCCGCCGAGCTGACCACCGAAGACTCCACCGAGCGCCTCGGCCTGCTCAGCTGAGGCAGCGGCATCCATCAGAACTCCGACTTTCCAGCCCCCGTCACTCATTACGGCCGGAGTATCGGCTACGACGCAGACTGTCAGACCGCCGACGTCGACACCGTTTACTTCGCCAGTTTCCACGTGGAAGGCCAAAGCCACGTTGCAGCGTTCGTTATCCGCCGGTGCGGTCAGCCCTGAAGTCGAACACGGGCAGACCATATCGCAATTGCAATTCTCAAAATATGTACCCTCGACATGCCACGGCATTTGGGGCTCCTTTCGAAGTGGCACCCCCAAAAGAAAGTCTCCTCGCGGCCCTGAGCAGTGTCAACGCTGGGCGGCGGCCTATGCAAAAGGCCATTCTGGGCCGCCCTGCGCTTCGAACGGAGGGGTGCGACGAGCCACAAGATACCGGGGCATCGCTCCCCCGGAAACCGGCACCGAATGACCCGGGTTTCGACCCTCTCGGTCAGTTCCAACGATGCGCCACCGCGGCTAACTGGCCGGCGTCACGACGTCCTCCAGCACTGACCTGTCGAAGAAACGGAGCTCGCCCGTCGCCTGGAAAAACACTGGAACTACTGAAGTGTTCGCGTCCTTCGAGGTCTCGTAGATCTCGGGCGCGCTCCCGTGCTTTCGCGCAATGGTTCCAATCAAGTCGGTGCCGCGAACCCGGACGGTTCGATATTTATAGCTCATTTGGACCCCCTCGTCTGCCAAGGCAAACCCTACTCCTGAGAATGCATAAACTGGGCAGGTGGTAATCCTTACCGACGCATCCACCGCCACCGCCTTCCAACGCCTGCGCGAGGACCTGTTGCAGGGGATGCATGGCGCCACCTCCCGCACCGAAGCCATCGCGATGGCCCACAGCGACGGCCTGCGTTAGGCCCGGGACCGGGAGGCATCCACGATATTGGCAATCGAGATTCGTCCGGCGACGCAGTTCGAGGACGTACGAACAGTGGTTGGACCCAAGCGGCCCGATGCGACCGTGTGCTGGTGCCTGAGCTACCGCATCCCTTCCAAGCAGAACGTGCAGTTGCATGGCACGGAGCGCGGCGCGCTCATGAAGCAACTCGTGGGACAGGATCCGCCGCCCGGGGTACTCGCGTACGACGGCGACGACGTGGTGGGCTGGGCCGGCGTCCATCCACGCTCCGACACCAACTTTGCCCGCAACCGCAAAATTCCCCACGTGGACGACCTCGACGTGTGGTCGGTGTGGTGCATCCGGGTGCGGCCCGGGCACCGCGGCGAGGGAATCGCCCATCAGCTGCTACACGGTGCGGTCGACTTTGCCCGCAGCCACGGTGCGCCTGCCATCGACGGCTACCCCGTCGACAACCAGGGCAGCCACGTCGACCTGACCATGGCCTACGTTGGCACCCGGAAGCTCTTCGAACGGGCCGGGTTCACGAAGGCTGCCGACACCGACTCCGTGATTAATGGGTTTCCCCGCGTGCTCATGCGCCTGGAACTGCCTTGATTGCAGGACGCGTCAATCCACTTAACGCAATGTCGGCCCCGTCACACCTCACGGCATAGGATCGAAACTGTGGAACTAACCGAGAGGACGCTACAGGCGGCCTTGTGGCGGGTA
Organism: Arthrobacter sp. Bi26; assembly: GCF_918697925.1. Classification (GTDB taxonomy): domain Bacteria; phylum Actinomycetota; class Actinomycetes; order Actinomycetales; family Micrococcaceae; genus Arthrobacter. Next base: position 16,485 of record NZ_CAKKMF010000016.1, read on the forward strand.
AGCAAGCCGCAGAAACTACTTGAGAGTATGGATCATGGCTTCGAAAAATGACCCCGAATCCGACATCGATGGGGAGTCAGGCCAGCACGGCGGCGTCCAGTCGGTGGACCGGGCCCTTATGGTCCTGGAAATCCTGGCGCGGGACGGCCATGCGGGCGTGAGCGAAATCGCCGACGAGATGGGCATCCACAAGTCCACAGTCTCCCGGCTGCTGGGTTCGCTGGTGAGCAGGGAAATGGTCCACCAGAACACTGAGCGCGGAAAGTACCAGCTGGGCTTCGGCATCCTGAGGCTGGCAAGCTCGATTCCCGGGCGGCTCAGCCTGGTCCGCGAGGCGCGTCCCATACTGGAAAGCCTGGCTGAGGAATTCAAGGAGACCGTGAACCTCGCCGTCTTGCGCTCCAACTACGCCGTCAACGTGGACCAGGCCATGGGCCCGTCAACACTAGCCACCTACGACTGGGTGGGCAGCCTGACGCCGCTCCACGCGACCTCCAGCGGAAAGGTCCTGCTGGCAGCACTGTCCGCGGACGAGCGGGACCGCGTCCTGAAGGAGACCGGGCTTCCGGCCCGGACGCCGCGGACCATCACCAACAGGAACAAGCTCGAAACCCAGCTCCTGGACGTGGCCCGAGACGGCTACGGAGTGGTCCGGGAGGAGTTCGAAATCGGGCTCAACTCGATGTCTGTGCCGGTGTACAACCATGTGGGGGCCGTGATCGGCGCAGTCAGCATTTCCGGGCCGGCCTTCCGTTTTGATCCGGAGACGGCGCCGGGACTCCTCGAAGCGCTGAAACAGGCGGGGCTGCAGATCAGCGCGAAGATGGGCTACACCGGGCATCGGTGATCGAGCCCCAAGCCGGGTTGCGGTCCTTCGCGTAGGAGCGCATCGCGGTCGAACGCGCCACGAAGGTCGCCCAGCGACCTTCGTGACGCCTTTCGGCCGAAGCGGCGTCCCGAGGGCCCCGACGCGAGCTTGCCAGTGTCGGGGAGGGACTTCCGCGCTAAGCGACGGCGAAGCGCCGCAACCCGGTGAAGCTTCAGGAACGGGGCACGATGTCCCCCACCTTCTCCTGCACCCAGTCATGGAAGGCGCCGATGTGGTGCTCGCTCGGGACCAGCACCCCGCCCTTGGCGTAGACTTTCGAGCCCATGGCCGGCTGGCACCGCTCGCAGGCGTCGAAATCCTGCTGGTTGACGCGGTGGAACAGCTCCACAGAAGCGCTGACGTCCTTGCCGCTCTCCACAACGCTGGGCACGTACAGCCAGTCGCACTCCACGATCGTGTGGTCCGCGGCCATGGGGAACATGCGGTGGATGATCACGTGGTCCGGGACCAGGTTCACGAACACTGTGGGCTTGATGGTGATGGCGTAGTACCGGCGGTCCTGGTCCTCGCTCACCCCGGGAATCAGGTCCAGCCCTTCCGAACCGTCCACCGTGAAGCCCTTGACATCCTCGCCGAATTCGGCCCCGTGGCCCACGAAGTACTGCGCAGCCAGGCCGTCAGCGAATTCCGGCAGGACCTCCGTCAGCTCCGGGTGGATAGTGGCGCAGTGGTAGCACTCCATGAAGTTCTCGATGATGAGCTTCCAGTTCGCCTTCACGTCATAGCGGATGCGGCGGCCCAGGCTGAGGTTGGCCACGTCGTAGCCTTCGATCGCCTTGAGGTCACCGAGCCGTTCCTCGATGGCACCCATAACCTCTTCTTCGAATGACGGCGGCTCATCGGCCAGGCACACCCATACGTAACCCAGGTATTCACGGATATGGACCTTCACCAGGCCGTACTCGTCCCGGTCGATGTCCGGCATCTTGGTCAGGTTGGGGGCCGCGATGAGCTTGCCCTCGAAGTCATAGGTCCAGGCGTGGTATGGGCACTGGAACGAGCGTGCGGCTTCGCCTTGCTCTTCCATGCACAGCTTGACGCCCCGGTGCCGGCAGATGTTGTAGAAGGCACGGATTCCGCCCTTGCGGGTGCGGCTGATCAGCACGCTCTCCCGCCCGATCTGGACTGTCCGCCAGGCGCCTGCCTTGTCCAGGTCGGCGGACCGCACGGCGCAGAACCACATCTGCTCAAAGATCCGCTCCTGCTCGGCCCGGAACACGGCCTCATCCACGTAGGTGTAACCGGGCAGCGTGGGAATCAGACTCGGGGCACTTACCTCAACAGACAATATGTCCTCCTAACGAACAAAAGATCAACGAAACAACGCAGCGGAAATTGTAGGGACAGGTCTCAGGAACACGGTATTCAGGACACGACGGCGGCCCCCATCAGCGCGGAGGCGTCCGCACAGGCAGCTTGCCCGCTGGGCGGGCCGAGCGGCCGGTCGGGTGCAGCGAGCAGGCGCCGCCACTTGGTGAACAGCCGCGGCTGGTTCATCCCGAGGACCGCCACCGGGACATCACCGCGGTAATACACGGCAAGACAGCTGTGCGTCAGGACGTCGCCGACTTCGACCTCCAGCCGGTCGTAGCCGGCGCAGTGGCCTGCGAACTGCAACTTGACGCCATACTGGTCGGACCAGAAATAGTGTGGCTTGGCCGGCTTCGGAGCGGCATCAGCGTCCAGCAGCGCCTCAACGGCCAGGGCCGCACGCTCCAGGGCGCCAGTCCAGTGCTCCACCCGGCGGTGCGTGCCCGCTATTTGGTCGAACCAGGCGGCGCAGTCCCCTACGGCCACGATTCCCGGAATATTGGTGCGGCCCATGGCGTCACACAGAACGCCGCCGTCGAGCGCAATTCCCGAACCGTCCAGCCAGCTGGTGTTCGGTTCGGCGCCGATGCCCACCACGACGACGTCGGCGGCCACATAGCGTCCGCCGGCCAGCCGGAGTCCGGTGACGTTGCTTTCGCCGCTATAGAAGTCCTCTATAACGGCGGAGGAAATGAGTTCCACGCCGTTGGCGGCGTGCAGCCCGGCCACGGCGCCGCCCATCTCTGTGCCGAGTTGGGCCGCGAACGGAACCGGCTTGGTGTCGATCATGGTGACTTCCATGCCACGCGATGCGGCGGCCGATGCAACTTCCGCGCCGATGAAGCCGGCGCCGATCACGGCCATCCTGCTGCCGGGCACGAGCTCGGGGGCGAGGCTCTGCGCGTCCGCGAGCGTGCGTAGCGTGAACACATTGCTCAGTCCGGCCAGGGTGGGCAGCTGCCTGGCCCTCGCGCCGGTGGCAATGACGATGCCGTCGGCCTCAACGGTGCGGCCGTCCTTAAGGACGATGGTCCGAGAGGAGGAATCCAGGGACACGGCCTCGGCACCGAGCAGCCATTCAGCCTGAAGCTCGTCGGCGTCGGATTCCAGGAAGAGGTCCGCGGCAGTGATGGCACCGAGCAGGAAGTCCTTGGACAGCGGCGGCCGGTCATACGGACGGTGCGGCTCATCGCCGATGATGACCAGCCGTCCGGTGAAGCCTTGGGCGCGGGCTGCCCGTGCGGCCGAAAGGCCTGCCAGGGAGGCTCCCACAATCGCAAGCGTCTGCACTTCGACGCCCCCTTTCAATTGCTTCTTACGCAACAACAATCGCTATATGCAACAGAGTGATCTATGCCACGGGCACTGTCAAGGGTCCTCCTGCCGAGAAGACAAGGGTCCGCAATAGAGAGGAAAAGTCTTGACAACCCCTGTGACCTACCGCACTCTGTTGCTTATTGCGATCGCTGTTGATCCCTGCGGAACAACGCTCCGGCGGTTGCCCAGGATCCCCCTACCGGAAAAGAGGTCCATCCATGCACAAGGCATGCCCGCTCAGCGAACTGGCACCCGGGGAAGCGCTCCGCCTAAACACGTCGCCGCCCATCGCGGTGTTCCACACGGAAGACGGCGAACTTTTTGCCCTTGATGACACGTGCACCCACCAGGACGCCTCCCTGGCCGACGGCTGGGTGGAGGACTGCTGGGTCGAATGCCCGCTGCACGCCTCCAGGTTCAATTTGCGCACAGGCGGGGTGGACGCCCCGCCCGCCAAACTGCCCGTCCGCCGGCACGAAGTCAGCGTGATCGACGGCGACATCATGATCACCGAATCCGACGAGGTACCCAACCTCCCTCCTGGCCTGACCGTGGACGGCCACGTCTAGCACCAGCCCATGAATCCGAACAAAGGACTTCCTCATGGCATTGAACAGTGACATCGGCATAGACAGCGACATCGACATCGACGCGGACACCGGCACCAACGCCCCCGCCCTCCTCCCTCCCGCAACCCTGGACACGGAGGACTGTGAGCAGCTCCTGCAGGAGCTGCGTCATACCAAGACCGAGCGGGCGGTGACGGAACGCCGGAACCGCAAGCTCACCCTCGACAAGGTCACTTTCGGAATCACGGGAGCGTGCGCCGTCGCCTTCGTGCTGTGGGGCTTCCTCGGAAGGGACAGCCTCTCTGCCACATCGCAAGGCGTTCTTGACTGGGTCATGGAGTACACAGGCTGGCTCTTCATGGTCCTGGCCTCGCTCTTCGTGGTCTTTGTCCTGTGGCTGGCCCTCGGCAAGTTCGGCAACATTCCGCTGGGCAAAGACGGCGAAAAACCCGAATTCCGCACCATCTCCTGGGTAGCCATGATGTTTGCCGCCGGCATGGGCATCGGGCTCATGTTCTACGGCGTGGCCGAACCCCTCTACCACTACGTTTCGCCGCCGCCCGGAACCGTGGATGGACGGACCCCCGCAGCCATCCAGACCGCCATGGCCACCTCCATCTTCCACTGGACCCTGCACCCGTGGGCCATGTACGCCGTGGTGGGCATCGCCATGGCCTACGGCACCTACCGCCTGGGCCGCAAGCAGCTCATCTCCGCGGCCTTCACCTCGCTCTTTGGCATCAGGATGGTTGAAGGCCCTGTCGGCAAGTTCATCAACATCCTGGCCATCTTCGCCACGCTGTTCGGCACCGCTGCCTCGTTGGGCCTTGGCGCTCTCCAGATCGGCAGCGGCCTGACGTCCAACGGCTGGGTCGGGGAAATCGGTACCCCTGTGCTCGTGGTGATCGTCGCCATCCTGACGTCCTGCTTCGTGGCCTCTGCGGTATCCGGCATCAGCCGCGGCATCCAGTGGCTGTCCAACATCAACATGGTCCTGGCCGTCGTCCTGGCCCTCATCGTCTTTGTTGCCGGCCCCACCCTCTTCATCCTGAACCTGATCCCCGCCGCGGTGGGAGACTACGCCAGGGACCTGGCGGAAATGTCCTCCCGGACCGAGGCTGTGGGAGACGAGGCACTGCGGAGCTGGATGTCCAGCTGGACCATCTTCTACTGGGCCTGGTGGCTGTCATGGACACCGTTCGTTGGCATGTTCATCGCCCGCATCAGCCGGGGCCGCACCATCCGGCAATTTGTCACCGGAGTACTGCTGGTTCCCAGCATTGTCAGCGTGATCTGGTTCGGCATCTTCGGCGGCACTGCCTTTGGCATCCAGCAGCAAGCCGACAAGACGGAGAACCCCGCCGACGGCCTCGTCAAAATGGTCGACGGCGCACCCTCCATATCCTTCGACGGCGCCCTCTTTGACTTGATCAAGAACCTGAACATGCCCGACTGGGCCACCGCTGCAGTCATCGTCCTGGCCATGGTCCTGGTGGCGATCTTCTTCATCACCGGAGCGGACTCAGCCTCCATCATCATGGCTTCCCTGAGCTCCAACGGATCCAGCGAACCCCGCCGCGGGCTGGTGATCTTCTGGGGCCTGCTGACCGGTGGGGTGGCCGCCGTGATGCTCCTTGCCGGCGGAGATGAACCGTCCGAAGCGTTGTCCGGCCTGCAGCGCATCACGATCGTAGCCGCCCTGCCCTTCGTGGTGGTCATGCTGCTGCTATGCATCGCCCTGGCCCGTGACCTGCGCCGCGATCCGCTGGCCTTGCGACAGCGGCTCGCCACAACCGTCGTCGAACGCGCCATCCGTACCGGCGTGGAACAGCACGGAGGCGTGCAGTTCGATCTGGTGACCAAGCATGAATGCGACGGACGGTGTGCCGAGGACACGCGCTGCCCCGGCGAGGCCAAAGTCAACGAGGCCCAAGTCAACGAGGCCCAGCGCAGCGAATCCGCCGGCGCCACCAACTAGTCGACACCAACTAGGAGTCAATCGTGACCACAATTCTTGAAAGCCGCCAAGCCGGCGCCATTCCCCCCGTGACGGCCGAGACCGCTGCCGCCCGCTCAGCACGCGGGACCCGCACGGCCGATTTCGTCCTCACCCTGGCCTGCCCGGAGAGACCCGGCATCGTCCGGGCAGTCACCGGTTTCCTGGCCGACCGCGGCTTCGACATCGTGGAGCATCAGCAGTTCGATGACCATGTCAGCGGGAACCTCTTCCTGCGCACGGCCTTCACTGGAGGGGGTTCCGGCAACGGTGATCGGGTCCGTCGTGAGCCCGGTTTCGACGGTCTCGACTACAAGCCCGACAACAAGGACGTGGAACTCCTCACGGCCGATTTCGGGGCGACGGCCGACGAGTTTGGCATGGATTTCAGTTTCCACGACGGCCGGCCCAAGCGGCTGCTGGTCATGGTCTCCAAGTTCGGCCACTGCCTGAACGACCTGATCTTCCGCTGGCGGGCGGGCAGCCTGGGTGCGGAGATCGCCGTCGTGGTTTCCAACCACGAGGACCTGCGGTCAATGGCCGAAAACGCGGGGCTGCCCTTCATCCACGTTCCGGTGACGCCCGGAACCAAACCGGAAGCCGAGGCGCGGCTGCTGGAACTCGTCTCCGAGTACGGCGCCGACCTGGTGGTCCTGGCACGTTACATGCAGGTGCTGTCGAACGATCTGTGCACTAGCCTGCGCGGCCGGGCCATCAACATCCACCATTCTTTCCTGCCCGGATTCAAGGGCGCCAAGCCGTACCACCAGGCCTATGACCGCGGTGTGAAGCTGGTCGGGGCCACCGCGCACTACGTGACGCCAGACCTCGATGAAGGCCCGATCATCGAGCAGGAGGTCTTCCGCGTGGACCACAGCCTGGACCCCGATGCCTTGGTGACGGTGGGCCGGGACGCTGAATCACAGGCTCTGTCCCGGGCGGTCAAGTGGCATTGCCAGCACCGTGTCCTGCTCAACAACACCCGCACCGTCGTATTCCGCTAACGCGAACCAGGAGAAACACTATGAGCGCATCACCACGCGTCGTCATCATCGGCGCCGGCATCGTCGGCACCAACCTTGCGGATGAACTCGCCAGCCGAGGCTGGAACAACATCACGGTGGTCGAACAGGGGCCGCTGGAACTGGCCGGCGGTTCCACCTCGCACGCCCCGGGCCTGGTCTTCCAGACCAACCCCTCCAAGACCATGACGGAGTTCGCCAGCTACACGGTGGACAAGCTGCTCTCCCTCAGCGCCGGCGGAGAGTCCTGCTTCAACCAGTTGGGCGGGCTCGAGCTGGCCACCACCGAGGCGCGGCTGCAGGACCTCAAGCGCAAGTTGGGGTACGCCACTTCCTGGGGCATCGAAGGCCGGATCATCGACCCCGACGAGTGCGAGAAGCACTACCCGCTGTTGAACACCGGCAGCTTTTCCGGCGGCAACAAGGTCCTCGGCGGCCTCTACGTCCCCACGGACGGCCTGGCCTCCGCGGCCCGCGCCGTCCAGCTGCTGATCAGCCGCACCCGCGAAGCCGGCGTGACGTACCTCGGCTCCACCACCGTGACGGGCATCGAACAGACCGCAGGCAAGGTCACGGGCGTCGAAACGGCCGACGGCGTCATCCCGGCGGACATCGTCGTGTCCTGCGCCGGATTCTGGGGCCGCGAACTCGGCAAGATGGTGGGCCTGAAGGTGCCGCTGCTGCCGCTGGCGCACCAGTATGTGAAGACCACGTCACTTCCGGAGCTGGAGGGCCGGAACGAACTGCCCAACGGCGCCCGCCTGCCCATCCTGCGCTACCAGGACAAGGACCTGTACTACCGCGAGCACGGCGACCGGATCGGCATCGGCAGCTACGCGCACCGCCCCATGCCCGTGGACATGGAACAGCTGCCCCGCGTCGGCGCGGAGGAGATGTCCGATCACCGCATGCCCTCCCGCCTGGACTTCACCATGGAGGACTTCCTGCCGGCGTGGGAGGACAGCAAGGACCTCCTTCCCGCCCTCCGCGGGGTGCAGATCGACGACGGCTTCAACGGCATCTTCTCCTTCACTCCCGACGGCGGGCCACTCATGGGCGAGTCCCCCGACGTCGAGGGCTTCTTCGTGGCAGAGGCCGTCTGGGTCACGCATTCGGCCGGTGTCGCCAGGGCAATGGCCGAGTTGCTCATCGAGGGACAGTCCCGCACCGACCTGCACGGCTGCGAGCTCACGCGCTTCGAAAAGGTCCAGACCAGCGACCAGTACGTCAGCGAAACGTCCCAGCAAAACTTCGTGGAGATCTACGACATCCTGCATCCGCTGCAGCCCAAGGAATCCCCCCGTGACCTGCGCGTCAGCCCTTTCAACGTCCGGCAGAAGGAGCTGGGAGCGTTCTTCCTGGAGTCCGCCGGTTGGGAACGCCCGCACTGGTTCGAGGCCAACCGCGGCCTGCTCGATGAGCTGCCGCCGCAATGGCAGGCACCGGAGCGGGACGAGTGGTCCGCCATGTTCCACTCCCCCATCTCGGCGGCTGAAGCGTGGAAGACGCGCACCGCCGTCGGCCTCTATGACATGACGCCGCTGAAGCGGCTCGAGGTCACCGGCCCCGGGGCCATGGGCCTGCTGCAGCGGCTCAGCACTGGCAACATCGCCAAAAAGCCGGGTGCCGTGACGTACTGCCTCCTGCTGGCGGACGACGGCGGCATCCGCAGCGACGTGACCGTTGCCCGCCTCGCGGAGGAAAAATTCCAGCTGGGCGCGAACAGCAATGTGGACTTCGACTACCTGCGCGTCGAAGCCAGGAAGCAATCGTCAGCGGATCCGGCCCGGTGGGTGCACGTATCCGACATCACGGGCAGCACGTGCTGCATCGGGCTGTGGGGCCCGCTGGCCCGTGAGGTGATCGGCAAGGTCAGCGGGGACGACCTCAGCAACGACGGCCTGAAATACTTCCGGACCAAGGAGATTTCGGTGGGCGGCCTCCCGGTCACGGCCATGCGGCTCTCCTATGTCGGCGAGCTCGGCTGGGAGCTCTACACCACGGCGGACTACGGGCTGAAGCTCTGGGATCTCCTCTTCGAGGCCGGAAAGGAGCACGGCATCATCGCGGCCGGGCGCGGCGCGTTCAACAGCATGCGGCTCGAGAAAGGCTACCGACTGTGGGGCACGGACATGACCTCCCAGCACCACCCTCACGAGGCCGGCCTGGGCTTCTCTATCGCCAAGGACAAGGAAGGCTTCGTGGGATGCGAGGCGCTGGCCGCCCGCAAGGAACAGCCGGCCACCAGGGCGCTTCGGTGCCTGACCGTGGACGACGGCACGTCGGTGGTGCTGGGCAAGGAACCGGTGTACGTCAACGGTGAAGCCGCCGGATACGTCACGAGCGCGGCGTACGGCTACTCGGTGCGCAAGCCGATCGCCTACGCCTGGCTGCCTGCCGCCGTGGGGATCGGTGATTCCGTGGAAGTTGAGTACTTCGGCAAGCGCATCGCGGCGACCGTCACGGCCGAGCCGCTCTTCGATCCCGGCATGGAGCGGCTCCGCGGCTGACGCGAACCGGGGGTTGCCGGCTAGAAGACCGGCAACCCCCAGGCCGGCGGGCCGTTCGCGCGAACAGGCAAAGGCCCCGCTTCCCGCCGCCAGATGGCACTTGACGGCAGTCCCGGCGTCGGACACTGCCGTCATCTGCCACCTGGAGCAAAAGAAGCGCAACAGAATGGCCCCGCCTCCCGGACTGGATTCCAACCGGGAAGCGGGGCCGCTCTGGTAGTGCCTAGCCCACCGTGGCCGCCCCGAGCACGCCGGCGGCCTCAGCTTCCGCAGGATGCGGCACGAACCGGACGAACATCGCCTTGAAGCCGGGGGTGTTCGATTCCCTGGCCACGTTCTCCTTGTGGACCAGGGCGTTGGCTTCCGGGAAATAGGCCGCGGCGCAGCCCTTGGCCGTCGGGTAGGCCACCAGCCGGAACTTGTCCGCCTGCCGGTCGTGTCCGCGGAACGTGCTCACCACGTCCACCAGGTCCCGGTCGCGGAAGCCGAGTTCGGCCAGGTCCTCCGGATGCACCAGGATCACCCGGCGTCCCTCCGAGATCCCGCGGTAGCGGTCATCCACGCCGTAGAACGTGGTGTTGTACTGGTCGTGGCTGCGGATGGTCTGGAGGACCAGGTGGCCGTCCGGCGCAGTCAGGTACTCCAGCGGGCTGACCGTGAACCGGCCGCGGCCGATGTCCGTCTTGAAGGACCGGGTATCCCGCGGCGGGTTGGGCAGCACGAAGCCGTTCCTGGTCCGGACCCGGGCGTTGAAGTCCTGGAAGCCCGGGATGACGCGGGAGATGTGGTCCCGGACCACGTCGTAGTCCCCGGCCATGGCCTTCCAGTTGACCGGATGGTCCTCGCCGAACGTGGCGTCGGCCATTCGGGCGATGATCACCGGCTCGGCGAGCAGGTGCTCGGATACCGGCTGGAGCCGGCCCTGCGTGGAGTGGACCACGGACATGGAGTCCTCCACGGACAGGAACTGGGCGCCGTTGGCGTGCTTGTCGTCCTTGTCCGTCCGGCCCAGGGTGGGCAGGATGAGCGAGGTGCGCCCGTGCACCACGTGCGAACGGTTCGGCTTGGTGGACACGTGCACCGTCAACCCGATCCGCTGCATCCCGGCTTCCAAGGTCTCCGTGTCCGAACACGCGAGGGAGAAGTTGCCGCCCATGGACACAAAGACATCCACGTCGTTGCGTTCGAAGGCCTCCATGGCCTCCACGGCGTCGAATCCGTGGCCGCGCGGTGAGGTGATCCCGAATTCCTTGTCCAGGGCTTCGAGCAGCCATTCCTTGGGCTTCTCCCAGATGCCCATGGTCCTGTCGCCCTGGACGTTGGAGTGCCCGCGGACCGGGCAGGCGCCGGCCCCGGGTTTGCCGAAGTTGCCCTGCAGGAGCAGGACGTTGACCATTTCCTTGATGGTGTCCACCGAGTGCGGCTGCTGCGTAACGCCCAGGGCCCAGCAGAAGATTGTGGCCTTGGACCGGATGAGCATTCCGGCGACGTCCTCGATCTGGGCCCGGGCCAGGCCGGTGGCCTGCTCGGTCTCCGCCCAGTCCAGCTCCCGGCGGGCGGTTCGGTAGGCGTCGAAGCCGTCCGTCTGCGCCTCGATAAACGCGGCGTCCACCACGGTGCCGGGGTTCCGCTCTTCCTCCGCCAGCAGCAGGTGGCCCAGGGCCTGGAACAAGGCCAGGTCCCCGCCGACCTTGATCTGCAGGTACTCGTCGGCCAGAGGTGTGCCGTTTCCGAGCACCCCGGAGAAGGTCTGCGGATCCTTGAAGTTGAACAGTCCGGCCTCGGGCAGCGGGTTCACCGCCACCACCTTCCCGCCGTTGTCCTTGCATTCCTTCAGCGCCGACAGCATCCGGGGATGGTTGGTGCCGGGGTTCTGCCCGACGACGAAGATGAGCTCCGAGTCGTGGATATCGTCCAGGGACACGGTGCCCTTGCCGATGCCGATGGTGGGGTTCAGCGCGGAGCCGGAAGATTCGTGGCACATGTTGGAGCAGTCCGGCAGGTTGTTGGTGCCCAGGGCCCGCGCGAACAGCTGGTACATGAACGCGGTCTCATTGGCCGTGCGGCCCGAGGTGTAGAAGACGCAGCGGTCCGGCGTGCTGGCCCGGATGTGCTCGCCGATGAGGTCGAACGCGTCGGCCCAGGAGATCGGCGAGTAGTGCGTCTCCCCTTCGCGGATCACCACGGGCTCGCTGAGCCGGCCCTGGTTACCCAGCCAGTATTCGGTCTTCCCCGCCAGCTCGGCGATGGAATGCCGGGCCCAGAACTCCGCCCCGACGGTACGCAGGGTGTTTTCCTCGGCCACCGCCTTGGCGCCGTTCTCGCAGAACTCGGCTGTCTTGCGCTTCCTGTCCGATTCCGGCCACGCGCAGCCCGGGCAGTCGAACCCGCCGCGCTGGTTCAGCCGCAGCAGCGACTGGGCCGTCCGGGATACCCCGGCCTGGGCCACGGCGCGCTCCAGCGCCACCATCACCGCCTTGACGCCAGCGGCTTGCTTCTTCGGTGCGTGGACTTCGAGCTCGTCCTCGTTGATGTCCGCGACGGGAGCGGGCTGCCGGCCGAGCTTGGGAACGCCCTTCATTGGCTGACCTTGGCCAGCGTGTCCCGCTCCGCCCCGATGGTGGTGCTGTCCCCGTGGCCGGTGCGCACCACGGTCGTTGCAGGCAGCGTCAGCAGCCGTTCGCGGATGGAAGTGAGGATGGTCGGGTAGTCGCTGTAGGACCTGCCGGTGGCGCCCGGGCCGCCGTTGAACAGGGTGTCGCCGGTGAAGACCGTCCCTTCGTCCTCGAGGTGGAAGCACGTGGATCCCGGCGAGTGGCCGGGGGTGTGGATGGCGCGCAGGGTAGCCCCGCCCACCTGGAACACGTCGCCGTCGGCGAGGTACCGGTCCGGGTTGACGCCGGGATAGACCTGTTCCCAGAGCACCAGGTCGTCGGGGTGCAGGTAGATCGGTGCCTTCACGGCCTCCGCCACAGCCCGGGCCGCGCCGATGTGGTCGTTGTGCGCGTGCGTGAGCAGGATGGCCAGGACCTTCCGGCCGCGGACCTGGCGGATGATCGGTTCCGCGTCGTGCGGGGAGTCGATGATCACGCATTCGTCGTCGTTTCCCACGATCCAGACGTTGTTGTCCACGTCCCAGGTGCCGCCGTCGAGCGAAAACGTGCCCGAGGTGACCAGGTTCTCGATGACGACGCTCATGCGGACGCCGCCCCGTCCGCGCCGGCAACGGCCGGGCCTATTTCAACCACGGAACGCAGCACCTTGCCCTCGTGCATTTTGCCAAAGGCCTCTTCTACCTGGTCGATGGTGATGCGCTCGGTGACGAAGGCGTCCAGGTCCAGATTGCCCAGTTTGTATTGCGCCACGAGCATTGGGAAGTCGCGGGACGGCAGGCAGTCGCCGTACCAGGAGGACTTCAGGGACCCGCCGCGGCCAAAGACATCCAGCAGCGGCAGCTCAAGCTTCATCTCCGGCGTCGGCACGCCCACCAGCACCACGCGACCGGCGAGGTCCCTGGCGTAGAACGCCTGCTTGTACGTTTCGGGGCGTCCCACCGCCTCGATCACGACGTCGGCACCGTTGCCGCCGGTCAGCGCCCGGATGGCTTCGATCGGGTCTTCCTTGCTGGAGTCCACGCCGTGAGTGGCACCGAGGGACTTGGCCATTTCCACCTTGTTGGCGTCGATATCCACCGCGATGATCGTCGTGGCGCCGGCCAGCTTCGCGCCGGCGATCGCGGCGATGCCCACGCCGCCGCAGCCGATGACGGCGACGGATTCGCCGCGCTTGACCTCACCGGTGTTGATGGCGGCGCCGATGCCTGCCATCACACCGCAGCCGAGCAGCCCGACGGCGGCGGGATCGGCGTCCTCGTCAACCTTTGTGCACTGCCCGGCGGCGACGAGCGTCTTCTCGGCGAAGGCCCCGATGCCGAGCGCGGGCGAGAGTTCCGTGCCGTCCTCAAGGGTCATTTTCTGCGTTGCATTGTGGGTGTTGAAGCAGTATTGCGGCTGCCCCTTGGCGCAGGCGCGGCATTCGCCGCACACGGCGCGCCAGTTCAGGATCACGCGGTCCCCGGGGGCGACTTCGGTGACGTCTGGGCCGACGGCGCTGACCACGCCGGTGGCCTCATGGCCCAGCAGGATGGGGAAATCATCGGTGATTCCGCCCTGCTTATAGTGGAGGTCAGTGTGGCAGACGCCGCAGGTCAGAATGTCCACGAGCGCCTCACCGGGTCCGGGATCCGGCACGAGAATGTTCTCGACCGAAACAGGGGCATTCTTTTCCTTGGCGATGACCGCTCTTACTTTGTGAACCATAGTTCCTGTGTTCCTTTCCTGAGTCCCCGGGGGGACTCTTTGGCGACGGACACGCGTTGCCAGTCTGGCCGACTCGTTGCGGTTCGGAATCCTCTGCCCGTCGCTCGAAGCTTTAGGCTTCGAGGGTGACGGCACGTCCCGCATACGCCTTCGTGAATTGCGTATTACACAACGCGATTCACATAGCGCGTACTTGAAATATGGCAGTCACGACATCGGGGTGTCAATAGATGCCCACATCGGGACTACGGGCGGGCAAGCTCGTCGATCTTTCGTTCCAGCGCAGCGCGTTCGGCCGCGTTCGTGCACAGTGCGACCGCCTGCTGCAGGGCGGACTCCGCCTCCCCAAGCCGGCCGAGCCGTGTCAGCAACTCGCCCCTGACCCCAGGCAGCAGGTGCGAGCCGTTGAGTTCGCCCCGGGATGCGATCGCGTCGACCAGTTCCAGCCCGGCCGCCGGGCCCGATGCCATGGCCACGGCCACGGCGCGGTTCAGTTCGACGACCGGCGACGGCGCCAGCCTTCCCAGGGCCTCGTACAGGATGACGATCCGCTGCCAGTCCGTTTCCGCAACGGACGGGGCCACCGCGTGGCATTCGGCGATCGAAGCCTGCAGCCCGTATGCGCCGAGCCCGCGGCCGGCAGCCACAGCCTTCGCCAGCGCGGCGCGGCCGCGCCGGATCGCCGACTGGTCCCACAACCGTCGGTCCTGGTCCTCCAGGAGGACCGGCCGGCCGGACGTATCGAGCCTCGCGGGGAAGCGCGCGGCTGTCAGTTCCATCAGGGCCAGCAGGCCGAACACTTCGGGTTCCGGCGTGAGCCGCGTGAGCACGCGGGCCAGGCGGCGCGCTTCGCCGGCCAGGTCCGTGCGCATCCAGGAGTCACCGCCGGACGCGAAGGAACCCTCCGTGAAGATCAGGTACACGACTTGGAGTACCGACCCCAGCCGTTCTGGCACGTCGCGCGTTTCTGGCACGGCGAACGGAATGTGGGCGGCCGCCAGGGTCTTCTTGGCCCGGGTGATCCGTGCCTGGATGGTCGGCACCGGAACCAGAAACGCCTTCGCGATCTCGTCGGTGCCCATGCCGCCCACCACGCGCAGCGTCAAGGCGATCCGCGCTTCCCTGGACAACACCGGATGGCAGGAGATAAACATCAGCGCCAGCACGTCGTCGTCGATCGCGTCGGGGTCGAACAGGGAATCGGCTCCCGGAAGCTCCTCGGAGAGGTCGCGGGCCAGCAGGGCGTACTTTTCGTCCCGGGCGGCACGGCGCCGGAAGGTGTCCACCGCTCGGCGCCGGCCGGTGGTCAGCAGCCAGCCCACCGGCTCCGCGGGGATCCCGTTCACCGACCAGGACACGAGGGCCTCGGCCAGCGCCTCCTGTGCCAGGTCCTCGGCCAACAGGAAATCGCCCGTATAGCGGGCAAGGGCGCCGACGACGCGGGCGGACTCCATGCGCCACACCGCTTCGACGGCGGCCCTTGCCTCGTTGCTGCTCACTGCCGGTTCAGAGCTGGCCGGTCTGCTCACGCCACGCGCGTTCCTTCTGGATCCATTCGTTGTCCTGCGGGAACTCGTCGATGGCGGGCACACGGCGGATCTCGGTCTTGGTTCCCGCCGTGAGGGGAGCCCGTTTGGCCCACTCGATGGCTTCCTGCTTGGATGCGACATCGAGGATGTAGTAGCCGCCGAACAGTTCCTTGGTTTCGCCGTAGGGTCCGTCAGTGACCACCGGGGTTTCGCCGGTAAAGTCCACCACGACGCCCTCTTTCGGATCATCCAGGCCCTCGGCTGCCAGCAGGACTCCGGCGCGGATCAATTCGTCGTTGAATTTGCCCATGGTCTCGAGGATTTCGTTGAAGTCGGCTTTCTCAAGATTGGCGTACGACTCGTCGGTTCCGCGCATGATCAACATGTACTTTGCCATTTCAATCTCCTAGGTTTTGGAAGGTCGCCCTCCGACCTTCCCACCCACAGGTCGAACAACGGGAGGGTTAATCGACACAGGCCGCGAAACTTCATTGACTGTGGCCAATGGAGCCAGGCGGCCTAATGCCACGTGTGCGCTCCCCCGCCCAGCGGCCGATGCGGCCCCAGCAGCACGGTCCGGAATTCGAGACCGTGCTGCCCGTCGGGTGTCCTGCTGTCCTTTCCTCGGCGCCGTGCTGTCAGTTCGCCTCGGCGCCGACCCCTGCCCCGACGGCCGCACCGGCGAGCCGGAGCCAGGTATCCACCACGGTGTCGGGGTTCAAGGAGACGGAATCGATGCCTTCCTCGACCAGCCACTCGGCGAAGTCCTCGTGGTCGCTGGGACCTTGGCCGCAGATGCCCACATATTTGCCTCGCGCCCTGCAGGCCTTGATGGCCATACTCAGGAGCTTCTTGACGGCGGGGTCGCGTTCGTCGAAGCCGCCGGAGACAATCGCGGAATCCCGGTCCAGGCCGAGGGCCAGCTGGGTCATGTCATTGGAGCCGATGGAGAATCCGTCGAAGTAGTCCAGGAACTCATCGGCGAGCAGCGCGTTGGACGGAATCTCACACATCATGATCACCTCGAGCCCGTTCTCGCCGCGATTGAGGCCGTTTTCCGCCAACAGTTCGATGACGCCGCGGGCCTCGTCCAGGGTCCGCACGAACGGGATCATCAGCTTGACGTTGGTCAGCCCCATTTCGTTGCGGACGAAGGACAGGGCTTCGCACTCAAGGTCGAAGCAGTCCCGGAAGGACGGCTCCAGGTACCGTGAGGCCCCGCGGAAGCCGAGCATCGGGTTCTCTTCGTGCGGCTCGTAGGCGGGTCCGCCAATCAGGTTGGCGTACTCGTTGGACTTGAAGTCGGACATGCGCACAATCACGGGTTCCGGCGCGAAGGCCGCCGCGATGGTGGCCACGCCTTCGGCCAGTCGCTTGATGTAGTAATCGCGCGGGCTGTCGTACGCGGCAATCCGCTCACGGATGTCCGCGGCGACGTCTGCCGGCTGCTCGTCCAGGTTCAGCAGTGCCTTGGGGTGGATGCCGATCTGGCGGTTGATGATGAATTCCAGCCGGGCCAGGCCCACTCCGTGGTTGGGCAGCTGCGCGAAGGTGAACGCCTGCTCCGGTGTCCCGACATTCATCATGACCTTGACGGGGGCCTCGGGCAGCTGGGTGATCTCGGTTTCCTCGACGCTGAAGTCCAGGAGCCCTTCGTAGATGGTGCCGGTCTCGCCGTCGGCGCAGGAGACGGTCACGTCGAGGCCGTCGGAGAGGGCGTCCGTGGCGTCCCCGGTGCCGACGACGGCCGGAATCCCCAGTTCCCGGGCAATGATGGCCGCGTGGCAGGTGCGTCCGCCGCGGTTGGTCACGATGGCGGAGGCACGCTTCATGATCGGTTCCCAGTCCGGGTCGGTCATGTCGGCGACGAGGACATCGCCGGTCTTGAAGGCGGCCATCTGGTCGATGGCCGTGAGGATGCGGACGCTGCCGGCGCCGATGCGCTGGCCGATGGCGCGTCCCTCGACCAGCACCCGGCCGGTTCCGTTGAGGCGGAAGCGGCTCAGGCTGCCGGGGGCCCGGCGCGACTGCACGGTCTCAGGGCGCGCCTGCAGAATGTACAGGCCGCCGTCGATCCCGTCCTTGCCCCATTCGATGTCCATCGGGCGGCCATAGTGGTTCTCGATGGCGACGGCGTGCCGGGCGAGCTGCTCGACGTCGTCGTCGCTGAGGCTGAAGCGGTTCCGCAACGAGGCCTCAACCGGCACAAAGTCAATGGTGCGGCCGATCTCGCGGCTGCTCGTGTAGGTCATCTGGAGGGCCTTCTCGCCCAGACCGCGCTTGAGAATGGCGGGCCGGCCGGCCTGCAGCGCGGGCTTGTAGACGTAAAACTCGTCCGGGTTCACGGCGCCCTGGACGACCGCCTCGCCCAGGCCGTAGGAGGACGTGACGAACACGGCATCCTGGAACCCGGACTCCGTGTCCATGGTGAACATGACGCCGGAGGCCCCGACGTCCGATCGCACCATGCGCTGGATGCCGGCCGACAGCGCCACCTCGGCGTGCTCGAACTTGTGGTGCACGCGGTAAGCGATGGCCCGGTCGTTGTAGAGGGACGCGAACACGTCCTTGATGGCGAGCAGGATGTTCTCGATGCCGCGGACGTTCAGGAAGGTTTCCTGCTGCCCGGCAAAGGAGGCATCGGGAAGGTCTTCCGCGGTAGCGCTGGAACGGACGGCCCAGGAGAGGTCCTCAGAACCGCCGTGCTTGTCCACCAGCTTCCGGTAGGAGTCCCGGATCTGCGCTTCAAAGTCCGGCAGGAAGGGCGTCTCGCGCATGAGGGCCCGAATTTCCTGCCCTGCCGCGGCCAGGGCGGTGACATCATCGGTGTCCAGGCCGACCAGCCGGTCGGCGATCTTCTGGTCCAGGCCGGAATCTGCCAGGAAGTTGCGGTAGGCATCCGCGGTGGTGGCGAAGCCGTCGGGAACCTGGACGCCGGCAGAGGTCAGATTTTGCACCATCTCACCAAGGGAAGCGTTCTTTCCGCCCACCCGGTCCAGGTCCTTGAGTCCGAGTTCTGAGAACCACAGGATGTCTGTCGTCATAGTTACTGCTCCTTTGCAGATGATGGCACGCAAGTGCGCCGCCCCGCTCGCGGCGATGGCCGGTTGCTGGGCGCAAGTCCTGTCCACACTGACAGGTATCCAGCGCTCTTTCCATATGACGTGCGCCACACTGGGTTTGTGAAACTTTTCCCTAATGCTTGAGATTCATCCGCTGCAAGATGGTCGCGGCCATTTCCTCCACGGACACCGTGGCTGAATTCAGGTACGGAATCCTATGGGAGACGTACAGCTGCTCGGCGCTGCGAAGCTCAAAGCCGCACTGCCGCAGCGACGCGTAGGGTGAGCCGCGGCGCCGTTCGGTGCGGATTTGGCTCAGGCGCAGGGGGTTGGAGGAGAGACCGAAACATTTCTCAACGAAAGGCCTCAGCGGCTTGGGGAGCCCCTCCCGCTCAAAGTCCTCGTCCACCAGCGGGAAGTTCGCGGCGAAGATTCCGTGTTGCAGCGCCAGGTACATGGTGGTGGGTGTTTTGCCGCAGCGGGAGGGTGCCACCAAGATGACTTGGGCCTTTTCCAGCGCGCGCAGGCTCTGGCCGTCGTCGTGCTCCATGGCGTACTCGACGGCGGCCATCCGGGATTGATACCGCTCGGCATTGCCGAGGCCGTGGGCCCTGCCGGGTTCCCCGCTGGCCAGTGAGCCGAGGGCCTGCTCCAGCTGTCCGACATGGGTCCCGATGAGATCCACGATAATCCCCTGGCACGTCGCCAGGACATGGCGGATGTCGCTGCTGACAGCCGTGGAAAAGACGATCGGCCGCGGGCCGGTTGCGGCCAGCGTGTCGATGGTACCTACCACGGTCTTGGCCTGTTCGACCGTCGTGATGAAGGGGACCGTAATGCGGTCAAAGTTATTAGCGGGGAACTGCGTCAACAAGGTGTTGCCGAGCGTTTCCGCGGTGATGCCGGTACTGTCCGAAAGGAAGTAGACGGGCCGAAGATCGTCATTGGTCATGAACGCATTCTCCACCAGGAACGGTCCCGCCCGGCATCGGGCAGCCGGCGGGTCCCTACCCGGCTTCCGGACACAGACGTAGACTGCTCGCGTACAACGCCACCAACTGTCGCAGGAGATGGACATGAGCTATGCGGGCACCGGTAACGAGAAGGCCGTCGCAGCAAGCGACCTTAACCGGACACATATCGGACTGACCGTGAGCTTCCAGCCGGACGAATTCACCGTGGTCTTCGGCCGGATCGGCGCCATTGCGCGCAAGGAGGGCGGCGTGACCATCGCGCTTGCAGGAGTGGACGGCACGGGTGGCCTGCCTTCCCACTTCAGTCTGCCTCCCGCCCAACAGGTCTACGTCCAGCCGGACATGCTCACCAATACGGAGTCGACCATCAAGGACTTGTTTGGCAAGGTGCAGGAGAATCTGCGCAGCCACAAGGGAGACCAGCGGCCCGACGCCGTCTAGGGATCCTTCCGTGTGGCCTTTCTCTGGTCCGCGCGGTCCCTTCGAACCGGCGCCTTGCCGGAATGCTGCTGCGGTGAACATGTCTCGGCGGGCCCAGGAGCTTTGATCGGCCCTGCTGACCGGACGGCGCCTATGCTGGCAGCCACTACAAGGGCAACCGCTATGACGTCGATATATCCGAACTGCTGCCCGAGAACCACAAAGCCTGCCAGCGCCGCCACGGCCGGTGCCGTGCAGGTCAGCACCGAGAACGTGGCGGCCGGGATTCGGCGCAGGGCCATGAGCTCGAAGGAGTATGGGACAGCCGTCGAGAGCAGCGCGACGCCGAGGCCAAGGCCAAGGATCGCCGGCTCCAACAGGGCAGTCCCCGCCGTTAGCATCGCGCCAGGCAGCGAGACGATCGCCCCGACGGCCATTCCGAGGGCCAGGCCGCCGAGCCGTGGGAACGTTGCTCCGGTTCTGGCGTTGCACAGGATGAATAAGGCCCAGCACGCCGCCGCACCGAGGGCGAAGCAGACACCGGCGACGTCGAGATCGGCCAGCCCTTCCTGTCCCAGCAGGGCGACCCCGATGAAGGCCAGCGCCGCCCACAGCATGGATTTGGCGCGTCGGCTGGCCACGACGGATAGGACCAGCGGGCCCAGCACTTCGATGGTGACTGCCGTGCCCAGGGGCAGCCGTGCGATGGCTTCGTAGAACAGTGAGTTCATCGCTGCCATGGTCACTCCGAGCCCGATTGCAGCCCGCCAGGCCCTTCCACTGTGCCCGTGCAGCCTAGGCCGGGCAACAGCAAGAAGGATGATGGCCGAGAACGCCAGGCGCAGCGTCACGATGCCTAACGGCCCGGCTGCGGGAAAGACGAGCACAGCCACCGCTGCACCGAGCTGCTGGCATAGCACCGCGGCCATCACCAGCACGGTCGCCGGGGCGTAACCGGGGGCCGGCGTGCCGGGCAAGGCCCGGGAAGTCGTCATTTGCATGGTTCCAACGTTAGGAAAGTCAGCAGGCGGCGGGAAATGCCATTTGAGTTGCTGTTATAACCTAGACGCATGAGCGTTGAGGCGCGGCACTTGAGGGCATTCCTGGCAATCGCCGAAGAGGGCGGATTCAGTTCCGCTGCGGCCGTGTTGCGGGTCAGCCAGCCAGCGCTGTCCCGGACGCTGCGGCAACTGGAAGCACACCTTGGCGCCACTCTGTTTGACCGCTCGACCCAACACGTCGCCATCACCCCTGCCGGCGAGGCCCTGCGTCCGCGCGCCGCCGCCGCGATCGCCGCCCTCGACGCGGCACTGGACCCCGCAGGGACACCTGTCCGGCCGATGCTGCTGGGGTATCCGTGGTCCGCGCTCGGCCGCCGGACTGGACCCCTGCTACGCCGCTGGCGCGAACTGCACCCTGGAACGCCGGTGGAATTGCACCGCGTGGATGACCGGTTCGGCGGTCTGGCCTCCGGGCGTGCCGACGTCGCCCTGATACGGGGGGATACACCCGTGGCCGGGGGCCCGGCCGGCATGCGGCAATGCGAACTGGCCGAGGAGCCCCGCTTCGCTGTCCTGCCTGCCGACCACGAACTGGCCGGCCGCGACGAGGTGCGCCTGGCTGACCTGTCCCACGAGGTTGTGGTCGTCAATACGCTCACCGGGCTCACAAGGCTGGACCTGTGGCCGGTGGGGATACGTCCGAAGCACACGGTGGCCACGGACAATACTGACGACTGGCTGCTCGCGATTTCCTCCGGCCGTGGCATTGGCATCAGCGGCATCTCGACTGCGGAAACCTACCAGCACCCTGGGGTGGTGTACCGGCCGCTTGTCGACGCGCCACCGGTCACCGTGTCACTGGCATGGCTGGAACCGGTGTCCCACACGGCGGTGCCGGAGTTCGTGAAGTTCATGGTGAACGAAGTGCCGCCGGACCTCGCAGCGGACTAGGACCGTCAGCCGGGCAAGGCCCGAACATGCAAAAATTCGACGCGCGGGTAGCCAGTCCCTGGGCATTCGACGCCGACGCTTCTGTACCGGTACCCGCCATGTTCTCAAACCCCTCTGGTTAGCGGGCCGGCGCGATCTACACTATCTGGATGGAAGCTACGGTCGGCGGAGTGCCTGTGCAATATGCCGAGTACGGCAGGGGCACGCCGGTTCTCGCCCTGCACGGCGCGGGGGTGGATCATCGCGAGATCGCCGGCGCTCTTGAACCGATATTCTGCAACGTTCCCGGCTTTCGGCGGCTGTATCCGGACCTGCCGGGGATGGGCCGAACCCCGGCGCCCGAGACGATCACGAGCAACGATGACGTCCTGGACATTCTGCTCGGCCTGATCGATAGCACCATTGGTGACGAACCGTTGCTTGTGATGGGCCAGTCGTACGGTGGGTACTTAGCCCGTGCGATTGCCGATCGGCGACCCGAGCAGGTTGTGGGACTGGCGTTAATCTGCCCGGTGGGCGCGCATACGGGCAACGTGCCTGAGCACGAGGTTCTTGTTTCGGCGGCCGACCCGACCGGCGAACTGGGCCCGGAGCTCGAGGCCTCTTACCGTAACTACTTCGTGGTGCAGACGTCTGAAACGCTGAGCCGGTTCCAGGAGTTAGTGGCTCCCGCAGCGTCACTCGTTGACGAATCGGGCCTGATGCGAATCTTTTCGAACTGGGAGCTACAGGATCGCCCGGACGCGGCGACTACTTATCCTCATCCTGTCTTAATACTTGCAGGGCGACAGGATGCAACTGCCGGGCACACGGGTCCGTGGGAGCTGACCGAGCACTACCCCCGCGCCACCTTTGCTGTACTCGATCGCGCCGGCCACGCTCTGTTCCACGAGCAGCCCGCCCTCACGCAGGCCCTAGTGGTCGAATGGCTCGCGCGCGTGCGGGAGCACTCCACGACGTGAAGTAGTCGGCCGGCCGTCAAGGATCGCTCATCCCGACGGGGGCGTGAACTGGCTGGCGGTAAACTCCGCTCCCTGGGGGTCCCGGATCAGTGCCGTGCGCGTCCACTCGGTGTCGTTTTGGCTAAGGACTTGGGCGCCGAGTCGCTCCGCATCAACCACCGTCTGGTCCCGGTCGGCAACGGTGAAGGAGACGTGCCAGCGCGACGGTTCCGCGGGGGCGGTGGTCGCGATCCAGGCGATCGCATCCTCGAAGCCAGGCGGGGCGGCCAGCCCTGACTGTCTGGCCCTGATGCCCGGATCGACTGTCGCCTCAAGGTGATCACCATAACCGGGCCTGCGGATCATCATCGCAAAGCCGAGGTCGTCGACCTGCCAGCCGAACGCGTCCTCGTAAAACTTTATGGCCGCGCCGGGGGTTGGCGTGTGGAGATCGCTGAAATTCCAGGCCCCTGGCTGATTGACCACTTGTGCCCCGAAGCGTCGCCTGGCCTGCCAGATGCGGAACTCGGCGCCCTCCGGATCGGTCAGCGCCGCACTGCGGCCGCCCTCTCCCGCATCAGCAGGCGCCGTTCGCACCGCAGCGCCGGCAGCGACCAGTCGCTGCACTGCGACATCCGCGTCCTCGACGGATACGTAGGTACTCCACGCCGCGGCACCTTGAGTGCTGGCCACCCCAGCGACGTCCTGGCCGTCGAGCTTTGCTATCAAGTAACGGCCCGGCGCTCCCGCCGGCATGGCGTCCTCGAACGTCCAGCCAAAAATTCCGGCGTAGAACACGGCGGCCGCCTCGACGTCAGGCTGCCCGGTGTCGATCCAACACGGAACGCCCTGCGGGTAGGTCCGTTGGGTCATGTCTCGCTCCCGTCCATGGACAAAGCCTAGCGAGCCACGATCCGGCCGGGTACCCACCCGCCATCTGGTGAGCGGATCAGCCGAAGGCCTCCTGCACATGGGCCCGGATGGCGCCGATCACCGGCGCCGATCCCTGCGTGCGGTAAACATCGATTGGTCTGGAGCCAAGCTGCACGTTGGGGCTGCACATCCAGAGCATGGCCTGGGCCGGCGTGAAAGCACAGTGGAGGTGCCCTATGAGGGCGTCCAGGTCCGCAAGCTGGAGCCGGCCAACCGCATTCGGCGCATCCTGGCCCGATGTCCAGCGATCCAGAAGTTCCACATCGACGCCCAGCAGGGGTGCCGCAGCATCCATGCCCAGCGAGTTTACTAGCCGTTCGGCTATTGCTGCCGGGCTATAGCCAGGGGCGTCCCTCAACTCCGCGAGACTGGCGAAAACGGTGGTGGCAGACAACGGCGGTTCTTCAGCACCCGTGTCCTGCAGCTGTTCCATGACGCCATGCTATTTATTGGCGTCCCCTTGGAGTAGGGCCACAGGGCCTCCTGAGCTCTGGTCATCCATGGGGTCTGCCGGAAGGGAGGACTGGAGTAATTTGCCTGCCTCAGCATTCAGGTTCCGCAGAAGGTCCGGTAAGGGCCAAAGCTTTCCGGGGCGGCAGCGGCGTAATGCTCGAGACCGGGCCGCTCGTCGAAGGGTAAGGCTACCGCGTCCATCAACCGTTCCAGCGGACCCGTGTTCCCGCCGGTAGCGGCGGTCAGGGCTTCCTCCACCAGATGGTTCCGCGGGATGTAGACGGGGTTGACTCCGTCCATGGCGTCAGCATCTGGCGCCAAGGCGCGCCAGCGCCTTACCCAGGCATCGAACCCTGCCGGGTCCAGAACCTGGCCCCGCGCAGGTTCAGCCTGGCCGCGGGCGGCTTTGCCGAGGTGCCGGAAGAACGATGTGTAGTCCGCCCGTGACTCCTGAATCAGGGCCACAAGTTCGTCCACAAGAGGCGACGTCACTTCGTCGTCGGGCCCTTCACGGAACCCAAGCTTGGCCTTCATGCCTGCCGACCAGGCCGCACTGTACTGCAGGCGGAACTCACTGAGCGCTTCCACCGCGAGGTCCACCGCCTGCTCCTGGTCATCGTGAAGCAGAGGCAGGAGGGACTCCGCGAGCCGGGCAAGGTTCCACTCCGCCACCACCGGCTGATTGCGGTAGGCGTAGCGTCCGGTCTCGTCGATCGAACTGTAGACGGCGGCAGGGTCAAAGCCTTCCATGAAGGCACACGGCCCGTAGTCGAGGGTTTCACCCGAAATCGTCATGTTGTCGGTATTCATGACCCCGTGAACGAACCCTACGAGCATCCACCGGGCCACCAGTGAAGCCTGGGCTGATATGACCGCCTGGAATAGTGCGAGATAACGGTTCTCGGCCTCCGCGGCGGCCCGGTGGTGACGGGAAATTGCGTATTCCGCGAGGCGGCGAAGAAGGCCGATGTCGCCCGTGGACCGGGCGTACTGGAAGCTGCCCACGCGCAGGTGGCTGCTGGCAACCCGGGTAAGAACGGCGCCTGGCAGGAGCGTCTCGCGCTGCACCGGACGCCCCGTCGCGACGACGGCGAGGGATCGTGTGGTGGGGATATTCAGCGCGTGCATCGACTCACTCACGATATATTCGCGCAGCATAGGGCCGACCACTGCCTGGCCGTCGCCGTTTCGCGCAAACGGCGTGCGCCCTGATCCCTTGAGGTGGATGTCGCGGAGCTGCCCGTCCGCGTGGCCGATTTCGCCGAGCAGGAGTGCGCGCCCGTCGCCCAGACGGGGTGCGTACCAGCCAAACTGGTGGCCGGCGTAGGCCTGCGCCACCGGGCGGGCCTCCGCAGGGATGGCGTTGCCGATCAGCAGAAGCAGACCCTCAGGGCTCCGGAGAAAAGCCGGATCGAGACCTAGCTCGGTGGCGAGGCGCTCGTTGAGCACCAGAAGGTGCGGGTCGGGAGCTTCCTCCGCGCGCCAAGGAATGGCCATCTCCTTGAACTCCCGGGCGAAGCGGCCATCAAATGTGGCGGTTGAATGCGCGATGTCACTCATCTATCAAGGATACGGGCGACGCCGTCAGCAATGTCGCTTGGCCACCTCCACTCGCCCGGGATCCTGACAGGAGAGAACCGCCAACGAGGCCGACGCGATTGTGCCGCCGCGCCGGTTCACGATCGCGGGGTCGATGTCCCAGTCGTCAGCAGGATCGCCGGGTGCGTCGCCGAGTTCATCACGGGGATTCCAGCTGGCCAGCAGGACCAGCGCTCAGCAAAGCAGGGCTAAGCGCGGAGATGCGGAGGTTCTTTGGTAATTTTCTCGATATCGGCCGCGGTGACTTCGATCAGCTGATGCGCCAAGTCGGCCAGGGCGCGTGCGGTCGCCAACTCGTCCCCGATCTCCGGGACATCGGAGTCTATCGGATTCAGCCTGGCCAACCCGACACCTTCCAGTTCTGCCCGGTTCTCGGCCCTCAATCGTGCCGTGGCCCGCGTTTGGTTTTCATGTTCGTCGATAACGATGTTCACCGACCAACTCTTCTCTTGCATGGTGCTCGCCTCCCCGATCCGACTTCCACGATGCCAAGCTCGAGGCCGGCCGTCAAGGTACACAAACTTCCCCTGTGGAGGGGGTTCCCCCGCACCGGTCCCCGGCATACGTGGGACAGGGTCACAGGACTACGTGTTGAGGTCCCAGTGGACACGGATCGCCTCTGCAATCGGTCCAGCAGTGATATCGACTCGGAAAGCAACGGGCGCGGTCCCTGTCTCTTCGATGACCACGTCATGGTAAACGCGGCCGCATGAGGGACACAGGGTGTAGAGATCCTCGTCGTCAGGCCACGTAGCCAGTCCTGCGGGCGCTGGCGCGTTTCCGCCGATGTGAACGGGGATGCCTTGTGAGTTGGCCTGAATCAATCCCTCGTTGCTGACGGTATTGCCGCATACGCAGGTGATGGTGGTGACGTCATGATCTATGACATCAGCGAATTCGGTGTCCATGCTGAGCTCCCCGGCGTTGGAAGAAAGCGTTCTGTCGTGGATTATGCCTGCGGACCAGCTTATGGGGCTCGTCCTAAAGTCAGCTGTGCCGCAGGCTTTGAATCAACCAGTGCAATGGTCTGCTGAAAATGACAAAGCCCTGGCATGCCCATCCTGTCACCCCCGTGACTTCGCTGTCCCTAATCAATATATTCATGACCGCCAACCTCATGCGGCCAACGCTTTTGGCGCATTGGTTCCAACCAGTCAGCAATGACAGCCGCGTTCCGCGCACGCTTGCTGCTCCGCTCTTCTCCGTTTCGAATACTGCGGTAGGGCGGATCAAGTCACGCTGTTGAGGCCGCTGTTGCGTCCCGTCATCTGGAGCGAGGGCGTCCTAGCTTTCGCACTCGAGGCAGTACGAGTGGCCGTCTTTTTCGCGCGCCAGCTGGGACCGGTGCCGGACCAGGAAACAGGAGTAGCAGGTGAACTCGTCCTCGGCCTGGGGAATGACCTGAACGGTCAGTTCCTCGGCGACAAACTCCCCGCCAGGGGTCATGGCCTCATCCAGCGCGTCGGACTCGTCCAGCTCACGGACGACGCTGCGGGCATCCGGTGCGTTAGCGGACTGCAACGCCTCCAGGGACCGGTCCTGTGATTCCTTGACGTCGGACCGGACTTCGTCGTAATCGGTTGCCACTTGAGTCTTCTCTTTTCGGGTGTTCTTCTCTGACCAGACTTTAACGCACACCACGGCTCCCCTATTCCCGGGTCGCGGGACCGACATGCCGCGTCCTGCAGCCCGGCGACTCGCTGGCCCGCCCCGCCCCAGATGCGACCCTGCAGATGTGGGAGAGCGATCGATATGCGGACTCGCGCACCAAGGCGGTGTTGCCCGTGCCGCGGCCGCAGTCGCCGCAGTGCCAGCGTATCGCCATCGCTCCCCCCGTGTGCCGCGCACGGCCACGTGCCCGGTTGCGTGTCTTCGGGCTCGATCACGGAGGTTCCGCCCGCGGCTCGGGCCTTCTGATGAAATCCATCGACGTCCTCGACCAGAAGATATAGTCCCTGGCCGGTTGATCGACCGATAAAGGGCGGCCGCTGGTCGCATGGAAAAGCCCGGACCAGCATGGTCCGGGGCTTGCCTGGGCGTCTGTTAGCGCCCGATGCTGACAGTGAGATCCAGATAGATGTCGTTATCGGCGACAAAGCGGTCCTGGAGGTAGCGGGCAAGGCTCGCGTCGGTGGCGGTGTGCACGCTTTGCGCGATCGCTCCGCACAGCACCGCCTGGGTGTCGGTGGACTTGACGACGTCCAGCGGCGCCCACCCGCGGTGGCCGCCTGTAAGACGTTCTATATCCGTGCGGAAGGAACGCCTGTGGTCTTCGCGGACGGTAGCGCGCATGGTGAACGGGATAAAGGGAGTGGGCAAGGAGGTCCTTTCACGAGGCAGCCGTTCATCGACGCCCCAATCTAGACAAGACCTCTGCAGCGCCGGCTATTCCTCGTCAGCAGCCAACGAGTCCAGAATCACGGCGCAGGAATAGTCGCCCCGCTACCTTGAGCGCGAAACCGGGCTGCCCGGGCACCTGACGATCTGCCGACTGGTCAACGATCGCCTTGACGTCGGAACGTTCGCGACCGGATTCAGCCGCAGACCCTGCCCCGCCCTGTCCGGTCGCAGGCCTCTTCCGCCGCGTGCCCACGGGGCCTACACTCTTGAAATCGAATCGAGTGCAGGCTCCGTTCCGCTGCCCAGCTTTGGGGAGCGGAAGTTTTGACAGGCCCGGGGCCGCCCGGTTGGATCGGAAGAGGCGCCGACTGGTTGGCGGACGGCCGACGCAAGCGCGCTAAAAGGGAGAAGTGCGGCATGAGGATCCTCGTCGATCTCACTAAATGCCAGGGCTACGCCCAGTGCGCCTTCCTCGCCCCGGACGTCTTCACGATTCAGGGGGACGAGGCACTGACCTACAACCCGCACCCTGACGGGGCGCATCTCACGAGGCTTCGGCGGGCCGCCGCTGCGTGTCCGGTTCAGGCCATCCGGCTTGAACAGCCGGACGGGCAGGACACGTCGCTGCACCCGGCCCCACGACCGGCGACGGCTACTCCGGTCGAAGACAGCGGGAGAACTTTTAAGAGGACTGGACGGATCGTCATCGTGGGGGCATCGATGGCGGGGCTGCGCGCGGCGGAGCGGTTGCGCGAGGAAGGGTTCACCGGATCGCTGACTCTGGTCGGCGAAGAGCCGCACGAGCCCTACGACCGGCCCCCGCTGTCCAAACAGGTCTTGGCCGGGTCGGCACCCTTGGAAGACACTTCCCTGCCACGCCGCCGGGACATCCGCGCCACTTGGCGGCTGGGCATGGCGGCGACCGGGCTGGATCTGGCTGCGAAGCAGCTCCACCTTGCCGACGGCGATCGAATCGGATTCGACAAGCTGTTGATCGCCACCGGCCTGCGGGCACGCCCATGGCCTAACCCTGTCGAGGCGGCCCTCGCAGGAGTGATGACATTGCGCACCCGGGAGGACGCCGCAACCCTGCGACAGCACCTCGCGGGGCGTCCGCGTCGGGTGCTGGTCATCGGCGCCGGGTTCATCGGTTGCGAGGTCGCGTCCGTGTGCCGGGAACTCGGCCTGACGGTCACGGTGGCAGAAGCTGGCCCGGCTCCGCTCGTCGCTGCCCTTGGCGCGGTGATCGGCGCAGTCGCCGGGGAACTGCAGCTCGAGAATGGCGTGGACCTGCGGTGCGGCGTCCGCGTCCTGGCCCTTGAGGGTGATGCCAGCGGACAGCTGCGCCGGGCCATTCTGTCCGACGGCACAACGCTTGAGGTGGATGTGGCGGTCGCCGCGCTGGGCTCCGTCCGCAATGTCGAATGGCTCGCAGATTCCGGCCTGGCGTGCGGCGTATGGGGCGTCGCCTGCGACGCCGGCTGCCGAGCGTTCGACGCAAACGGGTTGGTCACCGATGACGTGTTTGTCGCCGGCGACATAGCGCGCGCCCCGCAGCCGATGTACGGCTATCAATACCTTGCCGTCGAGCACTGGGGGAACGCCATCTCCCAGGCCGAGGTCGCGGCACACAACATGGTCAGCGGCGAGACCGAACGGTGGCCCCACTTGGAGGTGCCGAAATTCTGGTCAGTCCAGTTCGGCACCGAAATAAAGAGCGTCGGGGTACCCTCGGTCGCCGATGAGGTAGCCATCGTCCAAGGATCGGTGGACACGCGGCGATTCCTGGCCGTCTATGGCTACAAGGGCCGCATCGTGGCGGCGGTCGCCTTCAACCAGAACAAGTGGCTCGACTTCTACGAGCCGCTGATCGAGCAGGCCGCACCCTTCCCGCCGGCGTTCCACCACATCGATGAGTCAGACCAAGCCCGGCCCTTGCCGGCCGGGTTCAAGCCCGCGGTCAGCCCCACCCAGGACGCGACGGTCGTTGTGACCGGCCACGATCCCAATGAACGCCGCGCCAGACTGACCAACACCGCGGCCGGTGAAACGCCTTCACGGAGACCCACAGGCACCGCCCCCCGATCGAAGGAGCCTTCACCATGACCCAGGCCAGCATCTGGGAGCGAATCCTCGACTTCTCCAACCGGGCTAACCCCTACCCGTTTTACGACGAGCTCCGCAGGACCCCCGTGACGCGGCTTCCGGACGGAAGCTACCTCGTAAGCACCTACGCGGAGATCGCCGCCCTGCTGCACGACCCGAGGGTCAGTTCCGACATCAACCGCAACCCGGCTGCCGCTGCTGCGGGCGCCACTGCCGGGGACGACGGGGAAGGTCCGGGCATGTCTCCGACTTTCCTCAGCATGGATCCTCCTGATCACGACAAGTTTCGACGGATCACCATGCGCCACTTCGGACCGCCTACGACGCCGGGCAGGGTCGCCGGGATGGAGGCGAGGATGGCGGAAATTGTCACCGCCTTGGCCGACAACATGACGGCCCACTCCCGGATCGACGTCGTCGATGATCTGGCGTATCCGCTGCCCGTCACGGTGATCTGCGAATTGCTTGGGGTGCCACCGGGCGACGAACAGCGCTTCCGGGTCTGGGTGGACGTAGCCCTGCAATCCACGGATCCCGGACTCGATCCCGAAACACAGCAAGAAAAGAGGGCCGAGGCTGGCAAAGAACTGCGCGCATTCATGGAGGAACTGGTCGAAGCCCACCGGCGGACACCGGGCCCGGACCTGCTCTCGGCGATGGCCGCCGATGACGGCCCGGAAGGCCGCATGCCGGACGAACAACTGGTGAGCACCGGGCTTCTTCTGCTCATCGCCGGACATGAAACCACCGTGAACCTCATCGCCAACGGCGCACTGACGTTGCTCCGCCACCCGGCCGAACTCCAACGGCTACGCAACGATCCTGACCTTGCCATCCCGATGGTCGAGGAATTGCTCCGCTACGAGCCGCCCGTCCATTTCGTCCCCTTCCGCACAGCCCTTGACGACATCGACATCGCCGGCACCACCATCCCCGCCGGCGCCAGCCTCACATTGGTCCTGGCCTCAGGGAACCGTGACCCCGCCCATGTCACCGACCCCGACCTCTTCATCCCGGACCGGCGCAACAACCAACACCTCGGCTTCGGCGGCGGCATCCACCTCTGCTTCGGCGCACCCCTGGCCCGGCTCGAAGCCCAGATCGCCCTCACCGCTTTCGCCACCCGGCTCGAGAACCCGCGGCTGGTCTCCTATCCTCCCCCATACCGGCCGAGCCCGTTCCTCCGCGGTCCCTCGCATCTCCTGATCGACATCGACGGCATCGCCGCTCGTCAATAGTCAACAGCGAAGCATGCCGTCGACGAGGGAGGCGGCGGCGCGGAAGTGAAGCTTGCCGGGGTATCGGAGTTGGGCCGGTCCGGCTTGAGTTACCTGGCCAGGGAATCTTACGACTGCTGCAGAAGCCTCCACGGGAGCCCCTCGCCGTCTGCGTTAGCCTCGAAACAGCCTCTTGCACGCGGGTTCATGGATCCCGTGGCCGTTCGCCGGGGAAAACGATTCCGAGCTGGTTCCTGATGGCATCGGCGACTGCCATGGTTCGGATGGATTCGGCCAGCGGCCGCTGCGGGACTTCCAGCTGCCCTGCCACAATGGCACGGGCGACGGCGGCGGCCTCGTAGTGCAGGCCCTCAAAGTGCGCTCCGGCCGGCTCCTCATAAGCCAGCCGGGTTCCGTCCGGAAAGCGGACGCTGAAGTTGCCTGGCATGTTGAAGGGACCGTCAATGGTCAGTGAAGCCTCCGTGCCCACGATGGTGGCCGACGTCGGCGTGAAATTGTGCAGCTGCGTGTTCATCACGGCCTGGCGTCCGCCGGCAAAGGACATCACCGCTGAAAGCTGGGCATTGACTCCGGATTCGTGCGGTTCACCGAGCGCCAGGAGACGGTCCGGTTCGCCGAGGATGGACGTGATGAGCGAAAGCGGATAGGTTCCCAGATCCAGCAGAGGCCCGCCGGCCAGGGCCGGGTCGAAAATCCGGTGGCTGCGGTCGAAATACTCACCGTATTCAGCGAAGACCGTCGTGAGGTCCCCGAGAATTCCGGTGTCGAGCACTTGCCGGATGACGTCGAACTTGGGCAGGAAGAATGTCCACATGGCTTCGGCGGCGAAGAGGCCGGCCGCGGCTGCCCGGCTGGCGATGCCTGCCGCCTGTTCGCGGTTGATGCCGATCGGCTTCTCGATCAGGACATGCTTGCCGGCGTCGAGCGCGACGAGGGCAGCCTGGTAGTGGAAATTGTGCGGCGTGGCCACATAGATGATGTCGACGTCGGCGGCCGCCAGCTCCTCATAGCTGCCAAAGGCTGCAGGGATGCTGTGCCGTCCGGCAAATATTTCGGAGCGGTCCAGCGAGCGGGATCCGATCGCGGCAATCACCTGCGAGGTGTGCGCCTGGACGGATTCCGTGAAGCGTTCCGCAATCCAGCCCGGCCCCATGATCCCCCAGCGCAGCGGAGGCGCGTCGCGGGGGTCCGGAACCCGGGACGCTGGCAGCGAGCGGTTACCGGTCATGTTAGATCCGCCTTAGTGTCGATATCGATTTTCACGAAAGGCGTAGTCTCCTTCGCCTACTTTGTCCTGACATAATAACAAGTCCGATTCACGTCAGACAAGCCCCGCGGCGCCCGAAGTTCCAGGAAACTGCTGCATCGCAGGCATCGCTTCCCCACGCGGCGCCGTGCCACTTCGCCCTGCACGTGCACCAGGGACGTCCATCGCGGCGCGCCTATTCCTACTTTGATCGAATGTCAGCACAAACTATTGACGGTTGCGTTAGAGCGCTCTAACGTTGAGTTCACGTGATCCAGCACACTCCGGGAACGCTCTCCAAATTCAAAGTCCGCCATTCAGGTCGGCCGAATCGAGGAAGTCAACAATGTCGTTGCACACAGCAAGCTCGCCCGCATCGGGCTCAAAACATCGCGGATATCTCGCGCGTCTCACTGTCATCTCCACACTTGGCGGACTCCTGTTCGGCTACGACACCGGTGTCATATCCGGTGCGCTGCTCTACATGCAGGACTCCCTGAGCATGAGCCCCGTAGAAGAGGCCACTGTCGTCAGCGCACTGCTGTTTCCCGGTGCCGCGGTCGGAGCGCTAAGCGGTGGCCGGCTCGCCGATAAGCTCGGACGGCGCGGCACGCTGCTTGTCTGCGCGCTGCTTTTCCTTCTCGGAGCGATAGGCTGCGCCATCGCGCCGACTGTGGGATTCATGGTGGTGGCCCGCGTCGTCCTCGGCCTAGGAGTCGGTGCCGCCGCCGTAACGTGCCCCCTCTACCTTGCAGAAATGGCGCCGGCGCATCTGCGCGGACGCATGGTCACGATCAATGAATTGATGATCGTGACCGGCCAGATGCTCGCTTTTGCCATCAACGCCCTCCTCGACGCCGTCATCCACGACACGGAGGTCTGGCGCATCATGCTTGGCGTTGCCTCCATCCCCGCCATTGCACTCCTGATCGGAATGCTCGTCCTGCCCGAATCGCCGCGCTGGTTCGCTATCCGTGACAGGTTCGACGACAGCCGGCGCATCCTCGACCTCAGCCGCAGCCCGGAGGAAGCCGATTTCGAGTACAAGGAAATCGTCGAGTCCGCGAATATGGCCCGCAATGAGCGCTCCAGTGCCTGGCGCGATCTGAAGAACAATCCCTGGATGCGTCGGCTCCTCTGGGTTGGCATCGGGCTCGCCGTGGCCCAGCAGGCAACGGGCATCAATACCGTGAACTACTACGCACCCACCATCCTCGAGCGCAGCGGTCTCGGCGTGAGCGCATCGCTCGTAGCTACCATCGCGGTCGGTGTGACGTCGGTGCTGATGACCGTCCTGGGCATCTGGCTGCTGGGCTTCATCGGGCGTCGCCGCATGCTGGTTATTGGCTTCTCCGGCGTCGTGGCTTCGCAGGCACTGCTCGCCGTCGTTTTCACGCTCCCCCAGTCGGACCTTGTCAGTTACACCATCCTGGTGGCGATGATGCTGTTCGTGGCCTTCGTGCAGTGCTTCATCGGAACCTGCGTGTGGCTATTGCTTTCCGAAATTTTCCCGCTGGCAATCCGCGGCTTCGCCATGGGCATTGCGGTGTTCGCACTCTGGACCGTGAACGCGGCGATCTCTTTCCTGTTCCCGATCCTGGTCGTCGCCCTGGGCTCAACCGGCACGTTCACCGTGTTCGTGCTGGTGAACATCCTGTCCCTGATCTTTGTGGCGAAATTTGTCCCGGAGACAAAGGGACAATCGCTGGAAGAGTTGGAGGTGCACTTCCGCACCGGAGGCATACCGATCATCGCGCCCCCCGCGGCGCCCGGCGAGAAGGCCGTAGCGCTGTAAGCCCACCGGTCCGGCTGGCACATGGCCGCCGCGGTCCTCGGCCGCGGCGGCCCAGCAGCAGCGGTGCCGGTTCCCGCACCCATGGGGGCGGCGGCCGGGAGCCGTTGCCCTTCCCGCGATACGCTAGCTGGCAGGAGGCCACTTGTCGGGGAATGCATTAAATCAACATGGAGCGGCCAGGCGCGCCACCATTGAGGATGTGGCGCGGGAAGCCGGCGTATCGCGGGCACTGGTGTCCCTGGTGCTCCAGGGTTCGCCAAAGGTAAGTCAACAAAAAAGAGAAGCCGTCGCCATCGCCATGGCTGCACTCGACTACCGGCCAAGCAACGCGGCCCGCTCACTTGCCAGCGGACGCACGCGAACAGTCGGAGTGCTGCTGGATGACCTTGCCAATCCGTGGTTCGTGGAGCTGCTCGACGGCATGCAGAGCATCTTCCGGGAGCAAAAGCTGAGGATGGTCCTCGGCGACTCCCAATATCTGGCCCGCCCTGGGGAAAGCCCGGTGTCCGCGTTCATGGAAATGCGCGTCGACGGACTCGTCATCGCCGGGGATCTCAACGCCGATGAAGATCTCACCCGTGCCACACTGCATACCCCAGCCGTCGTCGCCGGCACCCGCGCCTTCGACCTGCCGGCAGCGGACCGTGTCACCAACGACGACGCCGCCGGCGCCCGCATGGCCGTCGAACACCTCATTGGCCTCGGCCACAAAGACATTGCCTTCCTCACCGCCCCCACCGGATCCGCTAGGGTGCGGGCCGACTCCTACCGGGACACGATGACCCGCCACGGCCTGCAGGACAACATCCGGGTGGAGCCCACGGACATGAGCGAACACTCCGGCTTTGTGGCAATGCGCCGCCTTATCGACGGCGGCCGGACGCCCACGGCGGTCTTCGCCGCCAACGACATCCTTGCCGTCGGTGCGCTCTCGGCCGCCGACGATCACGGCATCAGCGTTCCTTCACAACTTTCACTCGTTGGATACGACAACACCTATCTCGCCGGGATACGGCACCTCTCCCTCACCACAGTCGACCCCGTCAGCCGCGACGTAGGCATCCGCGCCGCGGAGTTTCTCCTCGCCCGCATCGCCGACCGCTCCCTCCCGCCACGTACCGACGTGCTGACCCCGCGCCTCGTCGTTCGCAACAGCACCTCACACGCCTCCCGCGCCTAACGCCCGCGGCCACCACCCCAAGGCAGCGTGCAGCTCACCCCGTAGGAGCTGACTGCTCCCTGCCTCCCTGGCATTCCCGGGGTACGCGCCCCCCGGACGCCCGAGTGCCCTGGAACTGTTCAGGATGTGTTCAGAGGGCCATTGCTCCAGGATCTGGCTGGGACATCTGATCATTGCTAGCGTGGCGGAATGAACTCGTCGAAGACCCCCGCCGAGATCCTCAACATTGCCGGTAACGAGGTTCGCATCTCGAGTCCGGACAAGATGGTGTTCCCCGAGCCCGGGCTGACCAAGCTCGACTTGGTTCGCTACTACCTCGCCGTCGCGGATGGTGCGCTGCGGGGCGCCGGCGGACGACCCATGGTGCTCAAACGCTTCCCGAGGGGGATCGGCGCTGAGCCGTTCTTCCAGAAGCGCGTGCCTGAAAAGCACCCCGACTTCATCTACACGACGACGCTGCACTACGCGTCCGGGAGGTCAGCCGAAGAGGCCGTCATCCGGGATGCTGCGGGCTTGGCGTGGGTGGTGAATCTTGGATGCCTGGACCTCAACCCGCACCCCGTGCGTGCCGAGGACCTCGAGCACCCCGACGAACTCCGGGTCGACCTCGACCCGATGCCGGGGGTCGACTGGCAGCAGATCGTTGATGTCGCGTATGTCGCACGGGAGGTTCTCGACGACGTCGGACTGGTGGGGTGGCCGAAGACGAGCGGTTCGCGGGGACTCCACATCCTCGTGCGCATCGCGCCCCAGTGGTCGTACCGCGACGTGCGGCTCGCCGCCGAGACCCTCGCCCGCGAGGTCGAGAACCGAGCTCCGGGCCTCGCCACCGCGCGGTGGTGGAAGGAGGAGCGCGGCGAGAGTGTGTTCGTCGACTTCAATCAGAACGCCAAGGACCGCACCGTGGCATCGGCGTACTCGATCCGGCCCCTGCCCGACGCCCGAGTCTCGACTCCGCTCACGTGGGACGAGGTGACCTCCACCCGGCCGGAACAATTCACGGTGCCCACGGTGCTTGAGCGCTTCGCAGTGATGGGCGACCCCCACTCCGGCATCGACGACGCGGCCGGGACACTCGACAAACTCATCACTTTGGCTGCCGAGCTCGGCCCCGCAGAAAAACCGCCGCGCGCCGGCGACGGCGTGGGCCGCCGGCAGTCGCTGATGCCGCTTATCGAGGTGGCACGCACCAAGACCAAGCCCGAGGCGCTCGCGGCGCTCGACGAATGGAAAACCCGGCATGCGGACCTCGTCCCGGCCCTGCATCCCGCCGACATACTCGTCGACGGAATGCGCGGATCGAGTTCCCTCTGGTACCGGGTGCGGGTGAACCTGCAGCATGTCCCCGAAAATGAGCGGCCGCCACAGCAGGAGCTCATCGCTGACTACAACCCATGGGCAGGCAAAAAGTGGCCGGGGCGCCCTGCGTCCTGACACCACAGGATGCTGGCCATGCCACGCCAGGAGCCAACCTGTGCCCGGATGGTCATGTGCAGTCTCGCGAGTCGCGGTCCGGTGACCCGATCATTGGCGGAGTGAGGTCATAGCCCACGGCTCCCCCGCGCCGGGTCGCGTTCAGGGACCCGACGCGACCTATGCGAGCGAGAGGAAGAGCTTTTCCAGGTCCTTCGTGTCCATGCTTCCGTCTTTCCTGACGATGCACTGCTCCAGGCCGCTGGCGATGATTGCGAAGCCCGCCCGGTCGAGTGCCTTCGAGACGGCCGCGAGCTGGGTGACGATGTCCTTGCAGTCGCGGCCCTCCTCCAGCATGCGGGTCACGGCCGCGAGCTGGCCCTGGGCGCGCTTGAGCCGGTTCACTACGGGGGTCAGTTCGGTTGAATCGAGTTGCACGGGAGTCTCCAAGCCACAGGGTGATGCACCCAATCCTATACCCCCGGGGGTGTTTTGCATACCCCTGGGGGTATCTGCAATACTCGGTGGGGTATTCACCCTGCTTTCCCGCTTGTCTCGAAAGGACACCCATGACACCCCCTTCGCCCGCAGCAACACCGGCGGTAACGGCGCTGGCTCCGGAAATCCTGAGCAGCTGGATCGCCGAGCACCACGACCTCCTCGTCATCGATGTACGCTCCGCCGCAGAGTTCGAGTCCGTTCACATCCGCGGCTCCTACAACGTCCCCCTGCCCCTGCTGTCCGAGCACACCCAGGAACTCGCCGCCCGGCTGGGCAGCAGGGTGGTCCTGGTTTGCCAGTCCGGCGCGCGCGCCGAGCAGGCGCGCCAGCGCCTCGGCGGAGCCGGAATCGACACGGCGTACGTCCTCAGCGGAGGGGTGCCGGCATTCGCCGCGGCCGGCGGCGACGTCGTCCGCGGGAAGAACCGCTGGGATCTGGAACGCCAGGTCCGCCTCGCCGCGGGCTCGCTCGTGGTCCTGGGACTGGCCGGAGGAAAATTCATCTCGCCCAAGATCCGCATGCTCGCCGGCACAATCGGCGCGGGCCTGACCTTCTCGGCCGCCACCAATACCTGCGCCATGGGCCAGGCTCTGTCGGCAATGCCGTGGAACAAGGCCGCCAAGGAGCCCACCCGCGAAACCGCGATCCTGCAGCTGCCCCTGGCCGCGGCGCGGCTGACCCCCGCGGCATGATCCCGGCCCTGGCACTGGGGCTGCTCGTCGGGATCGTGCTCGGCGTCGTGGGCGGCGGTGGGTCCATCATCGCTGTCCCAGCCCTGGTGTACGGAGTGGGACTGAGCCCCGCGCAGGCCATTCCCACGTCCCTGCTGGTGGTCGGTGTCTCGTCACTGGCGGCCCTGCTCCCGCGGCTGCGCGAGGGCATTAACTGGCCCGTGGTGCTGCTCGTCGGCGCCGCCGGCATGCCCGCGGCCTGGGGCGGAACGGCGGTGGGCCGCCTTTTGGACCCGAACATCCTGATGCTCGCCTTTGCGGCGATCATGGTGATCGCCGGAATCCGCATGCTGACCAGCACCACCGAATCCGAGGGCTCGTGCAGCACCGGGCCCACCAGGGCCTTCCGCACCTGCGCCCCCAAAGCCGTGGGAGTCGGGCTCCTGGTGGGCTTCCTGACCGGGCTGCTGGGCGTGGGCGGCGGATTCCTCATCACCCCGGCCCTCACCCTGTTCCTCGGACTGCGCACGAAACAAGCCGTGGGCTCGTCCCTGGCCATTATCGTGATCAATTCCGCCGCAGGCTTCGGCGCCCACGCCGCCGGCTTCACCATCGAATGGCCCACCATTCTGGCCTTCGCAGTCCCGGCGGTCCTCGGCTCACTCTTCGCAGCCCGCTTCGCCCGCCGGCTGAAAGACAAACACGTCCGCCTGTCGTTTGCCGTTCTCATCTTCGCCGTCGCGGCCTGGGTCACGGCAAGCACCGCCACCGCCTGACAGACAAGGAAAACCATGGCTGTGGGCCGCGGGCGCACACGCGGTAGTGGATACCCCGGTGGTATCCAGCCATGAAGCAAGAGCACTGCCACCATTTCCCCTCCACCCCCCTTACGAAGGAGAGCACCAATGCTTATCGAACGCATTTACGATGAAGACCTCGCCCAGGCGAGCTACCTGATCGGCTGCCAGGCAAAGGGTGAGGCCGTTGTTGTGGACGGCCGCCGCGACATCGCGGTGTACCAGGAGCTGGCCCGGAAGAACGGCATGAAGATCGTGGCCGTCACAGAGACCCACATCCACGCCGACTACCTCTCCGGCACCCGCGAACTGGCCGCCGCCACCGGCGCCAAGATCTACGTCTCAGGTGAAGGCGGCCCGGACTGGCAGTACGAATTCGACGGCGGACGGCTCTACGACGGCGACAAGATCACGCTGGGCAACATCACCATCCAGGCCCTCCACACTCCGGGCCACACCCCCGAACATCTGTCCTTCCTGGTCACCGACGGTGCGTTCAGCGACCAGCCCGGCTACCTGCTCTCCGGCGACTTCGTCTTCTCGGGTGACCTTGGACGTCCGGACCTGCTCGACGAGGCAGCCGGCGGCGTGGACACCCGCTTCGAAGGCGCCAGGCAGCTCTTCGCCAGCCTGCGGGACAAGTTCCTGACCCTGCCGGACTACGTCCAGGTCCACCCTGCCCATGGTGCGGGCAGCGCCTGCGGCAAGGCCCTCGGCGCCATCCCCTCCTCCACCGTCGGTTATGAGCGCCTTTACGCGTGGTGGGGACCTTATCTGGCCGCCAATGACGAGCAGGGCTTCGTCGACGAGCTCCTCGACGGTCAGCCTGACGCCCACGCCTACTTCGGCCGGATGAAGCGCGTAAACCGCGAAGGCCCGCCCGTCATGGGCGAACGCGCTCCCCTGCCGGAACTGGACACCGCCGCCGTCGCCAAGGGCCTCGCCGGGGACAGGGTGACCTTCATCGACACCCGCTCCAACACCGAAGTCCACGAAGGCACCGTCAGCGGCTCCCTGAACGTTCCCGCCGGCAAGTCTGTGGCCAGCTATGGCGCCTGGGTGGTGAACCCCGAAACCGACAAGAACCCCTTGGTACTCCTGGCCCCGGACCAGGACGCCGCGCAGGAGGTGAGGGACCACCTGATCCGCGTCGGCATCGACAACATCGCCGGCTACGTCACCAGCCTCGACGGTCTGCCCACGACCACTCCGAAGCTGATCCAGCCCGCGGACCTCGCTGATTTCGATGCGGCCCTGGTGCTTGATGTCCGCAACCGCACCGAGCACGCCGCCGGGCACATCCCGGGATCCCGCCAGCTCAGCGGCGGCCGCCTCATGTGGCACCTGGACGAGCTCCCCACCGAGGGCACCATCGTGACCTACTGCCAGAGCGGGGTCCGGAACTCCGTCGCGGCCAGCGCCCTGCGCCGCGCCGGCTACGACATCGTCGAGCTCGACGGCAGCTACGCAGGCTGGACGGCCTGGCAGCTGTCACGGCAGTCCGTCTCCAGCAACTGACTTCAGGCAGCATCCGAAAATATTGATGGACGGCATGGGCGGCGGCACGGGACACCCGGCCGCCGCCCACGCTGCCACCCCGGCAACTGGAGCGCGTTCATGACGTCCCGCATCACCGCTTCACCACAGCATCCAGGACGGCAGGATGGCATCACGCTGGGCCTGCGGCAGAACCTGGCCCAGTTCATCCTCCTCGTTGCGGTCAACGCCCTCGTCGGCGGCGCCTTGGGCCAGGAACGGACCGTCCTGCCGCTGCTCGCGGAAAAGGTCTTCCACCTGGACCTGTACGCCTCCGCGCTGACCTACATTCTGGCGTTCGGGCTGGCCAAAGCCGCCACCAACTACTTCGCCGGCACCCTCTCGGACCGCTATGGACGCAGGCCGGTCCTGGTGGCGGGGTGGCTCATCGCCCTCCCCGTCCCCCTCCTGTTGATCTTCGGGCCTTCCTGGGGCTGGATCGTGGCGGCCAATGTCGTCCTGGGCATCAGCCAAGGCCTGACTTGGTCCACCACGGTCATGATGAAGATGGATCTCGTTGGCCCCGAACGCCGGGGCCTGGCGATGGGCCTGAACGAAGCAGCCGGTTACCTCGGCGTCGCCGGCACTGCCCTGGCCACCGGCTATATCGCCTCCGCCTACGGACTGCGTCCAGGGCCGTTCCTGCTCGGCGCCGCCTTCATCGCCGTCGGCCTCGGGCTGTCCGTCCTGACCATCCGCGAGACACACCACCATGCCAAAGCCGAAGCCGCCGTCCACGTCCCGGTCCACGCCGGAAGCCATGCCGGGCTGAGCAACCGTGACGTCTTTACGCTGACAAGCTTCCGTGACAAATCACTGTCCTCCGTCAGTCAGGCCGGCATGGTGAACAACCTCAACGACGGCCTGGCCTG
Organism: Arthrobacter sp. Bi26; assembly: GCF_918697925.1. Lineage (GTDB taxonomy): Bacteria > Actinomycetota > Actinomycetes > Actinomycetales > Micrococcaceae > Arthrobacter. Next base: position 57,976 of record NZ_CAKKMF010000016.1, read on the forward strand.
GGGATTGTTCCCCGTCCTCTTCGCCGCCGGCGGGCTCAGCATAGAACGCATCGGCATCCTCGCGGCCGTGTATCCCGCCGTCTGGGGCGCGGGCCAACTGATCACCGGCGCCCTCTCGGACCGGATCGGGCGAAAGCCCCTGATCGCAGGTGGCATGCTCGTCCAGGCAGCAGCGCTGGCCATGGTCGCATTCGGAAACGACTTCGGAATCTGGCTGGCCGCTGTAGTCCTGCTCGGTGCCGGCACTGCCATGGTCTACCCCACGCTGCTAGCCGCGATCGGCGACGTCGCCCACCCCGCATGGCGGGCCAGGTCCGTCGGCATATACCGGCTGTGGCGCGACGGCGGGTTCGCCGTCGGCGCCGTGCTCTCCGGCTGCGTCGCCGACGCCTACGGCATCCCTGCAGCCGTCGCCGTCGTCGCCGCCCTGACGGCGGCCTCGGGAATCGTCGTGGCGGTACGGATGCGAACCACCGACCACGCGGTTTTCCGGGGTGAACGGGGGGAACGCGTTCCGCCCGACGGCATCTGAGCGCGAGACGCACGCTCCGAGGATGCGGTTCCTGCGCGGTTCCCCGCCGTCGTCAACCCCTGGAGGTGCCATGACGCGGCTCGGAGCAGGTGGGAGGATGGGCGCATGGAACTGCACATCACTGGCGACCCCGCAGCCGACCAACTGCTCAGCAATGACGCGTTCGCACTCCTCATCGGCATGCTGCTTGACCAGCAGGTGACCATGGAGTCTGCGTTCGCCGGACCGGAAAAGATCCAGACGCGCATCGGGTCCATGGCCCCTGCCGCAATCGCCGAATATGACCCGGCAGGCTTCGTTGAGGTCTTCAAAGAGCGTCCGTCCATCCACCGCTTCCCTAGCTCCATGGCCAGCCGCGTCCAGGACCTCGCCGCAACCGTAGTGCGCGATTGGAATGGCGACGCAACTGCCATCTGGAAGCAGGACAATCCTGACGGCCAGGAAGTGCTGCGCAGGTTGAAGGGATTGCCCGGCTTCGGCGAGCAAAAGGCAAAGATCTTCCTCGCACTGCTCGGCAAGCAGTGCGCACTCCAGGCACCAGGCTGGCGTGAGGCTGCCGACTCCTATGGCCAGGAGAGCGCATTTCTTTCTGTCGCCGACATCGTGGACCCGGAGTCGCTGAGAAAAGTGCGCGCCAGCAAGCAGGCAGCCAAGGCCGCCATCAAAGCCGCGAAGACGTCCGGGCGCTGATAACCCGGCCCGCCGGCTTCACGCACGCCTGTCCGCCCGGCCAGCGAGAACGGCGGCCCGCCAACTCAATTGATACCGCAAGGATCTCTCTTCCTAGAACACTTTCGCGTGCCATAGTCTGGGCACGCCAGCCTGCGTCCGAAGGTGAAGAAGGCCGGGAAAGCAGGACACAAGGGGGCTTAGAAGGGACCGACCATGCTGATCTGCGCAACTTGCGCCGTCGAACGCGACGAACCTACCCCGGGGGTCTGCCCGATCTGCGCCGATGAGCGGCAGTATGTGCCCGAGGACGGACAAAAGTGGCTCACACTGGACGGGCTGGCGCAGGAGGGCCAGCAGACAGTGTCGAAGGAGAACGAGCCGGGACTGATCGGGATCACGACGGAGCCAAAAGTCGGGATCGGCCAGACCGCTCAGCTTGTGGTGACTCACGAGGGTTCGCTGCTGTGGGATCCGGTCGGATATGTCGATGACGGCGCTGTGCAGGCAGTCCTCGAGCGGGGCCCGGTCCTGGCCATCGCCGCTAGCCATCCACACATGTTTGGTGTGCAGGTCGAATGGTCGCAGCGGCTCGGTGGTGTCCCCGTACTTGTGGCGGACGCAGACCGGCGATGGCTGGGTCGCACCGATCCGATCATCGAATATTGGTCCGGCTGTCAAGCTATCGCGGAAGGGTTGACACTGCACCAGACCGGGGGGCACTTCCCGGGCAGCGCGGTGGTGCACTGGTCCGCAGGAGCGGGCGGCAGAGGAGTTCTGCTGACCGGAGACAGCGTGTTTCCGAATCCAGACCGTCGCTCAATAGCCTTTATGCGCAGCTACCCGAATCGCTTGCCGCTATCCGGCGCGGTGGCGTTGCGAATCGCGGCCCAGCTGGGAGAGCTCAAGTTCGACCGGATCTACGGCAACTTCAACAACGTCATCGCATCCGGAGCCAAGGCCGTTCTGCGCGATTCCGCCCAACGGCACGCTGCTTGGGCGCGAGGAGACTTCGACCATTTAACCTGAGTTGTCCCCCTCCAGCGACTGTTTGGCTCCCCCTGAGCGATCCCGGCGCGCACGGCGCCTACTCGCGGCGGAGTCTGTGGTCGACGAGGACGATGTGGAAGATGAGTTTTCCTGGACTCCAGGAGTCCAACGGCGATGCGATTCGCCGTGGTATCCAGTCGGTATCTACACACCCGGTCAACCGCACCCGAGGAGAGCATCATGACCGCTACCTACACCTTCGACGTCTTTTCCAGCCTCGACGGCTTCGGCGCCGCCAGCGGCAACTGGACCGGCTACTGGGGCAAACAGGGCCCCGAGCTGCTCGAGCGCCGCCGGGCCTAGTACGCCGCGGAGCAGCGGATGGTCTTCGGCGCCAACACGTACCGGGCGTTCGCGCGGATGCTGGCCTCGAGCACCGAGGAGTCCGAGGTGCGTGACCCATGGGTCACCCGGATGAGAAGCCTGCCGGCAACAGTGGTGTCGACCACACTCGAAGGACCGCTCAACTGGCCGAACGCAACCGTCGTGAGCGGTGACGCCGTCGACGTCGTCGCCCGGCTCAAGGAGGAGTCCTCGGTGCCGCTGCGCTCGCACGGCAGCCTGTCGATGAACCGGGCGCTGATGGCCGCCGGTCTGGTCGACCGCGTCCAGGTGACGCTCTTCCCTGTGATCACCGGCCAGACCGGACTGGAACCGATCTTCCAGGGTGCGGCCGACTTCGACCTCGAGCTGATCGAGAGCCGGACGCTCGACGGCAACATCCAAGAGCTCATCTACCGGCCCACCCTGCATGCCTGACCTATATCAAGGAACTTGAACAGGACCTCGCAGAAGAACGGGACCGCGCCGCGTTGGCACGGTCATGAGCGACAGACACGGCGGCCACGGCGGCCACGGCGGCCACGGCCGAGGATCTCAACGACCATTTGCGGCTGCAACAGCCGAGTCCGGGTTGCTTCGGTTCCGTAGACGGATCAGCGGCCTGCTGATTGTTCATCTCCGCGTCACCGCGGGGACGCCAAGGAGTCCGGGGCCGGGAAGGTCGCGTCCATAGTCTGCGAAGCAGGCGTCCGCTCGGCGCCGGCGGCCAAGTGCTCTTCGTTGACATCCAATCCGGATTCACCTTGGCGGTCACCGGCCCCGGGACGCCCACGTCGTGCAGCCTGAAAATAGTCCCGCCCCCAGAACGCAGGAGTCAGTCCATGTCATTACGTATCCTTGCCGCCGCAGGCCTTGCCGTGCTGACGGCCACCACTACACTCGCCCCGGCCAACGCGGCCCCTGTCCCGGCCGAGCAGGCCGCGCAGGAATCCTTCAGCTTCGGCGTGATCGGAGACATCCCCTACGGCCAGCAGGAAGCCGAGCTGTTCCCGTCCCGGATCGGCGATCTCAACGCCGACCGGGACCTCGACTTCGTGGCCCACGTCGGCGACATCAAGAACGGCTCCTCGGCCTGCACCGATGAGTACTTCGCCCGGATCCGTGCCGCCTTCGACACCTTCGAACTTCCCCTCGTCTACACCCCGGGCGACAACGAGTGGGTGGACTGCCACCGGGAAAACAACGGCAGTTACAACCCCCTGGAGCGCCTGGACAAGGTGCGTGAAGTCTTTTTCCCGTCGCCCGGAAAGACGCTCGGCGCGACCATGCCGGTCAAGTCCCAGAACGCCCTCGGCCTGCCCGAGAACGTCCGCTTCACCCACAACCGCGTGGCCTTCTCCGTCCTGAACATCCAGGGCAGCAACAACTCGCTGCAGCCCTGGACCGGACTGGGCCGGACCGAAACCACGCCGGAACAGCGGGCCGAAGTCAGACACCGCATCGACGCCACCATCGACCAACTGCACGCAACCTTCACCGACGCCACCCTGCGCAACGACCGGGCCGTGGTGATCATGACCCAGGCCGACATGTTCGACCCCTCACTGCTGGCCGCCGCCACGGCCGACCCGAAAATCCTGTCCGGCTTCCGCGAAATCATCGACGTTTTGGTCAAAGAAGCCAACAATTTCGACGCCCCGGTCTACCTGGTCAACGGCGACAGCCACATCTTCGCCGAGGACCAGCCCCTGGGCGACGGCTCACCCTGGCTGCGGGTCTACGGCCAGGACACCGCCGCCGATGACCTGCAGCGCATCACCGTCGACGGATCCGCCAACGCCACCAACTATGTGAAGTTCACCGTGGCAGCGAACAGTGACGCCACCGGCAACGTGCTCGACTGGAAGAAGGTCCCCTACACCAGCTGATTTTCAGCCCCGGACGGACGTCCCGAAGGGACACAGAGGGTATCCAGTTGGGTGAGCTGGCCCCTGAGGTGAAACCATACGGACCATGGCCCAGAAGATTGCGTACCAGGGTGAACCCGGCGCCAACTCCAATATCGCGTGTCAACAGATGTTCCCCGAGTTCGAAAGCGTTCCCTGCGCCAGCTTCGAGGACGCTTTCGAGCTGGTTTCCAGCGGGGAGGCCGAGCTGGCCATGATCCCGATCGAGAATTCGATTGCCGGCCGCGTGGCGGACATCCATATTCTGCTTCCGCAGTCGCACCTGCAGATCGTGGGCGAGTTCTTCCTGCCCATACACTTCGACCTCTTGGGTATCCCGGGCAGCACCATCGAAGGTGCCACCGAGGTCCACAGTCACATCCACGCCCTTGGACAGTGCCGCCGGCTGATCCGCGACGCCGGGCTCCGGCCCGTCATCGCCGGCGACACCGCCGGCTCCGCCCGGGAGGTCCGGGAATGGAACGACCCCGCCAAACTGTCCCTCGCTCCCCCGTTGGCGGCCCAGATCTACGGTCTGGAGGTGCTGGCATCGCGCGTTGAGGACGACCCCTCCAACACCACCCGCTTTGTGGTCCTGGCCCGGGAAAAGAACCTCCCCACCCGGGATGAGTTGGCCGGGCCGGCAGTGACCAGCTTTGTGTTCCGCGTCCGGAACGTCCCATCGGCGCTCTACAAGGCGCTGGGCGGGTTCGCCACGAACGGTGTGAACATGACGCGGCTGGAGAGCTACATGGTGGGTGACGAGTTCGCCGCCACCATGTTCATGGTGGACGTTGAGGGGCACCCCGAGGACCTGCCGCTGCGGCTGGCCCTTGAGGAGCTGGATTTCTTCACCACCGAGGTGCGTATCCTGGGCGTCTACCCCGCTGCCGGCCATCGGACCGCACGGGCACTCAGCAGCTGAGCCCAACTGGCTGAAGGGCCATCGGCCACATCACTCCTTGGCTGCCGCGCCCTCGCTGCCGCCCTCAGCTGCAGGCTTCACGAGGGATGGCGCCCGTGGCCCGCCTCATCCCTCACCGCCGTCCACGCAGGGACGCCGCACTCCCCCGCTGAACCAGGACAGAACACCCAGTCCCGACGTCAGGCCCGGAACCAGAACAGGACTTCGGGCTGACAGGTTCTCTGCTGCGACATAGGCACCATCTCCCCCCATACGGCAAAGCCCGCGGCCAGGAAAGGCACCGGTCGCAGTCCGGAGTACCTGCCCGCCCTGAACAGCGGAACCCGATGGCCACCGCCTGATCGGGTGGTTGGAGAGCATCTGCTACGGACGGGTTTCACTGGCGGCGACAAGGGGGCGGGCTTAAAATGGCGTTGGCTGGGTAGGGATCGCGGTTTGCGTGGATCGTGCCTCAGATCGGAGAGCGTCATGCTCAGGACCTTGTTGTGTAAGTTGAACATGCGCCATGATTGGCACCTGGAGTCCACCGAGGATGGCGGCCGCTACAAGCGCTGCAGGCGTTGCGGTAAGGACGACGACCGTGGCGGTGGCGGAACCGGCGCGAGTGGCGCTTGGGCTGGCATTGCTGGGATGGGATAAGCCCGCGTGCCAGGCGGTCCCCGGCCACGGTCGCCCGTTCACAACGGTAGGGGCTCCACTCGGGCCCGGCTCCCCATTCTGTTTACTGGCAGAGGCGGTCGAGGGTTTCCTGGGCAGCCTGTTGCATCTGCGTCTGGAGCAGGTCGATGCGGCGCGCGGATGCGGGGTCCTGCCAGGCCAGCGGCCGCAGTGCCATGGTCATCGTGATCTGGCTGCCGCCGTCGGCGCTCGTGATGGAAATACTCGTGTAGCCGAATATGTGCCCTGTATGGCCGTAGCGGACGCCGCCGGAACATGCGTCAGGATACCGCTCCAGACCGAGTCCGTATTCCCAGAATTCGGTCTTCTTCTTCATTTCCTCAAGCATGGCGGGGGAGAGGAGCTGGCCGCGGAGGAGGGCCCGGTAGAAGGTGTTTAGGTCCTGGGCGGTGGAGATGACGCCGCCTGCGGGGGAGCCGACAAAAGCCTCGGGCTGGGTGAGATCGACCCGTTCGCCGCCCTCAATGACGTAGGCGTGGATGTTGTCCGGAGCCTGGCGGTCCGGTTCGGCCAGCGACGTGTGCTGAAGTCCCAGGGGCGCGAAGATGTCTTCTTTGAGCACGTCGGCGACGGGCCGTCCGCGCAGTTTTTCGATCAGCTGGCCGAGAGCCAGGTAGTTGGAGTTCGAGTAAGAAAAGCGGTCCACGTTCTTGGACTCCCAAGGGAGAGTGGCGGCCAGTTCGAGTCCACGTTGCATGCTGAACCGCGTGTTCGCAACCTGCTTCAGTGGTCCCGCCGCGTATTCCGAGTCGCCGAAATCGGGCATGCCGGAGTTATGGTTCAGCAACTGGCGGACGGTGATCGGTCCGGGCGGCCGCAGCGTGGTTCGGAAGCTCTCCAGGACACCGTTCACCGGGTCATCGAGCCCGATAAGTCCCTCGTCGACGAGTTTCAAGACGGAGACGGCGACCATCGACTTCGTAATGCTGGCAACGGATACCCTGTCCTGGGGCCGGGCCGGGTCCTTGCTGTCCAGGTTTCGCACCCCGTAGGCCTTGGACCATTCGCCGCCCGGCCATCTCACCTGCACAACAAGGGACGTCGCCCCGCCCTCCATGAAGTGCTGGACCCTGCGTTCCAGAGAATCCGTCGCTGCCTGGATCGCGAAGACGCTCGGCGGAGCCGGCGCGGGAGGGGCCCCCACGCAACCGCTCACAGCGATAACCAAAGCCGCGGAGAAAGCTACGGCACCGGGCAGAGAAAAACGCGTCCGCCGCCAAGCAGCCAAGGCACCCATGACATCGTTGTACGCTCAAACGTGTCCAGTGGATAGGTCGGGCTCGTAACAGCCTCTACAAGTCCCAGGTAGCCAAGATGTCTGTTCATAAGCATGCAGCCCTGAACGCGCTCAGACCCATATATAAATGGTATATGAGACTGTTATGACTTAGTTGTTTTGTATGCATCCTCCCTCTTACGATCACAGTGACCTGCTGCACATTGAGCAGCCGGGGTTCATCCCTCAGACCACTGTCATCACGGAGGAAGCAATGTCGCTCCCGACTCAGAAAACCCCGGCGCCGCGGAATGCCCTGCGCCGGGTCGCCGCCGCCAGCCTCGCCGGCAACGCGATCGAATACTACGACTTTTCGATCTACGGCCTTGCGGCAGCGCTGGTGTTCCCGCAACTGTTCTTTCCCCAGAGCGACCCCTTCGTAGCCACCCTGGCCACCTTTGGCACCCTCGCCGTCGGCTATATCTCACGCCCGCTGGGCGCAATCGTGTTCGGGCACTTCGGTGACAAGGTGGGCCGTAAGCCGATGCTCGTCATCACCTTGCTCCTCATGGGATTCGCCACCCTGGCCATCGGTGTACTTCCCACATTCGACCAAGTGGGCATGTGGGCGGCAGTGATGCTCACGTGCCTGCGCTTCCTCCAAGGCATCGCCTTCGGCGGCGAGTGGGGCGGCGCCATCCTGATGGCCTTCGAATACGCACCGGAGAACCGCCGCGGGCTCTTTGCAGCGATCCCCCAAGTGGGCCCGGCCACAGGTGCTCTGCTCGGCAACGCCGCCTTCCTGCTGGTCACGCTGCTGCCTAAGGAGGACCTGCTCGCATGGGGCTGGCGTCTTCCGTTCCTCTTCAGCTTCGTGCTGGTCATCGTGGGCATGTTTATCCGGCTCAAGATCGCTGAATCCCCCGAGTTCCAGGCCACCAAGGCCGAGGGCCGGCAGGTCAAGGTGCCCATCGCGGCAGTCCTGAAGAACAACCTGAGGGCCGTGCTCCTGGTGGCCGGCGGCTTCCTGGGCTTCGGCGCCTTCTCCGTGATCGTCATGACCTATCTGGTGGGCTACAGCCAAAGCGTGATGGGCATCCCCGCCTCGACCATGCTCTCCTTCACCATGGTCGCCTTTGCCATCCAGATCCCCATGATCCTGCTCTCCGGCCACCTGTCCGACCGGCATGGCCGGCGCACCCTGATCATCGTTGGCTCCCTGGCTGCCGCGGCCTCCATCTTCCTGATGTTCGCTGCCGTGGCCAGTGCCCAGCCCTGGCTGGTGGGCCTGGCGTACGCCCTCGGTTTCGGTTGGCTCTACACCATCTGCTACGGCCTCCAGCCCGCCCTGTTCGCGGATGCGTTCCCGGCCGAGGTCCGCTTCACCGGGATGTCGCTGGGCTACCAACTGGCCAACGTCGTCGGCTCCGGGTTCACGCCGATGATCGCCGTCTGGCTGGTGCACACCACCGGAAACTTCCACTCCGTTCCCATGTTCGTCGCGGCAACCCTGGTTGTGTCGCTGGTCTGCCTGCTCCGTCTCGCGGCCCTGGCCCAGGCACGGAAAGCCGCCGAGTCCCCCGCCCAGCAGGAGAGCCTTCCCCTGGCTGCCACGCACTAAACGGACCCTTCGCCGACGCACTACAGAAAAAGGACATTATGAAGTTCGAACACATCACCCTGGGCCAGCGCGTACTCTTCGGAGCAGGCCGGGCTGCCGAGCACGTCGCCCAGGAGGCCGCACGCCTCGGTGCGCGCAACATCATGTGCATCACCTCCGAATTCGAGCGGCCCTTCGCCGAGGCTGCCCTGACCCTCGCCGACGTGGGCCTCTGGCACACGGATGTTGTCCAGCATGTCCCGGCGGAAACCGCGGACAAGGCCCGGAAGGCAGCGTCCGATGCCGGGATCGACCTGATCGTCTGCGTTGGCGGCGGTTCCACCACTGGCCTGGCGAAGGCAGTGGCGCTGACCACCGGCATCCCCATCGTCGCCGTGCCCACCACCTACGCCGGGTCCGAAGCGACCAACGTGTGGGGCCTGACGGAAAACGCGACCAAAACAACAGGCGTTGATGACCGCGTGCTGCCCGCCGCGGTGGTGTACGACGCCGAGCTGACGCTCAGTCTGCCGGTTTCCCTTTCGGTCGCTTCTGGCCTGAACGCCTTGGCGCACTGCGTTGATTCCCTGTGGGCACCGCGCGCCGATCCCATCAACCAGGCGCTGGCTGCCGAAGGAATCCGAGCCCTCGCCGACGGGCTTCCGCGCATCGCCGCGGACCCGTCGGACCTGACCGGCCGGGAGACCGCCCTGTACGGGGCATACCTTGCCGCCGTGTCCTTCGCCTCGGCGGGTTCCGGACTGCACCACAAGATCTGCCACGTCCTGGGCGGAACCTTCAACCTGCCCCATGCGGAGACGCACGCAACCGTCCTCCCCTACGTGGTGGCCTTCAATGGGCCCGCAGCTCCGGACGCGGCAGCACGGCTCGCCGGGGCACTCCGCGCGGGACTGGCCAGTGCCCCCGCCCAGGAGCCCGGCGCTGAACCCGCCGAGGATGCCCTGGCGCTCCTGAACAGCCTCCGGGGCACCCTGGGGGCACCCACCGCACTGCGCGACTACGGCTTCACCGAAGCAGATATCCCCGAAGCCGTGGAGCGGATCCTCAAGGTGGTGCCGGCGTCGAACCCTGCCGCAGCCACAGGGGAAAACATCGGAGGCCTTCTTCGCGCAGCCCTGGCCGGAACAGAACCCACCACCCGGTCCGCCGCACTGGCAGCGGCCGGCGCCGTCCAGAACGGAGGAACAAAGTGACTCTTAGCGAAGTAGCAACCGACTCCGGGGCCGGCTCCCAATTCGCCCGGGAGGAAAGCCTCGTGCACGAGGTGGTCCGTTCCTTTACCGGCGGCAGCAAACGCGACCGTGAAGTGATGGGTTCGCTGGTCCGCCACCTGCATTCCTTCGTCAGGGACGTCCGCCTCACCGAGGCGGAATGGACCAAAGGAATCGACTTCCTCACCCGCGTCGGCCAAATCACCACCGAAACCCGTCAGGAGTTTGTGCTGCTTTCCGATGTTCTCGGCGTCTCGATGCAGACCATTGCCGTGAACAACGAGGCCTACGGCGACGCCACCGAGGCCACCGTGTTCGGACCTTTCTTTGTGGCGGATGCCCCGCAGATCCAGATCGGCGGGGACATCGCCGGCGGCGCCGCGGGTGAGCCCTGCTGGGTGGAAGGAACGGTGACGGACACCGAGGGGAATCCCCTGCCCGGCGCCCGGATCGAGGTGTGGGAGGCGGACGAAGACGGCTTCTACGACGTGCAGTACAACGACGGCCGCACCGCCGCCCGCGCCCACCTC
>NZ_CAKKMF010000017.1 GCF_918697925.1 Arthrobacter sp. Bi26
GCGCACCGCCGTCGCCGGTGGCGAGGTCGGCCAGGATCCTGCCCACGGCCGGCGTGAACTTGAACCCGTGGCCGGAGAAGCCGGCGCCGATGACAACCGGGCCGATCCGGTCCAGGACAAAGTTCTCATCCACTGTGGTTGTGTAGGTGCAGCTGATGTCGGTGAGGGAGTCGGGGTCGACGCCGGGCAGCCAGTCCCGGGCGTAGCGCTGCAGGGCTGCCCGCTGTTCGGGCTCCGGAGCGAACGTCCGCCGGTCCGGGTCCACCACCGGGCCCACACCGTGCCATCCGGCCTTGATGCCCTCGCCCGGCGTTGACATGCCATAGACGGGGGACCGCCAGTACGCGTACGCATCCCCGCGGCCGGGCATGTGGTTGAACCCCGGCCACACGGCGCCGTCGTCTGCGATGGCGAAGTGCGCGGGCTGTTCCTGGGTGACCGTCAGCCGGGGGAGGGGCAAAACGCCGGCCAGCAGCTTCGTGGTCCAGCCGCCGGCGGTGACAACGGCCTGCCTGGCGGAGAGCACCTCCGTGCGGCCGCCGGACTCCACGGTGAGCCGGACGCCGTCGTCGAGCACTTCCAGCTCCAGGACCTTCACATGATGGCGGATCTCGGCCCCGAGGCCGGCGGCGAGGCGCTGCAGCGCCGGCAACGCGGCGTCCGGGTTCAGCTGGCCGCCGTCCGCCATGTGCAGCACGCGCGTCTCGAACCGGATGCCCCGCCAGCGCTCGGCGGCTTCCTCGGCGGAGAGGAACTCCGCCCGGAGCCCGGCGGCAAGCAGCGCATTCCGGACCTCGGGCAGCCGCGGATCGGCGCCGTGGTTCACGACGCCGGTGCGCGCCAGCAGCCGCGCGCCGGAGTCCGTTTCCAGCTCGCGCCACAGCCGTGCCGCCTCGGCCAGCATGGCCACGTAGTCGCGATCCGCGTAGCCGGGGTTGAAGTTCCGGGTTGTGCCGTGGGAAGCCCCGTTGCGGTGGCCGGGCCCGAACTGCTCCAGCAGGGTCACGTCCCGGCCGCGCCGGGCCAGCGCCCACGCGGCGGCGGAGCCCATCGCTCCGCCGCCGATGACCACGGTGTCCAAAGTTGTCTTCAAGGGTTCCTCCTCCGGGGTGTGGTCCCGGCCCGCCCAGATAGGTCAGGCCAGACGGGTCAGGCCAGCAGCAGGGCCACGCCGATCATGGCCGGGACAGCTACCACCGTAGTGATCAACACGGTGTCCTTGGCTACTGTGACGCCGGTGCGGTAGCGGCTGGCCGCAACAAACACGTTTTGGGCAGTGGGCAGGGCTGCCGTGACGACGGCGGCGAACAGCGCCTGCTCCTGCATGCCGAGGACAAAGCGGGCAAACAGGTAGGCCACCAGCGGGTGGACAATGAGCTTGAAGCAGCTCGCCAGCAGCGTGTCCAGCCGGCGGCCGGCCGCCGCCTGCAGCGGCTTGGAGCCGTTCAGGCTCATGCCGAAGGCGATCAGCATGGCCGGGATGGCGGCCCCGCCGATCAGGTGGATGGGCTCCATGATCAGCGGCGGTACCTGCCAGCCGGTTCCGGCCACGACCAGACCCAGCCCGGACCCCACGATCATCGGGTTCCGCAGGATCATGAGCACGAACCCCAGCGGCGTGGTGCGGTGCGAGCTGGTGGTGGCATCCAATGCCATGAGGAACAGGGGCGTGAAGAAGGCCAGCTGGAAGATGAGCAGGGGTGCCACATAGCTGGCATCGCCGAGCACGAAGACGGCGATGGGAATGCCGAGGTTGGCCGAGTTGGCCAGGGACGCGCTCATGGAGGCGATGAGGGCTTCCGGCACGGGCCGCTTGAGCGCGAAACGCACAATGCCGAAGAACAGGACCGCCGTCGTCACGGCCCCCACCGCCGTCACGAGCAGCGGCGCGGCAAAGACGTCGTGGAGTTTCGCCTTGCTGAGGGTCTCGAAGAGCAGGGCGGGGCTCGCGACGAAGAACGTCAGGGCGCTGAGGACGGAGCGGGCGTTCTCGCCCAGGATGTTGCGCCGGCCTACGAACATGCCCACCAGGATGATGACCCAGACCACAAAGAACCCTGCCAATACCCCTAGCACGCGGTTCTCCGCAGCGTAGTGGGCGGGCAGCGGGTAAGGGTCACCGTTCCAGAGTAATCAGCTTTATTCCGCAGACCGTCCTATTACGCACGACGGCGTGCTGCCGCGCCTTGCGCACGCCTGCTGCGGCGTGCGGGAGGCGGGTGTGGGGCGGCTGCCGCTAGTTGAGCGCGGCGTTGTTCAGCGAGTGCGGCGGGCGCAGGAGGCCCGGCGTCATGCCCTCCGCAGGGTCGTTGCCGATCTGGACAATCTTGTTGTCCTGATCAACGTGGACCACCTTGGGGTTGTACGCCTTCGCCTCTTCCGTGGTCATCTGGGCGTAGGTAATGAGGATGACGATGTCGTTCTCGTGCATCAGGTGGGCGGCGGCGCCGTTGATGCCGATCACGCCGGAACCGCGCTCGCCGGCAATCGTGTAAGTCTCAAGCCGGGCGCCGTTCGTGACGTCGACAATCGCCACGAGCTCCCCGGGAAGAATGTCGGCCGCTTCCAGCAGATCCAGGTCCACGGTGACGGAACCGACATAGTGAAGGTCCGCGTGCGTGACCGTCGCGCGGTGGATCTTGGATTTGAATATTGTGCGATTCATAACGTCACCAGTCTAACGCGGGGCCACCGCACGCGCTGTGGCCCACCGCACACGTGCGGGCCTGTCCGCGCGGGCAGTCATGCTGGCAGTCACGCGGGCCGGTCCTCGTGGGCCGGATCGAGGGCGCCGGCAGCCGCCGCCGGCACGATTGATGCCGCCGTCACCGCCAGGATTTCGCGTGCTGCCAGCAGGGCGGGCCGCCTGGCACTCGATCGCCGCACCGAGGTGAACACTGTACGGTGCGGATTCCCGGGCAGGTCCAGGAGTTGCGCGCTGGTGCCGCGGCCGGTCCACACGAGATCGGGCATCAGGGCCACCGCATTTCCCGATTCGATCAGCCGGATCTGGGCCTGCAGGTCGGCGGTTTCAAAGCGGACGTCGGGCTCGAAGCCGGCGCTCCGGCAGGCTTGCTCGGCCCAGTGCCGGGAGGCCGCTCCGCGCGGTTCCATCACCCAGGGCAGTCCCGCGGTATCGGCCAGCGTCCTGATGGCGTCACGCCCGGTCGAAGCGGGCGGAACGGCGAGCCGGATGGCGTCGCGGGTCAGGGCCACGCGGTCCAGTTCGGCGTAGTGCGGGGCGGCATGGCCCGGGTACTGCTCCGCGATCACAAGGTCGAAGTCGCGGGCCCATGTCTCGTGAAGGGCGGTCTCCGGTTCCCGCTGGGTCATTTCCACCCGGACTTCCGGGTAGCTGGAGGACATCCTGGTCAGGGTGTCCGGCATGAGTGCCAGCGCGGCGGACTGGAAGACCGCAATCCGCACGGTACCTGTGACCGTGGTCAGCGACGCGGCCAGGTCCGCCTCCGCCTGCTCCAGGGTCTCCAGGAGCTGGGAGGTGTGGGCCACCAGGACTTCGGCCTGGGGCGTCAGCTGCACCCGGCGCCCGGTCTTGCGCAGGAGCTCCACTCCGGCCTCCTTCTCAAGGAGGGCCAGCTGCTGCGAGACTGACGACGGGCTGTACTGGAGCGCTTCGGCCACTTCGGCCAACGTGCCCCGGATCTTCAGTTCGCGCAACAGTCGCAAACGCCGGACGTCAAGCATCGCTATTCCTTTGTGAATTCTGATGGTTATTCGTTAAGAGAATTCACTTTATCTAATGCAATCAGCCTTGCATACTGTTGTCACTCGGTAACGCCCATCACAGGGTGGATTGATGGGCATCACACCTAAGCAGGAGGCCCTGATGGCTACACAGGATTCGGCACAGTCGATCATGCGGCGCAAGCCCATCGACGACATTGAAGAAGAAAACAAGCACAGCGGATTGCACAAGAGCCTGGGGCTCTGGCAGTTAACGGCCATCGGCGTCGGCGGCATTATCGGTGTCGGCATCTTCTCTTTGGCGGGCTTGGTGGCCCACGGCAGCGAGACCGAGCCCGGAGTCGGCCCGGCCGTGCTCATCTCATTCCTGATTGCCGGCCTGGCATCCGCCGCCGCGGCGCTGTCCTACGCCGAGTTCGCCGGCATGATCCCGCGGGCAGGCTCGGCCTACACGTACGGCTACGTTGCCCTCGGCGAGATAATCGGCTGGTTTATCGGCTGGGACCTGCTGCTGGAGTACATCGCCATCGTGGCCGTGGTGGCCATCGGCATCTCGGGCTACTTCGACGCGTTCCTCTCCGGCATCGGTATCCATATGCCCGCCTGGATGACCTCGACGCCGGATGAGGGCACGGGCGGCATCATCAACCTTCCCGCGATCCTCGTCTGCCTGCTGGTGACTTGGATCCTCTCCCGCGGCACCAAGACCTTTGGACGCTTCGAACTGATCGCCGTCGGCATCAAGGTGTTGCTGATCCTGTTCATCATCGGCCTGGGCGTCTTCTACGTAAACACCAACAACTACAACCCGTTCTTCCCCAGCGGCTTCGGTCCCGTGGTCGCCGGTTCCGCCACGGTGTTCTTCGCGGTGTTCGGCTACGACGCCATGAGTACCGCCGCGGAGGAGGCCACCGACGGCAAGAAGCACATGCCGAAGGCGATCATCCTCTCGCTGATCATCGCCATGCTGCTCTATGTCGCAGCCACCCTGGTGCTCACCGGCATGCAGAACTTCACGGAGATCGACCCCAAGGCCGGCTTCGCCTCCGCGTTCAACAGCGTCGGGCTGCCGGTGATCGCGACGATCATCTCCGTCTTCGCCGTCCTGTCCATCCTCACGGTGATGCTGACCTTCCTCCTCGGCGTCACCCGCGTCTGGTTCTCGATGAGCCGCGACGGCCTGCTGCCCGGCTGGTTCTCAAAGACGGACCAGCACGGCACACCGCAGCGCGTGACCTGGATTGCCGGTCTCGGGGCCGCAGTCCTGGCAGGCATCCTCCCGATCAAGGCCGTGGCAGACCTGACCAATATCGGCATCCTGGCCGCGTTCGTCGTCGTCTGCGTGTCGGTGATCGTGTTCCGCTACAAGAAACCCGACGCCCCGCGGACCTTCCGCCTGCCGCTGATGCCGCTGGTTCCGGCGTTCGGTGTGTTTGCCTCGCTGTTCCTGATGTTCCAGCTGCACTGGGAGACCTGGCTGCGGTTCGGCGTCTGGCTCGTGATCGGCCTGATCATCTACTTCAGCTACGGCCGCAAGAACTCGCTAATGAACCCGGACAGCCCGCGGCACGAGGAGATCGTGGAGATGCACCGCCCCCTGCCGTAACCACCCCACCTCCCCGTTGCGCTATCACTTATGGCTCCCATTCCCGGTGCTTCACACGTCTTAAGGCCCTGAAGTGATAGCGCAACGGGTTTTTAAGGTTTCGGGGTGGTTTCCGAACGTTCGGGCGGGAAAACAAAGCTTCGGTTTTTCTAACCGGTATTGCTCAGAAAACTTCGCTTTATCTTATGAAAATCCGGTCGCATACTGATTCATAAGAGGTCCACATTTTGAGAAAGAACGAGTTCCAGCCATGACCAACATCTCCACGGAGCCCGGCGCAATCACCGGAAACGCAGCAGGCAGCGCCGCAGGCAACGAAGCCACGCACGCCGCCGTTTCGGAAGGCTCTTCGGTCCTTGAGGCCGCAGCCCTCGCCGAGGACACCATCGCGCTGGTGCGCCACTGGCTCACCGAAGCCGCAAAGGTGCCCGTCGACGCCTCGGCCGAGCAGCTCGCCGGGGTCCTGAAGGACCCCAACGGCCTGGACTTCACGGTCGGCTTCGTCGACGGCGTCGTCCGCCCGGAGGACCTGCAGGTCGCCGCCCGCAACCTCGCCGCCCTGGCCCCCAAGGTCCCGGCGTTCCTGCCCTGGTACATGCGCAGCGCGGTCCGCCTCGGCGGCACGATGGCCCCGGTCCTGCCCCAGGTGGTCATCCCGGTCGCCCGCCGCGTGCTGCGTGAAATGGTCGGCCACCTCATTGTCGACGCCACCGACGCCAAGCTGGGCCCGGCCATCGCCAAGATCCGCAAGGACGGCATCAAGCTCAACGTCAACCTCCTCGGCGAGGCAGTCCTCGGCGAGCACGAGGCCTCCCGCCGGCTCGAGGGCACGCACACCCTGCTGTCCCGGCCCGACGTCGACTACGTCTCGATCAAGGTCTCCTCCACAGTGGCGCCGCATTCCGCGTGGGCCTTCGACGAGGCCGTGGAGCACGTCGTGGAGAAGCTCACCCCGCTCTTCACCCGCGCCGCCTCCTACGCCGCCGCCGGGCAGAAGGCGAAGTTCATCAACCTGGACATGGAGGAATACAAGGACCTGGACATGACCATCGCGGTCTTCACCCGGATCCTGGACAAGCCCGAGTTCAAGAACCTTGAGGCCGGCATCGTGCTCCAGGCCTACCTCCCGGATGCCCTGTCCGCCATGATCCGCCTGCAGGACTGGGCCGCCGCCCGCCGCGCCGACGGCGGCGCCGCCATCAAGGTCCGCGTCGTCAAGGGCGCCAACCTGCCGATGGAGCAGGTCGAAGCCTCCCTGCATGACTGGCCGCTCGCCACCTGGAACACCAAGCAGGACTCGGACACCAGCTACAAGCGGGTCATCAACTACTCGCTGCACCCGGACCGGATCCGCAACATCCGGATCGGCGTCGCCGGCCACAACCTCTTCGACATCGCCTTCGCCTGGCTCCTGGCCAAGCAGCGCGGCGTGGAGTCCGGCATCGAATTCGAGATGCTGCTCGGCATGGCCCAGGGCCAGGCCGAAGCCGTCAAGAAGGACGTCGGCTCCCTCCTGCTCTACACGCCCGTGGTCCATCCCGCCGAGTTCGACGTCGCGATCGCCTACCTGATCCGCCGCCTCGAAGAGGGCGCCAGCCAGGACAACTTCATGTCCGCCGTCTTCGAACTCAGCGAAAACGAGTCCCTCTTCGAGCGTGAGAAGCGGCGCTTCCTCGCCTCGCTCGCCAAGCTCGACGACGAGGTCCCGGCCCCGAACCGCCTGCAGAACCGCGCCCTCCCGGCCGCGCCGCTGCCGCACGACTCCTTCGAGAACACCGCGGACACTGATCCGTCGCTGCCCGTGAACCGTGACTGGGGCCGCGCCATCCTGGGCCGCGTGGCTACGTCGGCTCTGGGCAACGCCGCCGTCGAGGCCGCCACGATCAACGATGCCGCAACCCTGAACACGGTCATCGACACCGCCGTCGAGAAGGGCAAGGCCTGGGGCGCACTCTCCGGCGCCGAGCGCGCCGAAATCCTGCACCGCGCCGGCGACGTTCTGGAGGCCCGCCGCGCGGACCTCCTCGAGGTCATGGCATCCGAGACCGGCAAGACGATCGACCAGGGCGACCCCGAGGTCAGCGAGGCAGTGGACTTCGCGCACTACTACGCCGAGTCCGCCCGCAAACTCGACGACGTCGACGGCGCCACCTTCGTTCCGGCCAAGCTCACCGTCGTGACGCCGCCCTGGAATTTCCCGGTCGCCATCCCGGCCGGCTCCACCCTGGCCGCCCTCGCCGCCGGCTCCGCCGTCGTGATCAAGCCCGCCAAGCAGGCCCGCCGCAGCGGCGCGGTCATGATCGAGGCCCTCTGGGAGGCCGGCGTTCCCCGCGACGTCCTCACCATGGTCCAGCTGGGCGAGCGGGAACTGGGCCAGCAGCTGATTTCCCACCCGGCCGTGGACCGCGTCATCCTGACTGGCGGCTACGAGACCGCCGAGCTGTTCCGCTCCTTCCGCAAGGACCTGCCCCTGCTGGCCGAGACCAGCGGCAAGAACGCCATCATCGTCACCCCGAGCGCGGACCTGGACCTCGCGGCCAAGGACGTCGCGTACTCCGCGTTCGGCCACGCCGGCCAGAAGTGCTCCGCCGCCTCGCTGGTGATCCTCGTCGGCTCCGTGGCGAAATCGAAGCGTTTCCACAACCAGCTGATCGACGCCGTCACCTCCTTGAAGGTCGGCTACCCGGAGGATCCGGCGAGCCAGATGGGCCCGATCATCGAGCCCGCCAAGGGCAAGCTCCTGAACGCCCTCACCACCCTCGGCGAGGGCGAGACCTGGGCCGTTGAGCCGCGGAAGCTCGATGATACGGGCAAGCTCTGGAGCCCCGGCGTGCGCTCAGGCGTCCGCCGCGGATCCTACTTCCACCTCACCGAGTTCTTCGGCCCGGTCCTGGGCGTCATGACGGCAGAGACCCTCGAGGAGGCCATCGCGATCCAGAACCAGATCGAATACGGTCTCACCGCGGGCCTGCACTCGCTGAACACCGATGAGCTGGGGATCTGGCTGGACACCATCCAGGCCGGCAACCTCTACGTCAACCGCGGCATCACCGGCGCGATCGTCCAGCGCCAGCCCTTCGGCGGCTGGAAGAAATCCGCCGTCGGCGCCGGCACCAAGGCCGGCGGGCCGAACTACCTCGTCGGCCTCGGCGAATGGGTCAGCAAGCCCAGCACCGCCGCCGGCACGCCGGGCACTGCTCCCGCCCACTCCGGCGTCCGCCGGATCGAGGACGCGGCCAAGGGCTTCCTGACAGCCGACGAACTCGCACCGCTGCAGCGCGCGCTCGCCTCCGACGCCCGTGCCTGGGCCGAAGAGTTCGGCACCGCGAAGGACGTCTCGGGCCTGAGCGCGGAGCGCAACGTGTTCCGCTACCGTGCCCTGCCCGTCACCGTCCGCCTCTCGGAAGGCGAGCCGCTGGCAGGCCTGGTCCGGACCGTCGCCGCGGGCGTCCTGGCCGGGTCCGACCTGACGATCTCCACCGCCGTCGAACTGCCCGCCCAGCTGCGCGCGGTCCTGTCCGGGCTTGGCATCGCCGCCACTGTTGAGAACGACGCCGAATGGCTCGCTTCCGCCGGCACGCTCGCCGCGGCGGGCAAGCTTTCCGGCGCCCGGATCCGGCTGATCGGCGGGGACGCCAAGGCACTGTCCGAGGCCACGGGCGGCCGTCCGGACCTGGCGGTGTATGTCCACCCCGTCACGGAAGCCGGACGCGTGGAGCTGCTGCCGTTCCTGCACGAGCAGGCCATCAGCATCACGGCGCACCGATTCGGGACGCCCAACGACATCTCGGACGCCCTTATCTAGGCAGTTAGTCGTCTAGCCCGGGCGTGCTAAAACGCCATCGCCGCCGTGCAGGCACCGTCAGGTGCGGCACGGCGGCGACGGCGTTAAAGGGGGCCGCGCTGCGCAGTGTCAGTGGCGGCCGCAGTGTCAGTGGCGGCGGCAGCGGTGGTGGCAGTGTAAGTGGCAGTGACGGCGCCGAGCGCCGGGGCGTTAGACGCCGTGCCGCTTAGCCGAAGTACCAGCCCGGCGGCGCCCACGAAGCCGGGACCGCGTGGGCGGAAAAGTCATCGCAGCCCGAGCAGAAGTAGGTGACTTCGCCGAGCTTGCTGACGGAGCCGTCCCTTCGGTGCGTGGCCGGGACGAAGGTCTCCAGGTAAATGAACTCGTCCGTGCCGCAGTGTTCGCAGAACGGACTGGCAACATAGTCGGAATCCGCCAGGGTGGCCGGGTGAATGTCCCGGTGGCCCAGGCTGGAGTGCAATGCTGTGCCCGGGTGGTGCATGGCCGCTGCGGGGTGCGCCGGCGCGGTTCCCGGACGGGCGGCCTTGGGCGCGTGGGGAGTGGACAATCGGGGGTGGTTAATGGCTGGCATCATTGGCGGCCTATCCCGAACGCTCCGGCGCCAGCCACACGGCATCAGCGACGGACAGCGTTCGTTTTTCGAATCGTTGTCGCGGGCCACTTCTTGACCTCGAACGGTTGATCGTAAGTAGTGACAGGATAGATGAAGTACCTGCACCGTTCAATGGTCAAGTAAGTACTGCTCCCGTCCGGGTAGTCCGTCCCGTAAGTACCGTGGAAGGATCCGCGCCGGGACGCGGCCCGCCAGGGCAGCAGGCCGGGCGCTTCAGGCCGGGCGCTTCAGGGTCCGGCCAACGATCGCCTGCGTGAGGGCATCGATCACCTCGGTATTGGCCAGCGGGTTGCGGATGAGCGTGAAATCGACGTCGCCCACGGGCGGCAGATCGAAGCGGCGGGTGATGATTTTCAAGTCCTCCGGCACCAGGGAGGAAGGCATGACCGCCACCCCAATGCCGGCCCGGACGGCGGCCAGCACGCCGCTGATCTGCCGCGTGGTGCAGGTGATCCGCCAGGTGCGGCCCGTGGCCTCAAGGGCGTCGATCGCCAGCTTCCGGCTCAGGCTGGGGGAGGGATAGGCGATCAGCGGAACAGGATCGGCCGGATCCAGCGCGGTCTGCTCCAGGCCGACCCAGGCGAAGGCGTCCTGCTGGACCACGGTCCCGTCTTTGGCCCCCGCCACCCATTTCACGAAGACGAGGTCCAGCTGACCGGCGTTGAGGCGCTTGTAGAGCTGGTCGCTCTGGCCCACCGTCAGCTCGAGGTTGATCTGCGGGTAGATCTGCCGGAACTCCCGGAGGATGCGGGGCAGCCCGGTGATGGCGAGATCGTCGGCCGTGCCGAAGCGCAGGCGCCCGCGCATGGCGGATCCGGAGAAATAGCGGGCGGCGGAGTCGTGCGCGGAGAGGATGCTTCGGGCGAACCCGGCCATGGCATCGCCGTTGTCGGTCAAACGCACATCCCGGGTGTCCCGGGCAATCAGCACCCGCTTGGCGGCGGCCTCCAGCTTGCGGACGTGCTGGCTGACGGTGGGTTGGGCCAGGCCAAGGCGTTCCGCGGCCTTGGTAAAACTCAAGGTTTCGGCCACGGCCAGGAACGAGCGGAGCTGGGCGGGTTCGAACATCGGGGTCTCCCGGATCGGGTTCAGCAAACACCGCATTGCGTTTTGTAATGCGAGTTATGCCTGGAATAGGCTTCCATAATCTCTTGGGGCCAGCCTAGCGTTAAGTCCATCCCGCTCACCCGCTCATTTGAGGACTTTTCCGTGGCACCCCCTCCGCCGCTAGAGGCGAACGCAGCTTCCCTGCCGGACACCATCACCCAACCACTCGCCGTCGTCAACGAGCGCCTGCCCTGGCGCCACACATTCATTTCGCTGAAGGTCCGCAACTTCCGCATCTTCGCGATCGGGCACTTCGTCGCCGTGATTGCGCTCTGGATGCAGCGGATCGCCCAGGACTGGCTGGTGCTCCAGCTCTCCGGTTCCGTCACCGCCGTCGGCATCACCGTGGCCTTGCAGTTCCTGCCGTCCCTGTTCCTCGGCCCGTGGGCC
This sequence comes from Arthrobacter sp. Bi26, assembly GCF_918697925.1. GTDB lineage: Bacteria > Actinomycetota > Actinomycetes > Actinomycetales > Micrococcaceae > Arthrobacter. The sequence goes on from NZ_CAKKMF010000017.1 coordinate 11,227, forward strand.
GGCATGATGGCGGACCGCTTCGCGAAGCGGAAGATCCTCATGCTGTGCCAGTCGGTGGCAGCCGCGTTGGCCGCGGCCCTTGCCGTCCTGGCGCTCAGCCAGAGGATCGAGGTGGGGCACGTCTACGCGATCGCACTGGTGCTGGGCCTCGTGACAGTGCTGGACCAGCCGGCCCGTCAGGTGTTCGTCAACGAACTCGTGGGCCCCGGCTACCTGCGAAACGCGATCAGCGTGAACTCCACGATCTTCCAGCTCGGCGGCCTGATCGGTCCAGCGATCGCCGGGATCCTGCTGACCGCCGTGGGTGCGGGCTGGGCCTTTGCCGCCAACGCGGTGGCCTGCTGCTTCACGGTGGCCATGCTCCTGAGCCTGCGCAAGGACCAGCTGCATGTCAGCACGCCGGTCGCCAAGCGCCGGGGCATGCTGAGGGAAGGGCTGGACTATGCGCTCAGCAAGCCCACCATCTACTGGCCCTGGCTGATGGCCGGGTTCATCGCCGTGTTCGCGATGAGCCTGCCGGTGCTGCTGGCCGCGTTTGCCGACCACGTGTACGACGCCGGTGCCGGCGGCTACGGGCTGCTCAACACCCTCGTGGCGCTCGGTGCGCTGGCCGGTGCCATCACCTCGGCCCGGCGGCGAGCATTGCGGCTGCGCTCGGTGGTCCTGGGCGCCGGGATGTACGGGCTCATGCTGTGCCTGGCTTCCCTGGCGCCGTCGATGGTGTGGTTCGGCGCGGCCATGGTGCTGGCCGGGTTCTGGTGCCTGATGTTCCTGACCGCCGCCAACCAGCTGGTCCAGGTCAGCTCCAACCTGGCCATCCGCGGGCGGGTCATGAGCCTGTACATCATGGTGCTGATCGGCGGCCAGGCAATCGGCGGGCCAATGATGGGCTGGCTGGCCGAGCACGCTAACCCGCACACCGCTGTCCTGGTTTCCGGGGGCGTGCCGATGCTGGCCGCCGCGACTGTCGGCGTCGTGCTCGCCCGGCGCGGGCAGCTCATGCTCAAGGTGGACCTGAAGGACCGGCGCCGGCTGCTGCGGATCGTCCGGAACGAGGGCGGGCGGCCGGCAGCCGCCACGCCCTAGCTTTTCCGCACCGATTTCCACGCCGGTTTCCGCACCGAAAAAGGACAGCCGCTGCGTGGATCCACGCAGCGGCTGTCCTTTCGTCGCGGAAAACCGGGAGAGGTGCGGCAGTACTAGGGCGCCAGGGGGCGGTGGGGGAACTCCGGCTCCCGATGCTGGAACTGCAGCACGTCCGGGTTGAGGACCACGCCGTCGCGGATTTCTATCGCGCGGCGGATGGTCTCGTTCTCCGCCCAGGCCCCGGGGCCGGCGACCACGGTCTCGAGGAACGGCAGCAACGCCTCGCTGATTTCCCAGCTGGAGGAATTCCAGAGATAGGACGGGCTGTGGTCCACGGCGTAGTAGTCGATGTGGTGGCCCACCTGGAACATCGGCTCGGCGAAGGTGGTGGTTTTCGCCCAGCTGAAGCCCATGCCCTCGTCGCAGGACACGTCCACGATCAGGCTGCCGGGCCTGAAGGCGGCCAGGTCCTCGGTGCGCAGGTAGGTCAGCGGCGCGTTGGGGTCCTGCAGCGTGCAGTTGACCACGATGTCGCTGCCGGCGAGGAACGGCGCCAACGGCACGCGCCCGCGCTCGGTAATGACCTCGCTCAGGAAGGGTGCCTTGTCGTCGTGGTCGAACTGCGCGATCCGGACCGAGTGTATGGGCGAGCCAACCGCGGCGACCCCGCGGTTGGTCAGCACCTGAACATCGTGCACGCCGTGGGCATTCAGCGCCGTGACGGCGCCGCGGGCGGTGGCCCCGAAGCCGATCACGACGGCGCTCAGCCGGCGGCCGTAGTCTCCGGTGGAACCGGTCAGTGCCAGGGCGTGCAGCACGGAGCAGTAGCCGGCGAGTTCGTTGTTCTTGTGGAAGACATGCAGGCCGAAGCCGCCGTCGCTGGCCCAGTGGTTCATGGCCTCGAAGGCGATGAGCGTGAGCTTCTTGTCGATCGCCAGCTGGGTGATGGCCCGGTCCTGGACGCAGTGCGGCCAGCCCCAGAGAACCTGCCCGTCCCGGAGTTCGGCCAGGTCCTCGGGCTGCGGCTTGGGCAGCAGGACGACGTCGGCGTCCGCCAGCAGCTGCTGTCGCGGCGCGATGCGCCCCACGAGGGGCGCGAGCTCGGCGTCGGAAAGGCCGAAGCGCTCGCCGTAGCCTTCCTCGAGGATCAGCTGTTCCCGGATTTCCGGCGCGATGCGGTCCAGGTGCAGGGGGTGGATGGGGAGGCGTCGCTCATCCGGTTTGCGCGTGCTGGCGAGGATGCCGAGGGTGAGGTGGTTCGAGGAACCGGTCACTTCTTTTTGGGGCTCGCCGTCTTTGTGGCGGTCACCTTGTCCAGGGAGCTGGCCGGCGCAGAAGCGGCCCTCTTGTCAGCGCGCTTTTCCTTGATGGATTTGCCGGATTTCTTGGATGCTGCTTGACGGGGGGACTTGTCAGCCATGATTGCTCCTGTAGCGGAACCGAAGAGGTTCCTGACTTCTGACGATACAGGTAGCTACCTAATAGGAGCCCTGGGAGCGGCGCAAAGCGCGGGAGTGGATTGGAGCGGCTGACGGGAATCGAACCCGCGTATCAAGCTTGGGAAGCTAGCGCTCTACCATTGAGCTACAGCCGCAGTGGGGCCAGCCAGCGTGCTGGACTTTGCCCCAGTGAAACAACGAGATTTACCTTACCCCAGCCGCGGGCGTTCTCCGAACAGGTCACGCGGTCGAAATCGTGGGCAGCGCACTCCTCCGTTTGCCGGAGATGGTCGCTAACCGCTCCGCAGAGCGGCCATCTCCGTCAAACGGGCGGGGCCGGCCGGTCCCCAGCCCCCGACCAAGCGGGCAGCGGCTTCGCCGGACGCGGCACGGCACCGGTTCGCGGAGCGTCATGGCCGTCGGGGCGCGCAGACCTCTATAGCCTAGATCCATGACTGTTCTCCCGAGGGAAGGCCGACGGTGGTAGAAGACCCAGCGCCGCCGCTGGACGCCGACCCGGACGCCGAGCCTGCCGGCGGAAGCGCCGTTCCCCGGCTGACCCCGCGGCACCAGCAGCTAATCGTCACGATTTACGGCCTGTATGGGCGCTCAAACGGCGGCGCCCTGCCCGTCTCGGTGCTGATTTCCATGCTGGACGACCTTGGCGTCGAGTCGTCCGGGGTGCGCTCTTCCGTGTCCCGGCTCAAGCGCCGCGGTGTGCTGGAGAGTGTCAAACAGGGCGGCGTGGCCGCCTACCGGCTGGCCCCCAACCTGGAGGATGTCTTCCAGGAGGGCGACCGCCGCATTTTTTCGCCCCGGCGGGCGACGGCGGCCGACCGCTGGCTCCTCATCGCCTTCTCCGTCCCGGAATCGCAGCGCCACCTTCGCCACCAGCTGCGCAGCATGCTGACCCGGATGGGCTTCGGTTCCGTGACGCCCGGGCTCTGGATTGCCCCGGGCAACACCTATGAGGACATCAGGCACCAGCTCGAGCGGACAGGGCTGATGGAATACGTGGAGTTCTTCAAGGCGGAGCACCTGACCGCCGAGGACGTCAAGGACAAAGTCTCCCGATGGTGGGACCTTCCGGCACTTGAATCGCTTTACGCGGAGTTCATCGAACGCTTCGCTCCGGTGCTGGAACGCTGGGAATCGGCGGGCGCGCCGGCGTCCGGGCCCGACGCCGACCGGGCGGCCTTCGCGGACTACGTCCAGCTCCTCACCCAGTGGCGCCGGCTGCCCTATCTGGATCCGGGCCTGCCCGAGGAGTTCCTGCCGCCGGGCTGGCACGGGCTGACCGCGGAGCGGATCTTCGCGGAACTGCACCGTCTCCTGAACGGCCCGGCCCGCCAGCATGCCGAACGGCTGCTGGGGGCCACGGGAAGTTCCGCTACCGCGTAGTAGTCCTAGCCCTGGCCTGACACGACGGCGATGGCCTGGATTTCGATCAGCGCCTCGGCCTGCCAGAGCCGGGTGACGCCGACGCCGGCCATCGCGGGATAGTCGGTGCCCGCCATCTCGCGCCAGATCCGCCCGATTTCGCGGCCGTTCTTCTGGTAGTCCTCGACGTCGGTCAGGTAGATGGTGACGTTGACCAGGTCCGAGGGCATGCCCCCGGCCTCAGCCAGCGTGGTGAGGACATTGGAGAAGCACTGACGGAACTGCTCCACGATGCCGCCGGGAACAATGGTGCCGTTGCTGTCCATGGCCGTCTGGCCGCCCAGGAACACGGTGTTGCCGGCCAGGATGCCGTGGGCGAAGCCGGAGGGCTTGGCCAGGGCTGCGGGGTTGATGACCTTGTGGTTCATGGTGGCTCCTCGTTGAGTCGGCGGTATTGAGTCGGCGGTGCTTTTGGTAAATGCGAGGGTAACTACGGGCCGGTCGGCGCCGGCCGTTGACCGGATCCGGAACCGGAACGGGTCTACCCAAACCGGTGAATCCGTGTTAACTTGAGCATATGTGACGACCGTAAAAATGTCGACATACCCTCGTTGGGGATGGCGCAGTGGACACGTCACCGGAATCGGCAAAGGGGCCGGTTCCGCCGTCGAACCGGAAGTGAAGAAACATGCGCCTTGCGACCGTTATTACGGCAGCCCGCGACGCCAGGGGCGGCCCTGCCACCCGCGCCGCCGTGCAGTCCGGGGACCGGTTTGTGCTGCTGGCCGCACAGGACCTCAGCGAACTGCTGGGAAGCGCCGGCTGGCGGGAGCAGGCAGCTGCAGCCGTTGCCGCCGCGGAAACCGCTGGCGGCCTCCCGGGTGAGTCCATCCCCGTAAGCGCCGCCCGGTTCGCCACCGTGCTGCCGCGCCCGGCCAAGGTCATCTGCTGTGGCCTGAACTACGCGGACCACATCGCGGAAATGGGCCGGGAGCTGCCGGAATACCCCACCCTGTTCGCCAAGTACGCGGACACCCTGATCGGCGACGGCGAGGTCATTGACGCCGCCGGGCACGGCGCCCGGCTGGACTGGGAGGCGGAGCTGGCAGTCGTCGTCGGCGCCCCGCTCAAGAATGCCTCGCCGGAGGAAGCCTCGGCCGCGATCGCCGGCTACACCGTGGCGAACGATATCTCCATGCGGGACTGGCAGAGCCGCACCCTGCAGTGGTTCCAGGGCAAGGCCTTTGACCGCACCACCCCGCTGGGTCCCGTACTTGTGACCCCGGACGAGTGCGACCCCGAGGCCGGCGTCCGGGTCCGTTGCCTGGTTAACGGCGAAGAGGTCCAGAACGGCAACACCAGGACACTCGTCTTCACCGCGGCCGCCCTGCTGTCCTATATCTCCACCTTCACCCGGCTGAGCCCCGGCGACGTCATCTTGACCGGCACCCCCGGCGGTGTCGGCATGGGCGCCGTCCCGCCCCGCTTCCTGCACGACGGCGACGTCGTCACCACCGAGGTCGAGGGCATCGGCACGCTCACCAACACGGTCCGTCTCTGACGCCACCGGCTCACACGCACCCCACACTACCCAGTGGCGGCAACCCAGGCTGCCGCCGACAGAGAGGAATCACCATGACCGAACAGATCGCAGATCAGCTGACAGCGCAGGTTGTCCCCGTCGTGACCCGCAGGGGTGCTGAGCACCGCGACACCGGCCAGTCCGGCGGGGCCGTCCGGATCTCCGGTGTCAGCCAGCAGCACACCCCTGCTACAAAGATTTGGTACGGCCAGGTCAGCAACGAACCCGGCTACCGCTCCTTCCCGCACCACCACGGCGAAGCCGAGACCGGCGGCTACGTGCTGCGCGGCCACGGCCGGATCTACTTCGGCGAGGACTACAAGGAGTTCATCGACATGACCGAGGGCGACTGGGTTTTCGTCCCGCCGTACATGCCGCACGTGGAAGCCAACATGAGCATCACCGAGGAACTCGTCTGGCTCACGGCCCGCACCCCGGAAAACATTGTGGTGAACCTCGAGGACGTCGACGACTCCGTGCTCGCCGGGTACCGCCGGGCATGACTCCGACGTCGGAGATCCTGCTGTCCGCCCTCGAGCTGACGCCGATCGAACCGGAGTTCCTCGACGAGGCCTACACCGCCACGACGCAGTACGTGCCGTGGCCCAAGGCCTACGGCGGAGACATGGTGGCCCAGGCCGCGGCTGCAGCGATGCGCTCGGTGGGGGATGACCGCTCGCTGCACTCGATGCACAGCTACTTCATGCGGCCGGCGGACATCGGCGCCGAAGTCCGCTACGAGGTGGAGCGGCTCCGCGACGGGCGGGGCTACTCCACCCGGCAGGTCCGCGCCTACCAGGGCGGCAAGACCGTCTACGTGGCCATGGCCTCCTTCCACGCGGAGGAATCCGGCGAGGAATTCGCCCGTGCCATGCCGGCCGGGATCCCGGATCCGGAGTCGCTGCCGTCCTCCGCCGACGTGCTTGACGGCGTCGAAGGCGACGCCGCGGCCTACTGGTCCGGCGGCCGCAGTTTCGACATGCGGCATGTGCCGGGCGCCGTCTACCTCAGCGTTGAGGGGGAGCAGGTGCCGCACCAGGCAGTCTGGGTCAAGGCCTTCGACCGGCTCCCGGATGACCCGGATCTGCAGCGCGCGGCGCTGGCCTACGTCTGCGACTACACCATCCTGGAACCGGTGCTCCGGGTGCACGGCTACGCATGGGGCGATCCGGGCCTGGTCACGGCCAGCCTGGACCACGCCATGTGGTTCCACCGCGAAGGCCGGGTGGACGACTGGCTGCTGTACGTCCAGGAAGCAGTCTCCGCCCAGGCCAGCCGCGGCCTGGCGCAGGGCCACTTCTACGACCGGCAGGGCCGGCTCCTGGCCACCGTGGTCCAGGAAGGCATGATCCGGATGTCGACTGCTCCGTAACTGCCCTTTTGGGCCGCCATGACGGCCGTTACGGAGCAATCGATGAGCCGTTCCACCTCTTAGCTGTGACCTCTTAGCTGTGACCTCTTATCAGTGACCTCTTATCAATGACGATACGAAAGGTTTGCCATGGAACTGACGCCCTCGGCGCACCAGGACACCTTCGCGCGTGACAATCTGCCGCCGGCAGAGCAGTGGCCCGCGCTGGAGTTCACCCTCCCGGAACTGCAGTACCCGCAACAGCTCAACGCCGCCGCCGCGCTGATTGACGACGCCGTCCGCAGCTTCGGTGCCGAGCGCCCGGCCCTGCTCACCCCGGACGGCAACGCCTGGAGTTACGGTGAGCTGCAGCGCCACGCCAACCAGGTGGCCCAGGTCCTGGTTGAGGATTTGGGGGTGGTCCCCGGGAACCGGGTGATGCTCCGCTCGCCGAACAACCCGTGGCTCGTCGCGGCCTGGCTTGGCGTGCTCAAGGCCGGCGCCGTGGTGGTCACGATCATGCCGGCACTGCGCGCCAACGAGATCCGGACCCTGCTGGAGCTGACCGCACCGGCCGCCGCCCTGTGCGACAGCCGGTTCCTGGACGACCTCGCCGAGGCAGCCGGAAACGACGTGCCGGTGCTGGCCATGGGGGGCAGCACCGGCACGGACCTCACCGCCCGCTGTGCTGCCAAGAGCGGCGAGTTCAGCGCCGTCCCGACCGCCGCGGACGACGTCGCCCTGCTCGGCCCGACGTCGGGCACCACCGGAACGCCGAAGATCACCATGCACTTCCACCGCGACATCCTCGCCAACGCTGACACTTTCGCCCGGCACATCCTTGCGCCGACGCCGGAGGACGTCTTCGCGGGGTCCCCGCCGCTGGCCTTCACCTTCGGGCTGGGCGGCCTGGTGGTCTTCCCGCTGCGCTTCGGGGCCGCCTCGCTGCTGACCGAACGAGCCACCCCGCTCGAACTGGCGCAGGCCGTGCACGCGGCCAAGGCCACCATCCTGTTCACCGCACCGACGGCCTACAAGGCGATCCTCAAGGAAGGCGCCGAGGGGCTGCTCGCCAGCCTCCGCACGGCAGTCTCAGCCGGTGAGCACCTGCCGGCCGAGACCTGGCGCGCGGTCCATGAACGCACCGGCCTGAAGCTGGTCAATGGCATCGGTGCCACCGAAATGCTGCACGTCTTCATCTCCGCGGCCGGGGAGGACATCCGCGCCGGCGCCACCGGCACGGCCGTCCCCGGCTACCGCGCCACGATTCTGGACGACGACGGTGGGGAACTCGGCCCGGACGCCGTCGGACGCCTCGCCGTGATCGGGCCCACCGGCTGCCGCTACCTCAACGATTCCCGCCAGCTGGACTACGTCGTCAATGGCTGGAACGTCACCGGCGACACCTTCCGCCGGGACGAGGACGGCTACTTCTACTACCAGGCCCGCTCCGACAACATGATCGTGTCCTCCGGCTACAACATCGGCGCCCCGGAGGTGGAAGCCGCGATTGACCAGCACCCGGACGTGATGGAAAACGCCGTCGTCGGCAGGCCCGACCCGGACCGGGGCAGCGTGGTCTGCGCCTTCATCGTGCTGCGCGATGGCGTCGAGGCCGATGACGCGAAGCGCAAGGAAATCCAGGACTTCGTCAAGCGGACCATCGCCCCGTACAAGTACCCGCGGCAGGTGAACTTCGTTGACGGACTGCCCCGCAACCCCAGCGGCAAACTCCAGCACTTCCGGCTGCGCGAGCAGCTGGCCGCTGACGCCGCCACCCCCGAACACCAGAACGCCTGAGAGGCACCACATGAAAATCGCAATCATCGGCGGCGGTCCGGGCGGACTGTACTTCGCCGCCCTCATGAAGCAGCTGGACCCGAACCACGAGGTCACCGTCTGGGAACGCAACGCCGCAAGCGACACGTTCGGCTTCGGCGTCGTCTTCAGCGACGAGACCCTCGGCGGAATCGGCAACGCGGACACCGTGATCGCCGAGTACATGTCCGAGCGCTTCGCCCGCTGGACCGACATCGACATCCACTTCAAGGGCGGTCAGCACACCGTCGGCGGGCAGGGCTTCGCCGCCATGAGCCGGAAAGAGCTGCTCGAGCTGCTGCAGCGCCGCTGCGCCGAACTCGACGTCGACCTGCGCTTCAGCACGCTGGCGCCCGACGTTGAGGAACTCAGCCGGGACTACGACCTGGTCCTCGCCGCGGACGGCCTGAACTCCGCCGTCCGTTCCCGCTTTGCAGAGGTGTTCCGGCCCAGCCTGGACGTCCGCAAGTCCAAGTACATGTGGCTGGGCACCGACCTCGTCTTTGAGGCGTTCAAGTTCTTCGTCAAGGACACCGAGCACGGCGTCATGCAGATCCACGGCTACCCGTACTCGGACGAGGGCAGCACCTTCATCGTCGAAATGCACGAGGACGTGTGGCGCAACGCCGGATTCGACGCCACCGAGCACCAGGTCTTCCGGCCCGGCGAAAGCGACGAGGCGGCCGTCGACGCGATCCGTGCCATCTTCGCCGAAGAGCTTGAGGGCCACGAAGTCCTGGTCAACAACTCCAAGTGGCTCAACTTCACCACGGTCCGCAACGAGTCCTGGCGGCACGGCAACATCGTGCTCCTCGGCGATGCCGCCCACACCGCGCACTTCTCCATCGGCTCCGGCACCAAACTGGCCATGGAGGACTCCCTCGCCCTGGCGGCCTGCCTGCACGAGCACGCCGAGCTTGAGGCCGCCCTGGCAGCCTACGAAACCGAGCGCCGGCCGGTGGTCGAATCCACCCAGCGGGCAGCCCAGGCCTCGCTGGAATGGTTCGAGAACATCGGAATGTACAAGGACCAGAACCCGGTGCAGTTCTGCTTCAACCTGCTCACCCGCAGCCGCCGGATCACCTACGACAACCTCAAGCTGCGCGATCCCGAGTTCGCGGCCCGCGTGGATGAGGAATTCGCCCGCACGCAGGGCATCGCGTCCAGTGCCCCTGCCATGTTCCAGCCGTACCGGATCGGCGGGCTGGAGCTGAAGAACCGGATCGTCGTCTCCCCGATGGACATGTACTCCGCCACCGACGGCGTCCCGGGCAACTTCCACCTGGTCCACCTCGGGGGCAAGGCCCTCGGCGGCGCCGGCCTGGTCATGACCGAGATGGTCTGCGTCTCCGAGACCGGCCGCATCACGCCGGGCTGCAGCGGCCTCTACAACGAGGCCCAGCAGGAGAGCTGGCGCACGATCGTCGAGTTCGTACACGAGCGCTCGACGGCGGCCATCGGCGTCCAGCTTGGCCATTCCGGCCGCAAAGGCTCCACCAAACTCATGTGGGAAGGCATCGACGAACCGCTTCCCGAGGGCGGCTGGGAGCCGGTGGGCCCCTCGGCTATCCCGTACGGCCCCGGCAGCCCGGCGCCGCGGGAAATCAGCCGCGCTGAAATGGACCGGGTCCGGGACGAGTTTGTCGCCGCCGCCGTCCGTGCGGCCGCCTCGGGCTTCGACCTGCTGGAGCTGCACTGCGCGCACGGCTACCTGCTCTCCTCGTTCCTCTCGCCGCTGGCCAACCGGCGCAGCGACGAATACGGCGGACCGCTGGAGAACCGGCTGCGCTACCCGCTGGAGGTATTCGACGCCGTCCGCGCCGCCTGGCCGGCGGACAAGCCGCTGACCGTGCGGCTTTCGGCGACGGACTGGGCCCCCGGCGGCAACGACGAGCACGACGCCGTCGCGATTGCCCGGGCGTTCGTGGAGCACGGCGCCGACGGCGTGGACGTCTCCTCCGGCCAGGTGGTCAAGGAGGAGAAACCAGCCTACGGCCGCAGCTACCAGACGCCGTTCGCGGACCGGATCCGGCAGGAAGTGGCGCACAAGGCAGGCGTCGCGGTGATCGCGGTGGGGGCGGTGTCCTCCTACGACGACGTCAACTCAATCCTGCTGGCAGGCCGCGCGGACCTCTGCGCCCTCGGCCGTACGCACCTGTTCGATCCGCAGTGGACCCTGCATGCGGCGATCGAGCAGGACTACCGGGGGCCCGGCGCCGCCTGGCCGCAGCAGTTCCGGGCCGGAAGCCGGAAGCCACCGGCGGCGCGCACCGACGCGGTCCGGCCCCGGCTGGCGCTCGTGCGGGAGCCGGAGGCCGCCGAACTGCCGACGCACCTGCGCTGGACGCCGGCCAAGGTGCCGGCGTCGGTCTAGCGCCGGTTGGAGGGCCGCTGCCCGGGCCCAATGCCCGGTGCCGCAAAGGCGCGGTGCCGGGCAGCGTCCGGACGGGTTAGTCCCGGCCGGAGGCCTCGCGGGCGGTGACCTTGGCCGTCAGCTCCGCCGGCCACGGGGTGGCGGCCGTGCCGCCCTGGGCCACATGGGCGGTGACGAAGGACCCGTGGGCGGCAAGGGCGCGGGGTTCGCCGCGGAACGGCTCGCCCCACACTTCAAAGCTGAACGTCATGGACGTGCGGCCGATTTTCTCCACCACTACGGTGGTGGTGACCTGCTGGCCGAAGTACAACTTCGCCCGGTAGTTGACCTCGTGGCGAACCCGCGGGGCCGTCGGGAAATACTCCGGCAGATCCAGGTCCCGGAACAACTTGGCCTCGCAGGCCTCAACAAAGCGGAGCACCGCCGAATTGTGCTGGTGCCCCGCGGCATCCGTATCCACCCATTCGATGGTCCGTTCCAGAGTCGCCGTCGTGGCCGTGCACGGAAGGGACTGGGTGGGGTTCATGGATGCCGCCTGGAAGTTCGAAGAGCAGTCAGCAGCAGTGCGGCACTCAACCAGTGCAGTACTCAACCGGTGCATTACTCAATGGAAGGTAAGTCCATGGTAGTAGCTTCACACATTTCCCCCGGCACCTTTGAAGCCTCCCGCGAGCCCGTCGAAGCGGCACGGGACACGGCCCGGGACACAGACGGGGCTCCGGCGCAGCAGGCAGCCGGGACGGTCGCCCAGCTGGTGGGCCGGACCCTGGCGGAGCTCGGCGTCGGGCATGTCTTCGGCGTCGTCGGCAGCGGCAACTTCGAGGTGACCAACGCCCTGCGCCTGGCCGGGGTGCCCTTCACCGCCGCCCGGCACGAGGGCGGCGCCGCCACAATGGCCGACGCCTACGCCCGGATGTCCGGCCGGGTGGGCGTCGTGAGCACACACCAGGGCTGCGGGCTGAGCAACGCCGTCACCGGGATCGGGGAAGCCGCCAAGAGCCGCACGCCGCTGATCGTGCTGACGGCCGACACCCAGGGATCCGCTGTCCGCTCCAACTTCAAGATCGACCAGGACGCCCTCGCCCGCAGCGTCGGAGCCGTGAGCGAGCGGATCCATTCCCCGGCCACCGCCGTCGCGGACACCCTCCGGGCCTTCCGCACCGCCCGGAACGAACGCCGCACCGTGGTGCTCAACCTGCCCCTCGACGTCCAGTCCGCCCCGGCGCCGGCAAGCGCACGGGCGGCAGCGCACCCGGCCGCCGTCGCCGAAGCCCAGCCGGTCCGCCCCGCCGCCCCCAGCGTCCGGCGCCTGGCACACCTGATCAACGCCGCGGAGCGCCCGGTCTTTGTGGCAGGCCGCGGGGCAAGGAATGCGCGGGAGGAACTGCTCAGCCTTGCCGCCCACGCCGGTGCCCTCGTGGCCACGTCCGCGGTGGCGAACGGGTTGTTCCACAACGAGGAGTTCGCCCTCGGGATCTCGGGCGGATTCTCCTCACCACTGAGCGCCGAGCTGATCCAGGGCGCCGACCTGATCGTCGGCTGGGGCTGCGCCCTGAACATGTGGACCATGCGGCACGGCCACCTGATCTCGGACGGGACCGCCGTGGCCCAGGTCGACGTCGAGGACTCCGCGCTTGGTGCCAACCGGCCCATCGGCCTGGGCGTGGTGGGGGATGCCGCGCTGACAGCGGCGGATGTCCTCACGGAGCTGCGGACGCTCCAGCCGGCCCCGGCGCAGCGGTACCGCACCGCGCGGAACGCGGCGGCCATCGCAGAACGCTCGCGCTGGAACGACGTCGAAACGCCGGACCTCTCCGGCGGCGGACGGATCGATCCGCGGGAGCTGAGCCGCGAACTGGACGCCATCCTGCCGGCGGAGCGGATCGTCTCGATCGACTCCGGCAACTTCATGGGCTATCCCAGCACCTATCTGAAGGTCCCGGACGAGTTCGGGTTCTGCTTCACGCAGGCCTTCCAGTCGATCGGTCTCGGGCTCTCCACCGCGATCGGGGCTGCGCTGGCCCGGCCGGACCGGCTGCCCGTGCTCGGTGCCGGGGACGGCGGCTTCCTGATGGGCATCAGCGAACTGGAGACCGCCGTCCGGCTGGAGCTGCCGCTCGTCTGCATCATCTACAACGATGCAGGCTACGGGGCGGAAGTCCACCACTTTGGCGCGGGAGCTGCGGACGGTAACGGTCCCGCCGTCGGCCCCGCCGTCGATCTGAGTACCGTGACCTTCCCGGACACGGACATCGCCGCGATCGCCCGGGGCTTCGGCGCGGACGCAGTGACGGTCCGCAGCGTGGCGGATCTCGAGGAGGTCCGCGCCTGGGTGCGCGAGAGGCCCGCCCGCCCGCTGGTCATCGATGCCAAGATCTCGTCCGACGGCGGCGCCTGGTGGCTCGCCGAGGCGTTCAAGGGCCACTGACGCCGGCCGGATAATACCTGACGATCGTTACGTAAACGATATATGCTGACTTGTTTACTGTCGGAATCAAAGCGTGACACAGTGGGCACAGCATGTGAGCCACCGCACAAATCCCCATGAAATCTCAACGAGAGGTAGATCCATGACGCAGTCAATGTCGACTGAGTTGCGCAACGAGGCCACGACCCGCTGGAAGGGCCACGCCGTCCTCATCCTGTGTTTCCTGGCCATCGTCTTTGATGGCTACGACCTGGTGGTCTACGGATCCACCGTCCCCACGATCCTGAAATTCCAGGAATGGGGCGTCACCCCCGCGCAGGCCGGCCTGATCGGCAGCCTCGCCCTGGTGGGCATGCTGGTCGGCACGCTCTCGGTCGGCATCCTGACAGACAAGCTGGGCCGCCGCCGCATCATGCTCGCCTGCATCGCGTGGTTCTCCATCTGCATGCTGCTCACGGCCTTCGCGCCGTCCGCCGAGGTGTTCGGCTTCCTGCGGTTCCTGACAGGCCTGGGCCTGGGGGGCATTGTGCCGACCTGCATTGCGCTGACGGTCGAATACGCCCGCAAGGAGCGCCGCCAGATCGCCAACGCGGTGATGTTCAGCGGGTACTCCGTGGGCGGCGTCGGCGCCTCGCTGCTTGCCATCAACCTCCTGCCGCACATCGACTTCCGCTGGATGTACGCCATCGGCGCCCTGCCTCTTCTCACCCTGCTCCCCGTCGCCTGGAAGGTCCTGCCCGAATCGGTGGCGTACCTGGCCCGCAAACAGCGCATCGAAGAAGCCAGGGCCACCGCGGACCGCTACGGCCTGGTCTACTCGGACATCGTCACCGCAGAGGACGTCAAGACCGGTGCCGAGGCGCCGAAGTCAGCCATGAAGACCCTGTTCACCCGCAAGTGGCTCCGCTCCACCGTCCTGTTTGCGCTCGCGAACTTCTGCGGGCTGCTGCTGGTCTACGGGCTGAACACCTGGCTTCCGCAGATCATGCGCCAGGCCGGCTTCCAGCTCGGGGATGCCCTGACGTTCCTGCTGGTCCTCAACGCCGGCGCGATAGTCGGCTCCATCAGCGCCTCCGTGCTGGCGGACAAGATCGGCATCCGCAAGGTGGTCACCGGCTCCTTCATCCTGGCCTTCGTGGCGATCCTCATGCTGAGCCTCCAGCTGCCGCTGGCGATGCTGCTCGTCATTGTCGCCTTCGCCGGCCTCGGCTCGGTGGGAACCCAGATCCTGGTGGGCGGCTACTGCGCCACCCACTACCCGCAGTCCCTGAGTGCCACCGCCCTGAGCTGGTCCCTGGGCATCGGACGCATCGGCGCCATCTGCGGGCCGCTGATCGGCGGGCTGATTGCCGGGATGGCCTTCGGCTGGCAGCTCAACTTCTACATGTTCGCAGCGTTCGCCGTGATCGGGGCCATTGTGGTGTTCTCGGTGCCGAAGCTAACCGAAAAGTAGTCCCTGTAGCAGCCCCTGCGAAGCAGTCACTGAGCGACACGCAGCCTGGATGCAGTCCGGGGGCGATAACTCTTCGATAAAGGCCCGTCCCGCAGCCGCGCGGGGCGGGCCTTGCTGTCTATCCTGAAATGGTTAGCTGCAGTTCGGGGGAAGCGGGCTACGCCCATTTGCCGTCCGCCGAGCAAGGATTTTCGTGGCATTCGCAGAGTACGACGTCATCATCCACCGTGACGCCCTGAGCGTGTACAACTTCCTCCTGGACCCGGTCCATCTGCCGCTGTGGCGGGAAGGGGTCAGGAGCGTGGAACTGCTCTCCGGCGCCGCCGGTGCCAAAGGTGCTGTGTACCGGCAGACGGTCGCAGGGCCCGGCGGACGTCCCGTGGCCGCGGACTTCGAAATCATCGCGGCCCGGACGGGCGCGGAGATCCAGTACCAGGTCCTCGTCGGCCCTGCCCGGCCGCACGGCGGCTACTACCTGAGCACGGAGGGTCCCAGTACCCGCGTCCGTTTCGCCCTGAACTACGAGCCCAAGGGATTCATGGTCCGGATGACCAGCCCGTTCCGCCGGCGGATGAAGGCCGAGGTGGGCCAGCTCGAACGGCTCAAGTCCCTCCTCGAAGATATGCCTGCCGCGGAATAGACGTCTGGGTGCAGACGCCCCGGGGATGTCACACTGGGCGGCTGCGTCCGTCCGTGCGGCCCGGCAGGGCGCCGTGCGGTATTTTTGAACCTGTGCTGATCTCTGACCGCGACATTCGAACCGAAATTGACTCCGAGCGGATTGTCCTCGAACCGTTCGACCCCGCCATGGTCCAGCCGTCCTCCGTGGACGTCAGGATCGACAAGTTCTTCCGGCTGTTCGATAACCACAAATACGCCCACATCGACCCGGCCGAAGAGCAGCCCGAGCTGACCCGCCTGGTGGAAGTGGAGTCCGGCGAGCCGTTTATCCTGCACCCGGGGGAGTTTGTCCTTGGCTCCACCTACGAGACCGTGACGCTGCCGGATGACATCGCGGCCCGCCTCGAGGGCAAGTCCTCCCTTGGCCGGCTCGGCCTGCTGACGCACTCGACGGCAGGCTTCATCGATCCCGGATTCTCCGGCCACGTCACGCTGGAACTGTCCAACATGGCCACGCTGCCCATCAAGCTGTGGCCGGGCATGAAGATCGGCCAGCTGTGCTTCTTCCGGCTGTCCTCCGCCGCGGAGCACCCCTACGGTTCGGGGGAATACGGCAACCGCTACCAGGGCCAGCGCGGTCCCACTGCCAGCCGCAGCCACCTGAATTTCCACCTCACCGACATCTAGCCCATTTCAGGCGCTGTAATCTGACGCCGACATCCAGCGCCGCGGCTCGTACCGGCGGCAGCATCACGCCGGGCCGGAGGTCCTGAACGCGGGTCCCCTCACCGGACGGCGCAGGACCCGGACCAGCGGCTCCACGAAGCGGGCGGCCAGCGGCCCCACGATCGCCATGATCAGGACGTAGGCGGTGGCGAGGGCTGCCAGATCCGAGGGCACCACGCCGGAGGCGACAGCCAGGCCGGCGATGACAATCGAGAACTCGCCTCGCGCGATCAGGGCGGCCCCCGCACGGTAACGGCCGGGAACGCCGATTCCGGCCCGTTTGGCGGCCCAGAACCCGGTGATCATCTTGGTGGCTGCCGTCACCACGGCCAGCAGCAGGGCCCAGCCAAGGACCGGCGGGATGGACCGGGGGTCTGTGTTGAGGCCAAAGACAACGAAGAAGATCGCCGCGAAGAGGTCACGGAGCGGTTCCAGGACACGGGTGGCGCTGTGGGCCGTGGCGCCGGAAATCGCGATACCGAGCATAAACGCTCCGACGGCCGCGGAAACCTGCATGGCGGCGGCGAGCCCCGCCACAAGAAGCGCCGCGCCCAGCAGGTTGAGCAGGAACACCTCGGAGTTCTCGCTGTGCACGGCCTTGGACACGTGGTGCCCGTGCCGCAGGGCCACCACCAGGACCAGGGTGACGACGGCCAGGGAGATGCCCACGGTCTGCAGGCCCATCAGCAAGCTGACGCCGGCCAGGGTGGCGGTCAGGACCGGCAGGTACACGGCCATGGCCAGGTCCTCGAAGACCAGGATGGACAGGACCACCGGGGTTTCCCGGTTGCCGATCCGGCCGAGATCGGTAATCACCTTGGCCGCGATCCCGGAGGAAGAAATGTAGGTGACGCCGCCCATCACCATCGCCCCCACGACGCCCCATCCCAGCATCACCGCGAGCCCTGCGCCGGGCAGGAAATTGAGCAGCAGATCGAGGATGCCGGCTTGCCAGGACCGCCGCAGCCCGGTGACGAGTTCGGTCGCCGTATATTCCAGTCCAAGCATAAGCAGGAGCAGGATCACGCCGATCTCGGCGGAAAGATGGGCGAACTCGTGCATGCCTTCGAGTTTGACGAGGCCGCCGGCCCCAAAGAACAGCCCGCCCACCAGATAGAGCGGGATGGGCGACATGCCGATCCGCCCGGCCAGTCTGGCCAGCAGGCCGAGACAGAAGACGACGGCCCCCAGCTCGATCAGGGTCAGGGCGAGCGGATCCATGCCGCTTATCCGTTGCGCAGGATGCCGGCCGCCGTGTCCAGGCCTTCTTGCGTTCCCACCGCAACGAGGAGGTCACCGGGGTGAAGGACGACGTCGGGTCCCGGGGAGGGCAGGACCTCGCCTTCGCGCATGATGGCCACGATCGAGACCCCGCTGCGGGTCCGGATGCACGCTTTGCCCATCGGCTGGTTCTGGAAGGGGGACTCGGCGCTGATCGAGAACTGGCGCGTGACGATGCCGGGAATTTCCCGGTGGGCTTCGGAGAGTTTCATTGCAAGGCGCTGGCCGCCCAGGAGGTTGCCCAGGGTGGCGGACTCGTCCGCGGTCAGCGGGACGGAGGCCTGGCAGGTGTCAGGATCGTCCCAGGTCGAGACGATGAGTTCTGTCTGGCCCTCCCGGTATTCGACCACGCCGATCCGGCGTCCGGAGGCAGTCATGAAGTCCTTGCGCCGGCCGAGGCCGGGGAGGTCCGTCTCATCCACGTTCATATGATCAGCCTAGTGCGCGAACCGGCTTTTCGGCCGCGTCACCCCTCGGGGACCACCGCGATTTCGGTCTGGTCGGGGGCCTTGACCGGGAGGAGCACGAGCAGGCCCGTGAGCAGCACCACCATGATGCCGAGGATGCCCCAGCGCTGGGCCTCGCCGGCTTCCACGAAGGGGGCGGCGACTGTGATGCACAGGGTGAATAGGGCGGGGGCGAGGAAACTCACGGCCCGGCCCGTGGTGGCGTAGAGGCCGAAGAGCTCGCCGGATTCGCCGTGCGGGGCGAGCCGGGCGAGGTAGGCGCGGGAGGACGACTGGGCCGGTCCCACGAAGAGGCACAGCAGCAGGCCGAAAATCCAGAATGTGGTGGTCCCGGCCCAGGCCATGCCAAAGAACTCGTAGCTCCCGTTGCCGAGGACCAGGATTGCCGTGCCCGCCACCAGCAGGCCGGCGAGGGACGCGATGATCACGGACTTCGGCCCGATCTTGTCATCCAGGAAGCCGCCGAGGATGGCGCCGATGGCCGCCACGACGTTTCCGAAGATCGCGAAGAAGATGACGTCCTTGAGTTCGAAGCCAAAGGTGCCGGCCGCGATGATCCCGCCAAAGGTGAAAACCGCGGCCAGCCCGTCCCGGAAGATGGCGCTCGCGAGGAGGAAGTAGATGGTGTGCGGGCTGGTCCGGTAGATCGCCTTGATACGCCGGACCAGCAGGCCGTAGGAGGCGAGGAACCCAATGCCCGCGCCCCGTTCGGAGCGTGGCAGCTCCGGCACCGCAAACAGCACCGGCAGGGCAAAGATGAAGAACCACAGGGCCGAGAACACTGCCACCAGCCGGATGTTCAGGCTGTCCGCGGTGGAGGCGCCAAACCAGTCGAAGCTGGGCTGGACAAAGAGCTGGAGCACAATCAGCAGCGCCACGATGCCGCCGAGATACCCCATTCCCCAGCCGAAGCCACTGACCTTGCCGATGTTGTGCGGGGTGGAGATCTGGGTGAGCATGGCGTTGTAGTTGACCCCCGCAAATTCGAAGAAGACGTTGCCAAGTGCTATCAGCGTGACGCCAAGGATCAGGAAGTCGGGCCGGGGAAAGACGAAGAAGCACAGCCCGGTCAGGAGCGCGACGGCGGCCGTGTTGACTCCCAGCCACAGCTTCCGCCGGCCCCCGGTGTCCGAGCGCTGCCCGGTGACCGGGGCCAGGAGGGCGACGGCAACACCGGCGGCCGCCAGCGCGGCGCCCAGGACCGCCGAGGCCTGGTCCTCCCCGCCGAATGCCTTGGAGGTCAGGTAGACGGTGAAAACAAACGTTGTCATGACGGCGTTGAAGGCAGCCGAACCCCAGTCCCACGCGGCCCACGCGAGGACCCGGCCCCTGTGCGAGACAGGGCTTCCCGATTCCAGTTCCGAGGGGCGCATTGCCTCTGGGGCGGCGGCAGTATTCATAGCCTGAATGGTAACTGCCCAGGGTCTCCTCCGCGGGGCAGCGTGCAGGGTCTCCGGCGGGTTTTGCCCGGCATTGGTAAGCTCCGGCGCCGCTTTGGCTTCGAATTGTTCAGCGGCCGGTGTCCCTGCCAAAAGAATTTGTACACGCTTGGTAAACTGTCGGCACCGAACCTAACAAATGACCCGCCTGCTCCAACTTGCTGACAATCGACTTTTCTGACGTTGCGGAGATACCAGTGATCACAGTCCTTGCCGTGCACTTTGCGGTGGCTGCTGTGGCCCCGCTGCTGTTCCGAAAGTTTGGCAGGAATTCGTTCTTCGCCCTGGCCGCGGTCCCCGCGGCCTCCTTTATCTGGCTGCTCCTGCAGCATGAGGCAGTGTATTCAGTTCCAGACGGGGCGATCACGGAAGTGGTGCCCTGGATTCCCGGGCTGCAGCTCGATCTCGCGTTCCGGATGGACGCCCTGGCCTGGGTCATGTCCCTGCTGGTGCTGGGAGTGGGTGCGCTGGTGCTGGTCTATTGCGCCCGCTACTTCGAGAACAAGGACGAGTACCTCGGCGGTTTCGGGGCCCAGCTCCTGGCCTTCGCAGGTGCGATGTTCGGCCTCGTTACCGCCGATGACCTCCTGCTGATGTTCATCTTCTGGGAACTGACCACGGTGCTGTCCTACCTGCTGATCGGCTACGCCCGCACCCGGCTCTCCGCTCGGCGCTCGGCGCTGCAGGCGCTGGTGGTGACCACCGCCGGCGGGCTGGCCATGCTTGTGGGGCTCATCATCCTCGGTTCGACGGCCGGAACCTACCGGATCCAGGCCATCGTGGACGAGGCACCCGCCCTTGTCGCCGGCCCCGCGGGCGGGGCCGTGAGCGCCGCCGTCGTCCTCATCCTGATCGGTGCGATCACCAAATCCGCCCTGGTGCCGTTCCACTTCTGGCTCCCCGGCGCGATGGCCGCCCCCACACCCGTCAGCGCGTACCTGCACGCCGCGGCCATGGTGAAGGCCGGGATCTACCTGGTTGCCCGGATGGCCCCCGGATTCGCGGAAACCGCGCCCTGGCTGCCGATCGTCCTCGGCCTGGGCCTGGCCACCATGCTGGTGGGCGGCTACCGGGCCCTGCGGCAGACCGACATCAAGCTCATCCTCGCCTACGGCACCGTGAGCCAGCTGGGCTTCATGATCATGGTGGTGGGCCTGGGCACCCCCGAGGCGGCGCTCGCCGGGCTAGCCCTGCTCCTGGCGCACGGGCTGTTCAAGGCCACGCTCTTCCTGGTGGTGGGAATCATCGACCACCAGGCCGGGACCCGGGACATCCGCGAGCTCTCCGGCGTCTACGGCTCGGCCCGGGCACTGGCGATCGTCGCGGCGATCGGCGCGGCCTCGATGGCGGGCGTACCCCCGCTGGCCGGCTTCGTCGCCAAGGAATCGGTGTACGAGGCCTTCATCCAATACAGCTCGGAGTCCGGGACCGGGCCCTGGCTGCTGGGAGGTGTGGTCCTGGGCTCCGTCCTGACCTTCGCCTACAGCGCCCGGTTCATGTGGGGCGCCTTCGCTGTCAAGCCCGGCGTGGAGCCCACGTCCTTCAAACCGATCAAACCCGCCTTCCTGGCCGCGCCTGCGATCCTGAGCCTCCTCACGGTCCTTTACGGACTATGGCCCGCCCCCGTGGACGGCTGGATCCAGCCCTATGCGGAGCTGTTTGTGGACGGCTCCACGTCCTCGCCCGGGCACCTGGCGCTGTGGCACGGCATCACCCCGGCCCTGGGGCTGACCGCGGTGACGTTCGTCCTGGGCCTGGCCATGTTCTACGGCCGCAACGCCGTGGCCCGGCTGCAGGCACTGGTGCCGGGCTGGATCGACAGCGATCGCGCCTACCAGCACACGATCGGCGCCCTGGACGACGCCGCGGTCTGGATCACCGGCC
This sequence comes from Arthrobacter sp. Bi26, assembly GCF_918697925.1. GTDB lineage: Bacteria > Actinomycetota > Actinomycetes > Actinomycetales > Micrococcaceae > Arthrobacter. The sequence goes on from NZ_CAKKMF010000017.1 coordinate 32,556, forward strand.
GCACCCAGCGAGGCTCGCTGTTCTTCTACCTCTCCGTCATCCTGACCGTGGCGTTCGTCCTGCCGCTGACGGCGCTGTTGATGGCCAACAAGCCGCTGCCGGAGGGTCTGTATTTCATCGATCCCGGTGCGCCGCTGCAGTTGGTGGCCGGCGCCGGGATCGTGATCGGGGCGCTGGCCGCGGTGCGCGCCAACAAACGGTTCCTGGCCGTCCTGATGGTGTCCGTCACCGGCTACGGGATTGCCCTGATGTTCGCGCTGCAGGGGGCCCCGGACCTTGCCCTGACCCAGATGCTGGTCGAAACCATCATCCTGGTGGCGTTCGTGCTGGCCATGCGGAGCCTTCCGCCGGGGCTGCGGGACCGCACCGGCGGCAGATACCGGGTCATCCGCGTGGTGATCGGCCTGGCCTTCGGCGTCACCATGATCTTCGTGGCCATCTACGCCCTCGGCGCCCGGGTGGCAGCGCCGGTCTCCCTGCAGTTCCCGCAACTGGCCTATGAAGGCGGCGGCGGCCTCAACGTCGTCAACGTGACCCTGGTGGACATCCGGGCCTGGGACACCTTTGGCGAGATCTCCGTCCTTGCCCTGGCCGCCACCGGCGTGGCCAGCCTTATTTTCGTCCGGGGCCGCGGCGACCGCCTCCAGACGTCCGCGTCGGTCGAGGAAGGGACCGTGGGCCGGCGGACCGGAGCCAGGGGCAGCACCAGGGATGATGCCGCCCTGGCGATGAACCGGCGGTTTGCTGCCGCGACGCGCGACGCCTGGCTGGTGGCCGGCCGGACCCTGGCGCCTGAACGCCGCTCGATCATCTTCGAGGTGGTCACCCGCCTCATCTTCCACTCGATCATCGTGTTCTCCCTCTATCTGCTCCTCGCCGGCCACAACCTGCCCGGTGGTGGCTTCGCCGGTGGCCTCACCGCCGGCCTCGCCCTGACCATCCGCTACCTGGCGGGCGGCCGTTTCGAACTCCGCGAAGCCACGCCCGTCGGCGCCGGCACCCTGCTGGGGATAGGCCTGGCCACGGCGGCGGCCGCCGGAATGACGCCGCTGCTGCTGGGCGGCCAGGTGTTCCAGAGCGCCATCGTGGAGCTGTGGCTGCCGGTCTTCGGTGACATCAAGTTCGTCACCTCGACCATCTTCGACATCGGTGTGTACATCGTGGTGGTCGGGCTGGTCCTGGACGTGCTGCGCAGCCTCGGTGCGGAAATCGACGAGCACTTCGAAGAGCCCGCCGAGCCCTCCGAAGACGAGGACAGCGGCGGAGTCCCCGCCGGGGCCCCCGTCGAGGCCGACGACGCCGAAACCACCTCCAGGGGGAGAACATGAGCGTCAACCTGACCCTGCTGACGGTCATGGGCGCCCTCTACGCCTGCGGCATCTACCTGATCCTCGAACGCAGCCTCACCCGGGTCCTGCTGGGCCTCATGCTGCTGGCCAACGCCACCAACCTGCTGATCCTCGCCACCGGCGGCTACGCCGGGCTGGCGCCGATCTTCGACAAGGACACCCCGGCGGGGGACTACAACGACCCCCTGCCGCAGGCCCTGATCCTGACTTCGATCGTGATCTCCTTCGCCGTCACGGCGTTTATGCTGGGCATCATCTACCGCACCTGGGTCCTGGCCCGCCAGGATGAAATCCAGGACGACGCCGAGGACCGCCGCGTCGCAGAAACGCCCAGCTTCGATGCCGAGGACGACTCCGTGATCCCGGCCGAGACGTCAGAGTTCCCGCTGGCCATGGTCGGCTCCGACGGCGCCGGAACCATAGACAAGGCCACAGCCTCCGCTCCCGCTCCCGGCACAGGGAACGGCACGGCCGCGGTCATGTCCGGTGACCGCCCCGTGCGGGCCGACAAGGCCGCCTCTGAAGAGCAGCCCGGTTCCCTGAACGTTGACCCCAGCCCGGAAGGAGGCGAAGAGTGAACATCACCAGCTTTGCCCCGCTCGCCGTCGTACTCCCCATCCTGGGCGCCGCCCTGACGTTCCTGCTCATCCATCACACCCGGGCCCAGCGCGCGATCAGCATCGCCGTCCTGACCCTGACCCTGCTGCTGGAGTGCTGGCTGCTGGCCTCCGTCTGGGAAGGCGGGACGGCCGCGGTGGACATCGGCGGCTGGCTGCCGCCCTGGGGCATCGTGCTGGTGGTGGACCAGTTCTCCTCGCTCATGCTCGTGGTGTCCTCGACCGTGAGCCTTGCGGTGCTGATCTACGCAACGGGACAGGGCATGGCCGACGGCGACCGCGACGCGCCGGTCTCGATCTTCCACCCGACCTACCTGATCCTCGTGGCCGGGGTGTCGAACGCCTTCCTCTCCGGAGACCTCTTCAACCTCTACGTCGGCTTTGAGATTCTGCTGACGGCCAGCTACGTGCTCATCACCCTCGGCGGCACGGGCCCGCGCATCCGGGCCGGCGTGACCTACGTGGTGGTTTCCGTCGTGTCCTCGGTACTGTTCCTGATCGCGATCGCCATGGTCTACGGCGCCACCGGAACCATCAATATGGCGGATCTCGCCATCAAGCTCGGGGACCTCGACCAAGGCACCCGGACGCTGCTGCACGTCATGCTGCTGGTGGCCTTCGGCATCAAGGCCGCCGTCTTCCCGCTGTCCTTCTGGCTCCCCGACTCCTACCCCACTGCACCGGCCCCCGTCACCGCGGTGTTTGCCGGGCTGCTGACCAAGGTGGGCGTGTATGCGATGGTCCGCACGGAGACGCTGCTTTTCCCGGGGGATGCGCTCAACGCCCCGCTCATGGTCGCGGCGCTGCTGACCATGGTGGTGGGTATCCTCGGCGCCCTGGCCCAAAGCGACATCAAGAGGCTCTTGTCCTTCACGCTGGTCAGCCACATTGGCTACATGGTGTTCGGCCTGGCCATGTCCACGGTGGCCGGCCTGGGCGCCGCGGTGTTCTACGTGGCCCACCACATCACCATCCAGACCAGCCTGTTCCTGGTGACCGGCCTGATTGAACGCCGCGGCGGCAGCTCATCCATGGACCGCGTGGCCGGGCTGGCCAAGCTCTCCCCGGTCTTGGGGGTCCTGTTCTTCATTCCCGCCATGAACCTGGCCGGAATCCCGCCGTTCTCGGGTTTCCTGGGCAAGCTGGGGCTGCTACAGGCAGGCGTCGAACTGGGCACACCGCTGGCCTACGCCCTGGTGATCGGTGGCGTGCTGACGAGCCTGCTGACCCTGCTGGCTATCGCGAGGGTCTGGAACCGGGCGTTCTGGCGCAAGCCCGGGGACGCTGAGCACCCCGATCCGGTGCTCCTGGCGGCACCGGCCGACTCCGCCACCGGGGACCGGGCCGGGAGGACGAACGTGACCCTGCTGCCCCGCACCATGGTGGGCTCCACCCTGGGCCTGGTGGTCTTTGGCGTGGCCCTGACCGTCTTCGCCGGGCCGCTGTTCAGGGTGGCCGACCAGTCCGCCGAGGAGATGCTGGACAGGTCCTCCTATATCCAGGCCGTGCTTGGCGAGGACGCGCCGGTGCCGCCGGTGCCTCCGGCGGCCCAGCCCGGGCAGGGCGAGTTGCAGGGTGGCGGCAAATGAACCGGAAAAGGATCTCGCTGCGCCAGGAACTGCCGCTGCTGGTGTGGCTCGTTTTTGTCTGGGGCGCGCTGTGGCAGAACTTCAGCCCGGGCAATCTCCTCTTCGGGGCCCTCATCGCCGTGCTTGTGGCGCGCATCTTCTATCTGCCCCCCGTGGAGCTCGGCGGCCGCTTCAACGTGCTCCGCGCCGTGCCCTTCGCCCTCATCTTCCTCGGAAAGGTCGTCGCGGCAAGCTTCCAGGTCCTGTACCTCGCCGTGGTCCGCGGCCCCAACGTGGTCAGCGCCATTGTCGCCGTGCCGCTCCGGAGCCATTCCGACCTCCTGGTCACTGCCACCGGGCATGTGATCTCGCTGATTCCGGGATCCCTCGTGGTGGAGGTGGACAGGTCAACGTCCACGCTCTACATCCACGGCATCAACGTCCGCAATGCCGAGGACGCGGCCAAGCTGCGCAAGGAGGTCCGGGACACCGAGGCCGGGCTGATCAGGATCATGGGGACCAAAGACGAACTGTCCGCCCTCACACAGGAGATCGCCGCATGATGCAGACCGTCCTGACGGTGACCGCCGTCGTACTTTCCCTGGCCGCCGCGGGGGCGATCGTCCGGATCGGGCGGGGCCCCTCGCTGCTGGACCGGGTTCTCGCCGCCGACGTGCTGCTCGCCATTTTCGGGGCGGCCCTGTGCATCGACATGGCCGTCAACCGGCACCTCAACAACCTGATGCTGCTCGTTGCGATTTCCCTCATCGGGTTCGTCGGCTCGGTCACTGTGGCCCGGTTCGTGGCTGAGAGAAGGGAGAGCGTCCGTGAATCCTGAAACAGTGATCGATGCCGTCTCCGCCGTGTTCATGGTGACCGGTGCGCTCATGTCACTCGGCGCCGCGATCGGGCTGTTGCGGTTCCCGGACCTCATGAGCAGGATGCACGCCGCCACCAAGCCGCAGGTCCTCGGCCTGTTCCTGCTGTTGGCGGCGCTTGGCCTGCAGATGCGCAGCTGGTGGGTGTGGCCCGTCCTGGTGGTGGCCTGGCTCTTCCAGCTGCTCACCGTCCCCGTGTCGGCCCACATGGTGGGCCGGGCCGGCTACCGGACCAAGCACCTGCATCCGGAGCTGCTGAGCTCCGACGAGCTCGAGGCCGTAGTTCAACAGGCAGCGGGCCAGCAGGCGGCCAAACACGGAGTGGACGACGACGACGAAGCCGGCCGCTGAGCCCGTTCGGTGACCGGCGCGGCAGCCCGGCACATCGACCGACGCTTCGACCGGCGCCGCCGCTAGTCGAGTCCGGTCAGACGATGTCCTGGGTCTTGGCGAAGCGGGTGATCGCGCGCTGGGTGCCGCGGTTGGCGAGCACCTGGATGATGGCGCTGACCGATGCGGAGATCAGGGCGAACGTCAGGGCCGAGCGCAGCGTGGTGGGGACGTCGTCGTCGTGGCCCTTGGGCGGCTTGTTGCCCGTGGACTTTTCCCAGATGGTGTCCACCAGCTTGGTGCCGGCAAAGCCGGCCAGGAGGCTGATGCCGGTGCCGAGCAGCTTGATGATGATGTTCATTCTTCGGTCTCCTTGGGACGGGAACAGGGTCTCTCCCTAGCCTAGCGTTCCGGTGTGAGGACCATCCGCAGGGCCTCGACCACGAGTTCGTGGTCCGCCTTCTGGGGCAGGCCGGAGACGGTGACGACGGCGACGGCGCCCGTGCCGCGCACGTAAATGGGGAACGCCCCGCCGTGGGCGGCGAACTCCGTCTGGTCCCACCAGGCGTTGTCCTCGATCATTCCGCCGGCAGCGCGGGCCCGGAGGCCCACCAGCAGGGACGGGACCTCGTACCGCATGGCGGTCCGCTTCTTGGCGTTGATCCAGCGCTCATTGTCCGGCGTGGCACCGTCCAGCGCTGCGTGGAAGAGCACCTGCTCGCCCTTGGTGATGTCGACCGCGATGGGCAGCGAGCGTTGCCTGCCCAGCTCGACAAGGAGGAGCCCGAGGTCCAGGGCGTCGTCCTTGCTGAACGACGCGAACTGGAGCGCGTCCATCTCGGCCAGTACCCGGCCGATGAGCACCGCCAGGGATCCCTGCGGCTGCGGCTCCCTCGAGTCAGGGTCGTATTCCCCGGAGGGATCTTGTGTGGCTGGTGTCTGCGTCAAAATAATCCAGCTTTCCGGTGGGTGACGAGGCCGCCCGCTGGCGGGTCCGGGTGTCCGACACGTCGACTCTACCAAGCGGGGCGTTCCCGGCCGCGGAGACCTGCTTTGCCCCGTCCCGGATTGTGACGGCACACCACTGAAAACCCGGCCCTCCGGGTGTAAACTGAGCCAGCCCACAAGGGCGAAACAATTTACGACAGGGGAGCGCCGCCGTCGGGCATCACCGGAAAAATCCGGGGAAACCTTAGGTGGGCGCTGAGAGTGCGGGCAGCCGCAGACCCTCGAACCTGATCCGGTTAGTACCGGCGCAAGGGAGTCGAGTTCTCAGGGTGCGCGGAGGGCGGCGGAAGCCGAAGCCGGCCGGAGCACCCTCCCCTCCTGTTCCTCAGGAGGACGACATGACAGATATTTCAGCACAGCATGGTTCCGCCAGCCCATCATCGGCCCGGCGCAACTACACCTGGCGTGTGGTGGACATTGTGGTGGCCGCGTTGATCGCCGTTGCCGGCGGCGTCATCTTCTGGGCCTGGTCCCAGGGCGCGAACCTCATTTCGGTCCCGGTCAACGCGCTCTACCCGCCGCTCAGCGGACTCTACGCCGGCGGCTGGATGATCCCGGCGGTGCTGGGCATGCTCATCATCCGCAAGCCGGGCGCAGCGCTCTTCTGCGAAACCGTCGCGGCCACGGGCGAGCTCATCATGGGCTCGCAGTACGGCACCACGGTGCTGATCTCCGGCATCCTGCAGGGCCTCGGCGCGGAACTGGTCTTCGCGGCCTTCCTCTATAAGAAGTTCAACCTGCCGGTGTCCCTGCTCGCCGGAGCCAGCGCGGGCCTGTTCTGCGGCCTCAACGATTCCTTCCTGCCGTGGGGCTGGAACATCGCCTACGCAGCCGGGGACAAGCTCGCCTACATCGCCTTCACCACAATCTCCGGCGCAGTGATTGCCGGCGGACTGTCCTGGCTCGCCACCCGCGGCCTGGCCAAGACCGGAGTGCTGGGCTCCTTTGCCTCCCGCAAGGCCGCCACGGAGCCTGTTTTCTCCTGATCGCTTCTCCAGAACCCTCTTATCCTGAACTCTGCAGAGCACCCATGAGATCTTCAACAGGCGTCCGGCCGGCCGCCGTCACGGCCCGCGGCTGGGGCTGGCGGCACGCCGGAAGGCCCCGGCCCGCCGTCAGCGGCCTTGAGCTGGACATCCGGCCGGGGGAGCGCGTGCTCCTGCTGGGCCCCTCCGGCGCCGGCAAATCGACGCTGCTCCACGCCCTGGCCGGCGTGCTGGGCGACGGCGCGGCCGGCGCCTCGGGGCCGGCCGGCGACTCCGAAGACTCAGACGAGACCGGAAGCCTGCTGATCGACGGTGCCCCGCCACGGGCGCATCGCGGCCGCGCCGGGCTTGTGCAGCAGGACCCGGAAACCCAGGTGGTGCTTTCCCGCCTCGGCGACGACGTCGCCTTCGGTGCGGAGAACCTCGCCGTCCCGGCGGCGGAGATCTGGCCGCGCGTGCGCGAGGCACTCGACGACGTCGGGCTGGGCCGGCTGCCGCTGGACCACCCGACGTCGGCACTCTCCGGCGGACAAAAGCAACGGCTGGCGCTCGCCGGGATCCTTGCGATGCGGCCGGGGCTGCTGCTGCTCGACGAGCCGACCGCCAACCTCGACCCCGCCGGCGTCCTGGAGGTCCGCGACGCTGTGGGCCGCTGCCTGGACAAGACCGGCGCCACCCTGGTGGTCGTGGAGCACCGGGTGGGGGTCTGGAAAGACCTGGTGGACAGGATCGTGGTGCTGCAGCCCGGGTCCGCCACGGACTCCGCCGTGCTGATTGACGGACCGCCGGACCGGGTCCTGGCCGAGGCGCGGGACATGCTCATCGGTGCGGGCGTCTGGGTGCCGGGCTACGTCCCGGCGACGCGGTTGCGGCTGCCGGCACGGGACGCAGGTCAGCTCCTGCTCGCGGCCGACGGGCTCGCGGTGTCACGCGAGCGGCCGCGGCGGGCCGGGCTGCGCGACGGCTTCCGCACGATCGCGCCGCGTCCGGTCCAGTCCGGAGTTTCCGTCCAGGTCCACGCCGGCGAGGCCCTGACCATCACGGGACCGAACGGCGCGGGGAAGTCCACCCTGGCGCTGACGCTGGCCGGGCTCCTGCGGCCCGTTGCCGGAACGGTCTCGGCCGCGCCGAAGCTCAGCGGTGATGCCGGAACCGATCCGTACCGGTGGAAGGCCCAGCAGCTGATCGCCAGGATAGGCACCGTGTTCCAGGAACCCGAGCACCAGTTCGTCACCGGCAAGGTCCTGGACGAGCTCATGTTCGGCCCCCGCCACCTCGGCTACGGCGCAGACCGCGTGGACGAGCTGCTGGAACGGCTGCGGCTCAGCGAACTCGTGGAGGCCAACCCCTACACGCTTTCCGGCGGCGAGAAGCGCCGCCTTTCGGTAGCCACCGTGCTGGCCGCGCACCCGCAGGTGCTCGTCCTGGACGAGCCCACCTTCGGCCAGGACGCCAATACCTGGGCCGAACTCGCCTCGTTCCTGTCCGAGCTGCTCGACGCCGGCACCGCCGTCGTCTCCGTGACGCATGACGCCGAATTCAGCGCCGTCCTCGGCGGCACCGAACTCCGACTCCGGCCGCGGGAAACTGCCGCCGCGGATGCTCCCGGCCCGGATCTTGAACTGCCGGAGGGGGCCTCGCCATGAGGGACGCACTGAGCCTGCGCGGCAACCATGCGCTGCTGACCCGCGCCAACCCGCTCGCCAAGTTCACCGCGGTCACCCTGATCACGCTGGTCCTGGCGCTGTCCATTGACTGGGTCTCGGCGTCGGTGGCGCTGGCCTTCGAACTGCTGCTCCTGCCGCTGGCCGGCCTGACCCTGGCCTTGCTGTGGCAGCGCGGCTGGCCGCTGATCCTCGCGGCGGCGCTGGGCGGCTGGAGCACCGCCATCCTGGCGCCCGACGCCGGATCCGTCCTGCTCGACGCCGGGATCTGGTCCATCAGCGCCGGTTCCCTGCAGCTGGGGATCGGCTTCATGCTCCGCGGGCTCGCGATCGCACTGCCTGCGGTGCTGCTGATGAGCTGCACGGACCCCACAGACCTTGCCGACGCCCTGGCCCAGAACGCAAAACTGCCGCACCGGTTCGTCCTGGGCACCTTGGCCGCCATGCGGCTGGTCGGGATCATGGCCGAGCAATGGCAGACGATCGGCATGGCCCGGCGGGCCCGCGGCGTGGGATCGAGCGGCAACCCCTACCAGCGGTTCCGCGCCGCCCTGGGCCAGAGCTTCGGCCTGCTGGTGCAGGCGATCCGGAGCGCTTCACGGCTCGCGGTGACCATGGAGGCCCGCGGGTTTGGCGGCGCGGCGCGGACCTGGGCCAGGCCGTCCACGTACAGCGGACTCGACGTCTGGGTACTGCTGGGCGGACTGGGCATCGCGGCAGCCGCCGTCGCAGCGGCCCTCGGCTCGGGCACCTGGAACCTCGTCTTCCTCGCGCGCCAGTAGCGCGCCGCCCACTGTTTCCGGCACCGCAGCGCGTCGCAAGCCACCGGGTATCGCATGATGCGGGTATCCCTGTGAGATTAACGGCACTCCGGCGGGAATGCCGGGGGTTAATAAATCATCCGTGATATTTTCGGGACATGACTCAACCGACTGCTGAACACGTAGGCCTCCTGCTCCGCGAAGCCCGCGGCGCGAAGGGCTGGACCCAGGGACAACTCGCCGCCGAGCTCGGCACCAGCCAGAGCGCCATCGCCCGGATGGAACAGGGCAAGCAGAACCTGAGCCTGAAGATGATCCAGCGACTGGAGGCGATCGTCGGACACAGCATCGTCAAGGTGGGCCGGCCCCAGATGACCCACCTCCGTGTCGAGGGCGGCCGCACACTCGCCGGCGCGGTGGACGTCAACAGCAGCAAGAACGCCGGCGTCGCCCTGTTGTGCGCCAGCCTCATCAACCGCGGCACCACCACCCTGCGCCGGCTGGCCCGGATTGAGGAAGTCAACCGGATCGTGGAGGTGCTGACCAGCATCGGCGTCGAGTGCACCTGGCTCAACGCGAACGACCTCCAGATCCGCCGCCCCGCGGTCCTGGACCTGGCATCCATGGATGTGGAGGCGGCCCGCCGGACCCGCAGCGTCATCATGCTCCTGGGCCCGCTGCTGGACGAGGCCGACACCTACCGGCTGCCCTACGCCGGCGGCTGCGACCTCGGCACCCGCACCGTGCAGCCGCACATGCAGGCACTGCGCCAGTTCGGCCTGAGCGTGGAGGCGAAATCCGGGTTCTACGCGGTGCAGGCGCCGCCGTCGGACGGTCATGACCGCTCCTTCGTGCTGAGCGAACGCGGCGACACCGTCACCGAGAACGCCATCATGGCCGCAGCCCACCGCCGCGGCACCACCGTCATCCGCAACGCCAGCCCCAACTACATGGTGCAGGACCTCTGCTTCTACCTGCAGATGCTCGGCGTGGAAATCGCGGGGGTTGGCACCACCACGCTGGAGATCACCGGCCGCCCGTCGATCGACGCCGACATCGAATACTTCCCGTCCGAGGACCCGATCGAGGCGATGAGCCTCATCACCGCCGGCATCGTGACGAACTCGGAGGTCACCATCCGCCGCGTCCCGATCGAGTTCATGGAAATTGAACTCGCCACGCTAGAACAGATGGGCCAGCGACTTGAGGTTTCCGGGGAATACTTTGCCCGCAACGGCCGCACCCGCCTGGTGGACGTCACCACCAAGCCCTCGGAGCTGCGGGCGCCGGAGGACAAGATCCACCCCATGCCCTTCCCCGGCCTGAACATCGACAACCTGCCGTTCTTCGCGGTGATCGCCGCCAACGCCCACGGCCAGACCATGATCCATGACTGGGTCTACGAGAACCGGGCCATCTACCTGACCGAGCTCAACAAACTGGGCGCCCAGGTGCAGCTGCTCGATCCCCACCGGATATACGTCAACGGGCCCACCAAGTGGCGTGCCGCCGAGGTTGGCTGCCCGCCGGCCCTCCGCCCCGCCGCCTGCCTGCTGCTGGCCATGCTGGCGGCCCGCGGCGTCTCGGAGCTGCGGAACATCTATGTCATTGAGCGCGGCTACGAGGACCTGGCCGAACGGCTCAACACCATCGGCGCGAAGATCGAGTACTTCCAAGACTGATCCCAGACTGATCCCGTGTTGGTGTAGGGGCGTTTCTGCGGATCGTGACGCACAATAGATTCATGCGCACATTCGGCGTGGAGGAAGAACTGCTGATAGTGGACCCCGAATCGGGGATGCTGCTTGCCCTCGCCGACCTGATGCTGCCCAGCCTGGTTCCGCCAAAGAGGCAGGACGCCGCCCAAGTTCTCCCAGGGCAGCAACCGGTCCACGAGGGCGCCGACTTTAGCTACGAGCTCAAACTCGAACAGATTGAGACCCAGACGCGGCCCTGCCTGGACTACGCAGAACTTCTCCGCCAGCTCAGGCAGAGCCGGGCCCGGGCGGACCAGGCCGCCCGCGCGCATGGCGGCCGCGTCGCAGCCTTGGCCACCTCGCCCCAAGGCGCAGCCACGCACCTCACACCGAATCAGCGGTACATGACCATGCAGGAACGCTTCGGGCTCACGGTCCGGAACCAGCTGACCTGCGGCCTCCACGTCCACACCTTTGTGGAGTCCCCGGAGGAGGGCGTGGCCGTGATGGACCGGATCCGCGACAAGCTTGCAGTGCTGCTCGCCCTCAGCGCGAATTCCCCGTACTGGAACGGCGCGGAGACGGGATTCGAAAGCTACCGCACGCAGGCGTGGAACCGCTGGCCGGGGTCAGGCCCCACCATGATCTTCGGCAGCCTGCCCGTCTACCGGCGGCTGGTCACCCGGCTGGTGGAAAGCGGCGTCCTGATGGACGAGGGGATGGTCTATTTCGATGCACGGCTGGCCCGGCTGCATCCCACCGTGGAAGTCCGGGTCGCCGACGTCTGTCTGCGGGCCGAGGACGCGGCGCTGATCGCCGTGCTGGTGCGCGCCCTCGTGGAGTCCGCGGCGCGGGAATGGAACGACGGCGTCGACCCCGCCCCGGTGCCCACGCTGCTGCTGCGGATGGCCGCGTGGCAGGCCAGCAATTGCGGACTCCGCGGACAGCTCCTGGACTTCGGAACGTTCACCCCGGCCCCGGCCGCGGATGTGGTCTGGGCGCTCGTGGACTTTGTGGCCCCCGTGCTGGAGGAGCAGGGCGAGCTGGATCTGGTGCGCGAAGGCGTCGACAGGATCCTGACGGAGGGCACCGGCTCGCAGCTGCAGCGGGGCCCTCACCGGGAAGGCGGGCTGGCCGCCGTCGTCGAACGGGCCGTCGAGGTGACGACCCAAGGGGCTGCCACCGGGGAACCGCTCGGCGGGAACGTGCCCCTGGACCGGCTGCACCGGGGCTGAACCGGATGGCCGCACGGCCTTCCACGGTCTCGACGGCGACGGGGTTCCCCGGCGAGGAGGCCTTCGGACTCTACCGGTGGTCCAGGGCTGGCCAAAGAATCTGAATATCAATGGTCTGAGGCGAAAGGGCGCCGGTCTTGATGTGGGGCTATGGCATGAATATGGGCTGGATGTGGCTGTGGGGCAGCCTCCTGCTCGTTGGAATAGCGCTGCTGGTATTGGTCGCGGTGCGCATGTTTGCCGGAGGCGGGAGTCAGGGCGGGATGCAGGGACCGCCGGGGCCCTACCCGGGCAGGAGCCGGGCCCGGCAGATCCTCGATGAACGCTTTGCCCGGGGTGAGCTGACCGCGGAGCAATACCGTGAGCAGCTAAAGGTTCTCGCCGAGGACCAGTAGTGCGCCCAATGAGCCGCCGGGATGCGCTCCTGCTGGGAGGCCTCGGCACGGCAGGCATCGTCGCCGGCGGGGCCGGGCTCTGGTGGACGGTGAGCTCCCGGTTCTCCCCCGTAGCGGGCGCTGAGTTCACTGAGCCGGAGGCGCTGCGCAGCAGCAGCGGACGGCTGCAGGTCCGGCTCGAGGCTTCCCCGGGTTCGGTGCGGCTCGGCGGCCAACAGGCATCGGCGCTGGGCTACAACGGAGGAGTACCCGGCCCAACCCTGCGCTTGCGGGGTGGAGACGTGCTGGCCGTCGAGCTGGTCAACAGCATGGCCGTCCCGACCAACCTGCATGTCCACGGACTCCACGTCTCTCCCCAGGGCAACGGAGACAACGTGTTTGTTGTGGTTCAGCCGGGCCACTCGTTCAGCTACGAGTACCGCCTCCCCGCGGACCACCCGCCCGGCGTGTACTGGTACCACCCCCACCATCACGGCATGGTGGCGGATCAGATATTCGCTGGCCTGTTTGGCGCGATCATCGTCGAGGACCCTGACCCCGTGGCCACCAGCCGGGAACGTGTCATGGTCATTTCCGACATCACCCTGGACGGGTCCGGGACCGTCGCCGACGCCTCGCCGATGGACAGAATGACCGGCCGGGAAGGTGACCTCGTCCTGGTCAACGGACAAAGCAACCCGAAACTCTCCGCCCGGCCAGGCGAGCGTGAGCGGTGGCTCATCGTGAATACCTGCGTGGCCCGCTACCTGCGGCTGCGCCTGGATGGGCAGCAGATGCAGCTTCGCGGCATGGACTCCGGCCGCTACCCCGCGCCCGGGACTGTGGACGAGTTGCTGCTGGCGCCGGGCAACCGTGCGGATGTCCTGGTCACAGCGGCCGCGGGCGACGCCACTCTCAGGGCTGCCTACTACAACCGTGGCGGCATGGCCGGCATGATGGGACCGGCAGGGCCAGCGCCAAACGGCGGCCAGGGCACAGCGGACATCGTGCTGGCGACGCTGTCGGTGTCCGGCGCCCCGGCCCCGGCTCCACCGGCGGTGCCAACTCAGCCTGCGCCGGCGGACCTGAGGAACGCGGTCGTTGCCGCGCACAGGCAGCTGACCTTCGCCGCCGGCGGCATGGGTATGGGGATGGGCATGATGAGCTTCACCATCAACGGCCGCGAATTCAACGCAAGCCGGACCGACACCACCGCGGCCGCGCAGACAGTGGAAGAGTGGACCCTGATAAATCCCAGCCCGATGGACCATCCTTTTCATCTGCATGTCTGGCCGATGCAGATCATCGAGGCACGAGGCACCACCCCGGACGCACCCCTCTGGCGGGACGTCGTCAACGTGCCCGCCAATGGACAGGTGAAAGTCAGGATCAATTTCAAGGATTTCGCCGGCCGCTCCGTGTACCACTGCCACATCCTGGACCACGAGGACCAAGGAATGATGGGAGTGATCGAGGTCCGCTAGGCACGGCAGCACGTGTCCCGGCAACGGCCCGGCCAACACCCGGCATGTAGCCTTAGCCTGTTCGACATCCGATCACTGCTGTCCGGAGGGAGAATGCCATGGCCGCAGCGTCCATGCACCATGCCGCAGCCGCGCTTCGCCGCGGATTCCTGCTCGTGGGCTTGCTTGCCGTCATGGCCGGATTCCTAGGGATGCACATCATGACCGGTATGCATGGCGCTCATGCCATGACGGCGGTGACTTCCTCCACGGACCCCGCAGGGTTGTCCTCCCAGACGGCACACAGTTTCGCATCCGATCCCGCGGCCCATTCCCCGCGGGCCGGGGCAACTGCCCATGACGCGATGGCTCCGCCGCCTGCGACCAGTCCGGGTCCCGGGCTGACAGGTAGCGGCAGGGCCGCCCTGCCATCGGCGTCGTGTGTGTGCCAGTCGAGCTGCACCGATCCTGCGTCGATGCACCCGGCCTGCGTGCCGTCGGCGGCCGCGGGCTCCCTGGCCGCGCCCCCTCCCGGCATGGCTCCGGCGTCGCTCCACAACCCGGACGCGCGCGCCGGCGGCGCGATCCCGACCTACTCGTATCTGCCCGCAAGTCCTTCGCCGGGCGATCTGTCCATCAGCCGGACGTAAGACGGGGCCTTGCCGTGTGGTGCCCGGCGCCCCTCCTTACCCCACACGTTCCGGCCGGATTTTTCCCCCGGCGCGGGCGTGCCATCCGCAGGCGTGCAACAACGCCATTTTGGCTATTGAAGGACTTGACCCCCATGAAGAAGACCCTGACCATTTCTGCCCTTGGCATCGCCGCCGCCATCGCCCTTGCCGGCTGCGCGGGCAACTCCGGAAGTTCACCCGCCGGCACCATGCCCGGCATGAGCGGCGGCATGGGCATGTCGTCCAGCCCGGCCCCCGCCGCCTCGGACCACAACGCGGCAGACACCATGTTCACCCAGGAGATGATCCCGCACCACGCCCAGGCCGTGGAAATGAGCGACATGATGCTCAAGAAGCAGGGCATGGACGCCCGGATCACCGCACTCGCCACGAAGATCAAGGCTGCACAGGCACCCGAAATCGAAAAGATGACGGTCTGGCTCAAGACCTGGAACGAACCCACCCAGATGGCCGGCGGCCACAGCATGGGCGACGCAATGATGGGCGGTGACGATCTCACCAAGCTCGACGCCGCCCAGGGAACCGATGCGGCCAAGCTGTTCCTGACCCGGATGATCGCCCACCATGAGGGCGCGGTGATGATGGCCAAGACTGAAAGCAGCCAAGGCAAGAACCCGGAAGCCCTCATCCTCAGCAAGGCAATCGTGACCTCCCAGGAAGCTGAAATCCAGGAAATGAAGGCCCTGCTGGCAAACCTCTAGCCCGCGTCCCGGCCCCGGTCCGGTTTTCGGACCGGGGCCTTCCCGGCCACCCCGCCCGCGTTGGCCCAGACCTGCGTTGGCCCAGACCTGCTTGAGCGCTAGACCTGCTTGAGCGCCTGGCCGAGGTCGCGGATCAGGTCCTCCACGTCCTCCAGGCCCACCGAAAGCCGGACCACGCCGTCGCTGAGCCCGATCGCCGCACGGCCTTCCGGGCCCATCGCGCGGTGCGTCGTAGTCGCAGGATGCGTGATGAGCGTCTTGGCATCACCCAGGTTGTTGGAGATGTCGATGATCCGCAGCGCGTCCAGCAGCGCGAAGGCGGCCTGCTTCGCGGTGCGTCCCGGCGAGGGCGAAAGCTCCAGCGTGAGCACCGTCCCGCCGGCCTTCATCTGCTTCACGGCGAGTGGGTACTGCGGGTGGGATGGCAGCAGCGGGTACTTGACCCAGCTGACCGCAGGCTGTCCCTCGAGCCATTCGGCCAGCCGCAGGGCGGAGGCCGAGGAATGGTTGACGCGCAGGGCCATGGTCTCCAGGCCCTTGGTGAGCACCCAGGCATTGAAGGCCGAGAGCGCCGGACCGGTGTGCCGCATGAGCTGCTTGACGGGCCCGTCGATGAATTCCTTGGTGCCCAGGATCGCCCCGCCGAGCACGCGGCCCTGGCCGTCGATGTGCTTGGTGCCGGAGTAGACCACCACGTCCGCGCCGAGCTCTCCGCAGCGCTGCAGCAGCGGGGTGGCGAAGACGTTGTCGACCACCACCGTGGCCCCGGCCGCATGCGCCAGTTCGCTCACCGCGGCGATGTCCACGATTTCCTGCATGGGGTTCGACGGCGACTCGAAGAATACCGCCGTGGCCGGCTCGGACAGGGCAGAGCGCCATTGTTCCAGGTCCGGGCCGTCCACGAAGACCGTCTCGACACCCCAGCGCGGCAGGATCTCGTTGAGGATCACAAAGCACGAGCCGAACAGCGAGCGGGCTGCGACTACGCGGTCGCCGGCAGCCAACAGCGCGCCCAGCGCGGTGAAGACGGCGGACATGCCGGACGCCGTCGCAAAACACGCCTCGGTTCCCTCGAGCAGCCGGAGCCGCTCCTGGAAGGTGGCAACGGACGGATTGCCGTAGCGGGAGTAGACGAAGCGCTCGTCTTCCCCGGTGAAGGCGCGCTCGGCAGCGGCCGCGGACCCGTAGACGAATCCGGAGTTGAGGAAGATCGGCTCGGTGGTTTCCTGGAAGCCGGTGCGGTCAAGGCCGCCGCGGACAGCCTGGGTGTCGGCGGCCCAGCCGGCGGCGTCGGGATTGAAAGTCATCAGATCTTTCCAAGGTTGGTGGGCAGGCCGCGGTTCTTCCAGCCGTTGACGGTGCGGTCGCCAAAACGGTCGGTCTCGCCTTCGAAGCCCTCAAGAACGTTGTACGAGGTGTATCCGGCGGCCGTCGCGGCCGTCGCGGCGGCGATCGAGCGGACACCGGAGCGGCAAAGGAACACCAGTTCGACGGCGGAGTCCTCCGGTGCCTCTCGCCTTAGCTGTTCCACGAAGTGCGGGTTCGGTACGCCGCCGGCGAGGTTCCACTGGATGAAAAGCGGATCGTTCCGCCTTCCGCCCGCGGACGTCGTGTCCGGGATGCCGATGTGGGCCCATTCGCCCTCGGTCCGGACATCCACCAGGAGGGCTCCCGCCTCCAGCTTGGCCCACGCCTCATGGGGGCTGAGGTCTCCGGCGTAGCTCATGCGTGGCCCTCGAATGCCCCAACAGCGTCAATCTCGTCGGCATCGAGCTCATCGACTGCATTGGCCACGGCGGCGTCCGCGCTCGCAATCGCGGCCGGCAGGACCAGCGCCTGCGCCACGATCACGGTGCTGCCGTTGAAGGTGGCGGCGGGGCTTCCGTGCAGGACATAGCCCTCGGCCAGGGCGGCGGACACGCGCTCACAAAAGGCGCGGTCATCCGTGCCGGTGAACAGCCGGTAGGCCAGTCTTTCCTCGCCGGCAGGTGGTGCACTGCGTGCTGTGCTGGGTGCTGTGGTGCTGAGTATTTCGGGTACCGCGGGTGTTGACATGGGGGGCACGACGGATCTCCTCTTTCACGCTTGCAGCTCGAATTCTCGATTGCCGAGTATTCACCTGAGGCACCCCGCCGCGAAAAGGGAGGGTTGCCGACCGGCCAGTCAGGGCTTGGCACCGGTTCTCATTACTCCCCAAAAACGTAACACCTACGACGCCGGCCCGCACCGCCGTCGTCGTCATGTTCCGTAACCGGGCCACGCCCAGGCGCTGGCGCCGGCCGGGCCCAGCGTGGGGCGGGGTGCGGCCGAGTAGTTGCGGGCTCCAATTTCGGGTACAGCCCACTCGTGTGTGCGCGGACGATTCGCCGTCTACTGGAGGACATGGCCGACGTGTCGGCCGGATTTGCAGGTTAACCGAGCTGTCCGTGAATCGAGCCGTCTGTCCATCAAAACAAGTTGTCTGTGAATCAGTGGCCGGAACCGTCGGAGCCACAGCCATGGCCCGGCCGGTGACGGCGGAATGGAGCAATTGTGGGCCCGCGCATACTGGTTACCGGGATAGCAAGCGCCGCCGGCCGGACCGTCGCGGCCCAGCTCGAAGCCCGCGGACTCCCGTATCTCGGCTCCGACGCCCGCGCCGACTCCCGCCAGGCGGAGGATGCCCCCGCCGCGGCCGCGGTCAGGCTCCTGCCGGCGACGGACCCGGACATGATCCTGGACCTGCGCCGGCTGGTGGACCGTGAAGCCATCAACGTCATCATTCCGACCCTGACTGTGGAACTTCCGGTCCTGGCCGCGGCCCGTGCCGGTTTCGCCCAGGACGTGCGGATCATCGTGGGCGACCCCGCCGCGGTGGCCCTCGCCAACGACCAGCTGTTTACCACCTGGGCGTTGCAGGCAGCCGGGATTCCGGTGCCCCAGGTCGCGGTTCCGGGCGACCTCGCCGCCGCGCCGGCATCCCTCGCCTCCCTCACCGGGCCCGTGGTGGTCAAGCCGCGGGTCTTCAAAGGCTCCCATGGTGTCCACGTGCTGGCCGGAACCGCCTCGGTTAGCTGGAAGAACATGCCGGCGGGGCAACTTGTCCAGGAGTTTATCCCGGGCGCCGACTACGTGTGCCTGGTGTTCGGCACTCCGGCACGCAACGCGATGGCGCCGGTGGCGGTGGTCCTCGAGAAGACCAGGACCCCGTATGGACACACCGGCAGCGACGAAGTCAGCCGCAGGGTGCCGGTGAGCCAGGCCGGGGACGTGCGGAAGCTGGGCCTGGCCGCCGTCCGCACGCTCGGGCTGACCGGGCCGGTCCAGGTCCGGATTCGCCGCCGCGCGGACGGAACCCCCGTGGTACTGGGCGTCTGCGCGACCCTGGGGGAGAACAGCGCCTGGGCCCCGGAAATGCTCGACGCCGTGCTGGCCACCTTCATGCTCCCGGCGTTCAACCCGGCATCGTTCCGGCGGTGCCCGGCGGTTCCCGCGGACGCCCTGGGGTGAAGCGCGGCCCGGCAGAATGGTGTGCTCACGCAGTCGCTGAGTCTCCCCACTTTTGAGGCCGGAGGACGGCGTGTTCCCACAAACCGCCGTCGTTACCGTGGTCCCTGGCCGCAAAACCGGTGAGTATCAGCGGCGCCTGCCGTGCAGCACCGGCCTGGCCGCACTATTCGATGGTGGCGAACAGGGCGTTGAGTTCGGCCGTGAGCTGGCGTCGCAGTTCCGGGGTGCCGATTTCCTGGCCGTCGATGTGGTTCACCGGGGCCAGGAGCCGGATGCTGGAGATCAGCCAGACCGCGTCGGCATCCAGCAGGTCCTTCGGCTCCAGCGGGCCGTAGCCCAGCTCCCAGCCGGCGGCCTTGGCGGCGGTGAACAGGGCGCCCTGCGAGGTCCCCGGCAGAATGCCGCTGTCCAGCTGCGGGGTGATGAGCCGCCGGGTTGTGCGGACGCCGCCGGCGCCGTCGTCCGCGGTTTCCAGATGGGCCAGCAGAACGGTCGACGTCGGTCCCTCCAGGACCCGGCCGTCCGCGGACGTGAAGATGACGTCGTCGGCGCCGTGCCGGTGGGCGTAGCGCAGCGCCGCCATGTTCACGGCGTAGGAGAGGGTCTTGGCGCCGAGCAGCAGCCAGGGGGCGCGCTCGCCGACGTCGCTGTCATAGCCACGGTCCAGCAGGATGACGTCGATTCCGGTCTCGCGCTGCCGGCGGCCCGCGGCCGCGGGCGCGGAGGCCTGGACCCAGCACGTGGGGGCGGCGGCGCCCTCCGGCCCGCGGGTCACGAGCAGCTTCACCAC
Organism: Arthrobacter sp. Bi26; assembly: GCF_918697925.1. Taxonomy (GTDB): domain Bacteria; phylum Actinomycetota; class Actinomycetes; order Actinomycetales; family Micrococcaceae; genus Arthrobacter. The sequence continues at coordinate 52,158 of NZ_CAKKMF010000017.1, forward strand.
AACCTCGTCTTCGTCCGCGCCGCCTGTTGCTGCCGCGGCAGGATCCTTCCCCCGGAACTCGCGGAGGGCGGTTTCCACTGCCCGCCGCCACGCGTCCTCGGCAGGGATGTCCAGCTCCAGCAGCCGGGCAGAGCCGGCCAGCCGAGTCAGGTGCGCCTGGATCTTGCGGGGCCGGCCGCCCACAGCCAGGAGGGATTCGAAAACGCCGTCGCCGCGGGTGGCGCCCAGGTCCGTGGCCATCAGTTGCGGCTGCGACGCGTCGGCAACGCGGCCGCCGTCGAACGCCGGGTCGAGGAAGACCAGCACGGTCGCGGGCGCAGGAACAGGGGCTGCAGAGATCATGGCTCCAGCTTAGTCTCGGTGGTCCCGGGATAGGATTTGCACGTTGCCCGTTCAGGAACTGTTCCGCGGGCTTGTACTTTTAGGGGTTCGCCTGTGCTGTGGCCATTTCCGCTGGCGGAAACTTTACCGTCCTGGGCGGTTCTGATCCTGACGGTGATCGACTTCGCCATCCGCGTGCTGGTCCTGGGCATCATCCCAGGGAACCGGCGGCCCACCACCGCGATGGCGTGGCTGCTGGGCATCTTCATTGTGCCCATCCTTGGGCTGGCCCTGTTCCTGCTGTTTGGCAACTTCCGGCTCTCCCGCCGGCGCCGTGCCCAACAGGACGCTGTCAACACCCGGATCCGGGCCGGGACGTCCGACCTGGAAGAAGTCGAAAGCCGCTACGACGGACCCGAATGGGTGGCCTCCGCCGCTGAACTGAACAAGACGCTGGGCTCGCTGCCAATGGTGGACGGCAACAGCGTGGAGCTGCTGCCCGGCTACCCCGACTCCATCAAGGCGATGGCCGCGGCCGTCCGCGGCGCCAAATCCTTCGTCAACGCCGAGTTCTACATCATGAGCACCGACCACGTCACGGACGATCTGTTCACCGCAATGGAAGAGGCGGCGGAGCGCGGCGTCGAGGTCCGCGTCCTGTTCGACCACCTCGGCAGCCTTCGCATCAAGGGCTACAAGCAGCTCAAGGCCCGGCTCAACGCCAGCAAGATCCGCTGGCGGCCCATGCTGCCGCTGAACCCGTTGCAGGGGCAGTGGCGGCGGCCGGATCTCCGCAACCACCGCAAGATCATGGTGATCGACGGCGAGATCGCCTTCACGGGATCCCAGAACCTGATCGAGCCGTCCTACAACAACCCCAAGCACCGCAAAGTGGGCCGCGAATGGGTGGAGCTCATGGCCTGCATGCGCGGGCCGATTGTCACCACGCTGAACGTAGCCTTCGCGACCGACTGGCTCAGCGAAACCGACGAATCCCTTGAAGGGCAGCTGGAACACCGGCCCGAGCCCCACGCCGGAAACATCACGGCGCAGGTGGTCCCCAGCGGCCCGGGTTTTGTCACCGAGAACAACCTGCGGCTGTTCAACACCCTCATTTATTCGGCGCAGCACAGGATCTCGCTCTGCAGCCCCTATTTCGTCCCGGACGACTCGCTGCTCTACGCGGTGACCACGGCGGCGCAGCGCGGCGTCGAGGTGGAACTGTTCGTCTCGGAAAAGGGCGACCAGTTCCTGGTCCACCACGCGCAGCAGTCGTACTACCAGGCCCTGCTCGAGGCAGGCGTGCGGATCTACCTCTACAAGGCGCCGTTCGTGCTGCACGCCAAGCACTTCACCATCGATGACGAGGTTGCCGTGCTGGGCTCCAGCAACATGGACATGCGCTCCTTCTCGTTGAACCTCGAGGTCTCCGTGATGCTCCTCGGCGAGGACATCGTGCAGAGGATCCGCGCCGTGGAGGACACATACCGGAGCATTTCGCACGAACTCCTGCTGGAGGACTGGATGAAACGGCCCATGAAGGCCAAGTACGTGGACAATGTGGCAAGGCTGAGCGCAACCCTGCAGTAGTCCGGCCGCCGGCGGGGCAGCCTTGGGGAACGTCAGCCTTGGGGGAATTCGGCACCGAGCGCCGAGAGCACGCCGAACGCCTTGGCCCGGACTTCCTCGTACTCCTCCTGCGGGGACGAGTCGGCGGTGACGGCGCCGCCGACGCCGAGACTCACGTCGGCGGTGCCGTCGCCCAGGGCGCTGATCACGAGGGTCCGGATCGCCACGGAGAGGTCGGCGGCCCCGTTCAGGGAGAAGTAGCCGATCGCGCCGGAGTACACGCCCCGCGGCGCGGCCTCCAGCCGGTCCAGGATGGCCATGGTGCTGACCTTCGGGGCGCCGGTCATCGAGCCGGCGGGGAAACAGGCGGCGACCGCCTCGGCCCGCGGCAGTCCGGGCCGCAGCCGGGCATCGATGGTGCTCACCATCTGGTGCACGGTGGCGTAGCTCTCGATCGCACACAGCCGGCTGACGGCCACCGAGCCCGGGACGGCGAAATGGCTGAGGTCGTTGCGCAGCAGGTCCACGATCATGATGTTTTCCGCGCGGTCCTTGGCCGAGGACTCCAGTTCTTCCCGCAGGGCAGCGTCCGCGCCCGGTTCCGCGTCCCGGCGGCGCGTGCCCTTGATCGGTTCGGCCCGCATCCTGCCGTCCGCGGCAATCCGCAGGAAGCGCTCCGGCGACGTGCTCGCCACGGCGAGCTCGCCGAACCGCAAATAGCTGGCGAAGGGGGCCGGGTTGCGGCGCCGCAGGTCCAGGTAGGTCGGCCACGGATCCATCCCCTGAGAGCCCGCAGGCGAGGCAGCGGTGAGCGCCGTGGTCAGGCAGACCTCGTACGTATTGCCTTCCGCAATCTCACGCTGGGCCTCAGTGACCTTTGCCTTGTAGCCGGCTTCCGTGTCCCGTGCAGTGAAACGCGGGGCAGCCAGTTGCCGGGCACTGAACGTGGACGTGGACGTGGACGGCGCGGATGCGGGCGCCGATGCGGCCGCGGCGACGGCCGCGCGGGCCGCCTCGAGCCAGTCTCCGGCGTCGGGCGCGTCCAGGGTCAGCAGCCAGGCTGTGCCCTCGGCGTGGTCAAGGACCACGGCGCGGCCGGCGAAGATCAGGCAGGCGTCCGGGGTGGCGGCGGCCACGTCATTGCCACCGGTTTCGCGTTTGAGCTCATAGCCGAGGTACCCGAGCCAGCCCAGGGTGAACTCGCACGGGTAGGCCTCGGGCGCATGGAGCGCCCGGCGCCCCCAAACGCCGTCGAGCCAGCGGAAGAACGGGCCGTCGGTGGACGCTGTGGCGTGGCCCGTAGTGACACGGGTCCGTCCGGAACTGTGCCGGACGGCCTGGCCGAAGCGGCCGCCGTCGTCGGCCAGGATGCTGAAGCGGCTGCGCTCCGCGGCCTCCGGGGCGAGGCCTGCCGGGTCGAGGGAGGAGTCGAGCCATACGGCGTTGGCCGAATCGCCGAAAAGCGCCGCAAACAGCTGCTCGGCCTCGGGCTGGGCGTCGATCCGTTCGGCCAGCAGCTGCAGGCCGCGCCGGGCGGCGCGTTCAGGCAGCAGGGCGGGGGCGACGGCCGGGATGTACTGGAGGGCCTGGAGGACGTCGTCGGGGGCGGTGCCGTCCGCACGGTTAAGTACGTGCACATCCGCGCGGGCCGGGACGTCGTCGGCCGCCAGCCACTCCGCTTCCTGGGCCGCCCACTGGTCCCAAAACGGTTCGTAGGTGTCGCCGTCCCGGGCCAGTGCCCTGGCCCGGCGGTCGTCGTCGGAGGAGTCCGCCCAGATCACGGCGTCCAGCAGGGGGAGTGCCGCCGCTGCGGCGGCGCCGACGCCCTCCACCAGGACGATTTCGGCAGGGCGGGTGGTGCGCGCATCGCCGTCGTAGTGCCGCTCCCAGTCCCAGCTGACCCATTCCGCGCTCTCCCCGCGCCGCAAGGGCGAGAGCACGGTGGTGACATAGCGTTCAATCCCGGCGGCGAGCCCGTTCCAGCCCGGATAGATGTCCTCGAGGTGGAAGAGCGAGACTTTGTGGTGTTCCCTGAGCCGCGCCGCCAGTTCGATGGCCAGAGTGGTCTTGCCGGAGCCGGACCGTCCGTCGATTGCGATGATGACGGGTGCGGGGCTCATGAAATAGAGCGTACCCGCTGACCTTCGCTGCCGTGATGTTGCCCGTTCTGGCGCTGAAGCTCGGTGCGCACGTGCTGCACGATCCCCGGAACTGAGGCCCGGATGAGGTTCCAGGTGGTGTCGAAGTCGGTGTGGCCGCCGTACCACGGGTCCTCGATGCCCTGCTCCAGCGGGTCCTTGTCTGCCACGGCGGGGTCGAAGCTGCGGAGCATGAGGATCTTGGCCAGGGATTCCTGGTCCGGTGCTGCCTGCCGCAGCCAGCCGTAGTGGTCGACGTCGAGGGCCAGGATCAGCTCCCGGTTTGCGAACCATTCGGGCCGCCATTCGCGCGCCACGTGGCGGTCCGATGCGATGTTGTGGGCTGTGAGTTTGCGCGCGGCCCGGGGATCGATGGGCCGGCCGGCCTCATACGCGGTGGTGCCGGCGGAATCGACCACGGCCCCGGTGAGGTGCCCGGCCCGGAATGCCTCCGCCAGCATGAGTTCGGCCATCGGAGACCGGCAAATGTTTCCGGTGCAGACCGCGATGATCCGGTACTGGCTCGACATTGAGGTCATAGCTAAGCATGAACGATCCCGGGCCTGTTGGCTAGCTGGCCCCCGCGAAGTATTACAACAAATGTCAACCGATATTCAATTTTTGTCACGCCCTCCCGTCGGCGGGCGCATCGCGGGCTGCCGGGCCGAGCCCAAGGTGCCGGACCAGCGCGTCGAGGACCGGCAGCTGGCCCTTGACCAGCCTGGACCGGGCTTCGGGCTCGGCGGTCCATTCGGCGCGGTCGATTTCGGGGAAACTGCTGATCGTGCCGGATCCTCTCGGCCACTCCAGCGTGAAGGTGTTGCTCACGATTCGTTCCGGCTGAAAGTCCGATTCGGCCGTGAAGACCGTGATGATCTTGCCGGAGGGCTGGCGGAAGTCGCCGAGCCGTTGGTAGTCGGCAGCGGGTGCCGGGGTGCCGATTTCCTCCGCAAATTCGCGGTGCGCAGCCGTCAGCGGGTCCTCGTCGGCCGGGTACTCACCCTTGGGGATGGACCAGCCTTGAGCTTCCTTGCGGGCCCAGAACGGTCCGCCCATGTGCGCTATCCAGACCTCAAGCTGCTGAGCGCTGCCGGAGTGGGGCGGCGCGCCGCTGGGCGGGGATGCACTTCCTAGCCGGTACAGCAGAATGCCGGCGCTCCGAACGGTCATGGCTCCTCCTGCCCCAAGGCTATGCCCCCGGCCCGGAATCAGGCCCGCGATCAGGCCGCTGGCCCCCACAGCGCCTTGCGGAGCAGCCCCTTGAGTGTGGCGATCTCCGTGGCGCTGAGGCCGGCCAGGGCGGCGGATTCCGCGTCCCGCGCCGCCGCCTCGGCCCGCCGGAAGACCGCTGCCCCCTCCGGGGTCGAGGAGACGATCTTGGCGCGCCGGTCCAGCTTCCCGGGCGCCCGGATCACCAGCCCGCGCTGCTCCAGCTCATCGATCAGGGCGACAATCTGGCTCGGGTCCAGGCTGAGGAATTCGGCCATCTCTCGCTGGGTTGGTTCCAGCTCGCTGTTGGCCAGGGCCAGCACCGAATACGAGCGCTCCTTGAGATCGAACGCGGCCAGTGCGTGGTTGTTCAGGACCGACCCGCCGGCATGCAGCTTGGCCAGCAGGAAGCCCGCGTCCTGGCTGATGGTCGCCGCCATGAGCTTCTCCGCCGGCTCGCTGCCCGGCTTGTCGTCAACTTCGGTCGCCATGCCCAACTCCAATAGTCCAAAAAATAAATCGTTGACTTTTTCAACTATCCATATTTTCATGGATACAGAACAGCATCCCATGCCGCGGGGCCGGATGCACAAGGCAGCTAGCAAAGGAGCGGCAATGAGCCTGTCAGGAAAAGTAGCAATCGTCACCGGAAGCGGACGGGGCCTCGGCCTAGCCTACGCCCGGGAACTGGCCCGCCAGGGCGCCGCCGTCGTCGTCAACGATGTGGACGCCGGCGTCGCCGCCGATGCCGTCCGGACGATTCAGTCCGACGGCGGCCGCGCAGCCGCCGTCGTGGCCCCGGTGGGCAGCTCCGACGTCGCCAAGCAGCTGGTGCAGGCGGCCGTCACGGAGTTCGGCCGGCTGGACATCCTGGTCACCAACGCCGGCATCCTGCGCGACAAGAGCCTGCTGAAGATGACCGACGAGGACTTCGACGCCGTGATCAACGTCCACCTGCGCGGCACCTTCACCTGCGCCCGGGAGGCGTTCGGCCACTTCAAGGAGCACGGCATTGCCGGCCGCATCATCACCATCGGCTCCCCGACCGGCCAGCGCGGCAACTTCGGCCAGACCAACTACGCCGCCGCGAAGGCCGGGATCGTGGGCATGGTGCGCACCTGGGCCCTGGAAATGAAGAAGGCAGGCGTCACCGCCAACGCCGTCATTCCCGTGGCCGCCACGGCCATGACCAAGACCGTCCCGTACTTCCAGAAGGCTGTCGAGGCCGATGAGCGCGGCGAGGCGATGCCGGCCTTCTTCCGCCACGACCTCGGCTTTGGTACGGCCGACGACGTTGCCGGGCTGGTGGCCTTCCTCGCCTCCGACGCTGCCGCAGGCGTCACCGGCCAGGCGATCGGCGCCGGCGGCGACCGGCTGCAGCTCTGGACCCACCCCGAGGCCGCCGCCACCGAGTACCGCGAGGGCGGCTGGGGCTACCAGGACCTCGTGGACAACTTCGGCGCGCTCTTCGGGGACAAGCTGCAAAGCGTGGGCGAGGACTTCCTGCCGCTGCCGGCGGACCTGCAGCCGGCGCAGCCCGCACCCTCGCAGGCGGCACCGGCCGCAGTAACGGCACAGGTCCGCTGAGATGGCCGCGCAGCGCTACGAACTCGGCATCGACGCCGCCGCCCTGGATGCGATCGACATGCACGTCCACCTCGAAGTGGACGGCCACGGCCACGAATCCCTTCCTGCGGCCCTGACCGAGGCCTCCGCCAAGTACTTCAAGGCCGAGGACCGCAGCCCCTCGCTGGACCGGATTGCCGAGGTCTACCGCGAACTGAACATGGCCGCCGTCGTCTTCACCGTCGACGCCCGGACCCAGCTCAAGCACGAGCCCAACAGCATCCCCGAACTCATCGCCGGCGCAGCCCGGAACAACGACGTCCTGATCCCCTTCGGCAGCGTCGACCCCCGGACCGGCACCGATGCCATCGAGGGCGCCAAGCACCAGGCCGTGGACCTCGGCGCCCGCGGCTTCAAGTTCCATCCGAGCCTGCAGGGCTTCGACCCTTCCAGCGAGCAGTTCTACCCGCTCTGGGAAACCCTCCAGGAGCTGGGCCTGCCGGCCATCTTCCACACCGGCCAGAACGGCATGGGCGCCGGTCTCCCCGGCGGCTACGGCATCAAGCTGGCCTATTCCAACCCGCTCCTGCTCGACGCCGTGGCCGCGGACTTCCCGGAACTGCAGATCATCATGGCCCACCCCTCGGTGCCGTGGCAGGACGAGGCCAACTCGATCGCCACGCACAAGGCGAACGTTTTCATCGACCTCTCCGGCTGGTCTCCGAAGTACTTCCCCGAGTCCCTGGTCCGCATGGCCAACTCGGTCCTGCAGGACAAGGTCCTCTTTGGCACCGACTTCCCGCTCATCACGCCGCAGAAATGGCTGGGCGCCTTCGCGGACCTGCCGCTCAAGGACGAGGTTCGGCCCAAGATCCTCAAGGACAACGCTGTCCGCCTGCTCGGGCTCGGTGGCTGAGGTGTCCGTGGAAACCGCCCCCCAGAAGACAGCGCAGGAGCGCCTCTACAGCGTGTGCGACTACTACGATGCCGAATCCCTCCTCACGGACGGGGAGCGGAAAGTGCTGGGGCGGCTGCGGGAGTTCCTGGACACCCAGGCCCGCCCGCTCCTGGCCGACTACTGGGAGCGCGGCGAGTTCCCGGACCAGCTGGCCCGGCCGCTGACCGATCTGGACCTCATGGAACCGGCGGAACTGACCGGCGCTCCGGGTGCAGAGCCGGTACCCGCCCGGGGAATCTACCAGGGGTTCCGGATCTTCGAACTCGCCCGGACGGACGCCTCGCTGGCCACCTGGTACACGGCCCAGGCCGGGCTGTTCCGGACCGCCATCCGGGTCGGCGCCTCCGCGGAACAACAGGCCGAGTGGATGCCCAGGGTCATCGACTTCTCGCTCAAGGGCGTCTTCTCGCTGACCGAGCCGGAGTCCGGCTCGGACATCGCCGGGGGACTCGCGACCACCGCCCGCAGGGAGCCCGGCCCGGACGGCGACACCTGGGTCCTGGACGGCGCCAAGCGCTGGATCGGCGGCGCGGCAACGGCCGACGTCCTGGCCGTTTTCGCCCGGGACGTCGCCGACGGGCAGGTCAAGGCCTTCCTCGTGGACCGCGAGGCCGCCGGCGTGACCCTGGAGAAGATCCGCGGCAAGACCGCGCTGCGGATGATGCAGAACGCCCACATCACCCTCGACGGCGTCCGCGTTCCCGAGGCCAGGCGGCTCCACAACGTGAACTCGTTCCGGGACGTGGCCGCGATGCTGCGGGCCATGCGCTCGGACGTCGCGTGGATCGCCACCGGCATCCAGGCCGGGGCCTTCGAAGCGGCACTGAAGTATGTCACCCAGCGGCAGCAGTTCGGCCGCCCGCTGGGCTCCTTCCAGCTCGTCCAGGAGAAGCTCGCCCGGATGCTGGGAAACCTGACCTCGTCGCTGTCCCTCGTGGTCCGGCTGACCGAACAGCAGGCCAAGGGCATCTACCGCGACCAGGACTCAGCCCTGGCCAAGATGCAGACCTCCCTGCTGATGCGCGAAACCGTAGCCCTGGCCCGCGAAGTGGTGGGCGGCAACGGCATCACGCTCGCGTCCGACGTCGCGCGGTTCCATGCCGATGCCGAGGCCGTCTATTCCTACGAGGGCACCCACGAGATCAATGCCCTGATCGTCGGCCGCGCCCTCACCGGCGAAAGCGCCTTCACCCGCTGACGCCCTTCACCCGCTGACGACGGCGCGTCCCGCCGCCGTCGTTCGACTCATCCCAACCATCACAGGAGCCAAAGATGCCCAACCTCGTCGTCGACTTCGACAAACTGCTCACCCTCGCCGGCACCGACCTCGGTGTCACCGACTACCGCGAAATCACCCAGGAACAGATCAACAAGTTCGCCGACGCCACGGGCGATGATCAGTGGATCCACGTGGACCCGGAACGCGCCAAGGACGGCCCCTTCGGCGCCCCGATCGCCCACGGCTTCCTCACGCTCTCGCTCATCATCCCGTTCTGGGGCGAGCTTTTCGACGTCGACGGCGTCACCACCAAGGTCAACTACGGCCTCGACAAGGTCCGCTTCACCTCGCCGGTCAAGGTGGGTTCACGCATCCGCATGCGGGCCACCATCGCAGAAGTCACCGAGGTCAAGGGCGGCGCCCAGATCAAGGTGGCCAACACGATCGAGATCGAAGGCCAGGAGCGCCCGGCCGTCGTGGCCGAGTTCCTCGCCCGCTTCTACAAGTAAGCCGCCCCAGCCACTTCACCATCCCTCTGCCTCATCCCTCTGCCCACAAGGAACAACGATGTCCCAAATTTCGCAGTTGCAGGCCATGGACGCGGGTACGCGTCGCCGTGAAGCACGGACCGTCATTGCCTCCAGCTATCTCGGCAGCACCATCGAGTACTACGACTTCCTGCTCTACGCCACGGCCGCCGCCGTGGTCTTTCCCAAGGTGTTCTTCTCCGGCGCGGACGAGTGGGTGGGCGTGGTGGCCGCCTACGGGACCTTCGCCGCCGGCTATGTCGCGCGGCCCCTCGGCGGCATCATTTTCGGCCACTTCGGCGACAGGCTCGGACGCAAGAACATGCTGATCGTCTCGATGCTGGTCATGGGCATCGCCTCCACCCTGATCGGGCTGGTGCCAGGCGCCGCGGTGGCCGGCGCCTGGGGTGCCGTGATGCTCGTGTTCCTCCGCGTGTGCCAGGGCATTGCCGTGGGCGGGGAGTGGGGCGGTGCCGCCCTCATGGCGCTGGAGCATTCGGAATCGGGCAAGCGCGGCTTCGCGGCCTCGTTCGTCAACGCCGGCGCCCCCACCGGTGCGGTGCTGGGCACCCTGGTCATGGGCGCTTTCGCGGCCCTGCCCAACGAGCAGTTCCTGGCCTGGGGCTGGCGCGTGCCGTTCCTGCTGTCCTTCGTCCTCCTGGGCATCGGCATGTTCGTCCGGCTCAAGGTCTCCGAAAGCCCCATCTTCAAGGCGGCACTGGAGCAAGAGAAGGCCGAACAAGAGAAAGCCGAGCGGGAGCAGGCCGATCAGGACCACGCCCAGCCGCAGCGGAGGGCGCAGGGCAGCGCGCCGGTGCGCCGCGAGATTCCCCTCCTGCAGGTCCTGCGCCGGCCCAAGACCCTGATCTTCACCATGCTGGCCGGCGCTGCCGGGTTTGCGCTCCAGGTGGTGCTGGCCACGTTCTCCGTGACCTATGCCGTGTCCAAGGGCGCGGACCGGCAGGGCGTGCTCTACGCCTTCGCGGCAGCTTCGTTCGTATCCATCGCCTTCGTCATCATGGGCGGCCGGCTCTCCGACAAGCTGGGACGGCGGCCCGTGATGATCGGCGGCCTGGTGCTCTTCATCCTTTACCTCACGCCGATGTTCCAGCTCCTGTCCTCCAACAACATCGGGCTGATCTTCGTGGCATTCGCAGTCGGCCTCATGATCCACTCCACCCTGTTCGGCCCGCTCGCGGCCTTCGTGTCCGAGCAGTTCGGCACCACCTCGCGCTACACCGGCGCCTCGCTGGGCTACCAGCTCGCCACGCTCCTCGGCGCGGGATTTACACCGGGCATTGTGGCGCAGATCTTCAAGGATTCCGGACAGGACACCTCCTCCGTGGTCTGGTATCTGGCCATCATGTCCGTCGTGTCAATCGTCTTCATCCTGCTGACGCGCGAGCCCAAGAACAACGATCTGCAGGCTGTCGGGTCCTGACCGGCCCGCAGGCGCTACCGTCTAACTAGAAAGGACTTGCCGTGGAGAATTTTGGCATCGGCTCGTGGCTGCAACGGCGCCGCCCGAAGTCGGGCACCAAGAGCGCCGTCATCGCAGGGGACAGGGAGCTCAGCTACGCCCAGCTCGCGGATCGTTCCACCCGGCTCGCCAACGCCCTCCGGGACCGCGGCGTGGCCAAGGGCGACAGGGTGGCCTACCTGGGCGAAAACGATCCCTCCTTCCTGGAGACCCTCTTCGCCGCCGGCCTGGCCGGGGCGGTCTTCGTCCCGCTGAACACCCGGCTCGCGCCGCCCGAGATCCAGTTCCAGCTCCGGGACAGCGGCGCGGTCCTGCTGGTGCACTCGGCGGCGCTCGCGGTGCTCGCGGAACGCGGCTCGGCGGACACCGCGGTGGGTTCGCGGATCGTCGTAGAGGACCCCGCGGTTCCCGACGGCGGCGGAGCCGTGGTCGGGGGAACGGCCGGCGGAACCGCCGTGGAGGCGTTTGAGGCCGTGATCGCCTCCGGTGCGGTGCTGCCGCCGGACGAGCCCGTGGGCCTGGACGACGCGGCCATGATCCTTTACACCTCCGGAACCACCGGAAACCCCAAAGGCGCGCTCCTGACGCACGGCAACATCACGTGGAACTGCGTCAACGTACTGGTCGATTTCGACTTTTCCTCCACCGACGTCGCCCTCATGATCTCCCCGATGTTCCACGTCGCCTCCCTCGACATGGGCGTCCTGCCCACCCTCCTGAAGGGCGGCACGGTGGTCCTGGAGGCCAAGTTCGATCCGCGCCGGACGCTGGAGCTGATCGAGCGGCACCGCGCAACGACCATCAGTGGGGTGCCCACCACGTACCAGATGCTGTGTGAACATCCCGACTGGGACGCCACGGACCTCAGTTCGTTGAACAAACTGACGTGCGGAGGGTCCGCCGTGCCGATGCGGGTCCTGGAAGCCTACGAGCGGCGCGGACTGCGCTTCTCCAACGGCTACGGCATGACCGAGACGGCCCCGGGCGCCACCACACTGCCGGCGTCCCGGTCCAGGGACAAAGCCGGGTCCTCGGGCCTGCCGCATTTCTTCACCGATGTCCGGGTGGCCGATCCCCTGGACCCGGAGGCGGGCCCCGCCGCACCCGGAACCGTAGGGGAGATCCAGATCAAGGGTCCCAACGTTATCCACCAGTACTGGAACCGGCCCGAGGCCTCGGCGGATTCCTACACCGCGGACGGCTGGTTCAAATCCGGTGACATGGGCTACAAGGACCCGGACGGCTTCGTGTTCATCTCCGACCGGCTCAAGGACATGATCATTTCCGGCGGCGAGAACATCTACCCGGCCGAGGTGGAGCAGGCGATCGCCGAGCTCGACGCCGTCGGCAGTGTCGCGGTGATCGGCGTGCCGGACGAGAAATGGGGCGAGGTGCCGCGGGCCGTGGTGCTGCTGCGGGACGGGGCCCGGCTCACCGAGGAGCAGCTGCGCTCCCACCTGGAGGGCCGGCTGGCGCGGTACAAGATCCCCAAGTCCGTGGTCTTCGTGGACGAGATGCCCCGGACGGCCAGCGGCAAGATCCGGAAGGCAGACCTGAGGAAGCTGACGCCCGGGCACGTCTGACGGGGGCAGGGACGCCCCCGGCGCGAGTGGGCGAAGCACAAGGAAGGGCCGGGGGCTGCGTAACGCAGCCCCCGGCCTTTCCGTGTGTCGGGGAGGCGGGCGGCCGTTAATCGACCGTGAAGATCCTGATGACCACCCGCCCGGGCTGCCGTTCGCCCGTCCCTAGCATGAGGCGCGTATTCAGCCATTCCAGGGCCGGGGAGGCGCTGGTGAGCCGCGGCCAGCAGCGGAAGTAGATCTTTGATGGATCGACGGCGGCGCCGGAGTTCAGCAGTTCGATGTCCCCGGCGCTTCCGTGGCGCAGCGCTGAATTATGCACGAAGATCCGGTGGCCGTCGTCGGTTTCCAGGACGTACCGGGCGTCCAGCTCCGTCAGCGTGGCGCTCCGGAGGAGCTGGTAGTCCGCGCCGCCCGGGAGGACCCGCCCGTTCAGGGCCGGCCCGCTGACCGTTCCGCCCGTGATCGGGATGACGCGCCGGTGGCCCTCCGGCGTTGGCCCGACGTCGATCGGCTCGCCGACGGTGACCGAGAGTTCCGCGAGGAAGGTCAGCCCCGGGGCTTCTGGGGCTTCAGGCGATGGCGCGCTCACAGGATTCCAGCCGTCAGCCGGCTGGGGTTGTTAGCACCGAACAGTACGCTCTGCGTGGCCACCACCGCGTCGGTGGAGTCATAGGCCAGCTTGCCGGTGTTGAGGTTGCGGTCCCAGCGCGGGTGGCAGCTGGACGTGACCTGGACGCGGAGCCGCTCGCCGGGGGCAAAGGTGTAGGCCGTCTGCCAGAGATTTACGGTGTATTCATACGGCCGGCCGGGTTCGATCAGCGACGGCGCGTGGCCCGGCTGGTACAGCCCTGTCCCGGCGTGGCTTTCCCGCCAGGAGGCGCGGACAATGCCGTCGGCAAAGCCCAGGGATGTGCCGTCCGGAGCGACCCGGCAGAGCCGCACCACGAAGTCCGTGTCCACGGCGGTGGAAGACGCAAAGAACGTGGCGCTGACCTCGCCGAACAGGGTGACCGGCTCCTCGAACGCCTCTGAGGTAAAGGTGAGGACGTCGGCGCGGGACTCCACGGCGTGCTGCATGGCTGGGCCCGCGGGAAAGACCCCGTGGATCATGGTGGCGCCGCCCGCGGTGGGGACCGGGTCCAGGGGGTCGTAGTCGTATTCGACGGAGCCGCCGGATCCCGGAGTGTCCTGCAGCGACCCGTCCGCGCCGAAGAACCAGGAGCGGTGGCTGCGGGGCGAAGGCAACTCATCAAAGCCGCGCCACTGGTTTTCGCCCATGAAGTAGAGCAGCACAGCCGGGACGTTGTGAAGCCGCTCGGGTTCGTCCTTGAGCACGGCGTCGAACCAGGCCGTCTGGAGCCCGGAAAGATCCCCCAGGCCGTTCATCATCCCCCCGGCCGCGCTCAGTCCGAAGCTCACCTCGGGGTAGCTGCCGGAGAAGATCGTGTGGGCCCACGGGCCCACGACAAGCCGGGGCGCAGGTGCAGCCCCCGTTCGGCTGTGCTCGAGCTGCATCGCGTACTGGGAGAGGGTGCTGGGGCAGAAGATGTCGAACCAGCCGCCGATGTGCAGTGTAGGCAGTGACACCGGCTTGATGGATGCTTCGTCCCACAGGCGCGTGAAACTGTTGCCCGGCGATTCTCCGGCCGAAGGAAGGACATGGCGGTTCATGAATGTGCCAAGCTGTGCCGAGAGTTCCCGCAGCGGCAGGGTGTCGAAGGCGCTGCCGTCGGAAAATGAGCGGTCCAGATCCAGCCACGCCTGGAATTCCTTGCCCAGCAGTTCCGGGTCGCCCGCATATTCGCGGAGGAGTTCGTTGGCTGAGATAGAGGCGTGGCCCCAGCTGAACCGGCTGCCGAGCTCGTAGGCGCCGCCGCGGTACAGGGAGCCGTTGTTCGCGTTGGCCCCGGCGGAGATTCCGAGCGAGAGGGCCGCGAGGCCGTTTGGAGCCAGGGACGCTGCCCGCCACTGTGTCTCCGCGAAGTAGGACCGGCCCCACATCCCCACGGCACCGTTGGAGTACGGCAGCAGTGCAGCCCACTCGACAGTTGCGGCGCCGTCGGACGCTTCATTGGCGGACGGGTCGAAGACCCCGTCGGAACCGAAGCGCCCGCGGCAGTCCTGCATGATGACCACGTAGCCCGCGGCCGCGACGGTTGCGGGGTTGAAGTAGGCGGAGTTGACGGAGAGGTCGCGTCCGTAGGGCGTCCTGGTCAGCAGCACCGGGCACGGTTCCCCGTCCGCCGGGCGGTACACCGTGGATCGCAGGATGGTGCCATCCGGCATCCGGGTTTCGACGTCTTGTTCAATTAGCACGGGTTTTAGCGCGGGGCGCGGTGTCACGGAAGGGTTCCTCACTGCTTTGGTCAGGGACTGTGGTGTGTTCGAGGGCTGTGGGTTGTTCGGGAAGTGCGGAGGGGAGCGGCCAGATGCTGCCCGGCCGCCCCCTCCGCACTGTCCGGGAATCAGGATCTAGGCGTTCGCGGATTCCCTGGTACCCAGCGCCTCGGTGGGGACGTTGTAGGTTTCCTTGACCCAGATGGCGGTCACGGCTGCCGAAGCAAGGCAGCAGGCCGCGGTGAAGGCGGCCACGGGAATCCACCCGGTGGGGCCGGGTTGGACAATGGCCGCGGCGATGGCCGGCGCGAAGCCGGTGACAACGAGGCCCAGCTGCGAGGCCGTGGCGGCACCGGAGTAGCGGATCTTCGTCGGGAACATTTCGGCCGTCATGGCCGGGCCCAGCGGGTTGACCATCCCGTAGCCGACGGTCATAAAGAGGATCCCGCTGGCGAAGATCAGCGGTATGGACGCGGTGCTGATGGACCAGAAGTAGGCGAAGGCGGCCACGGCGCAAATGATGTTGCCGGTGATGAAGACCGGCTTGCGGCCGATCCGGTCGGCCAGGATGCCGGCATAGGGCTGGGCGATGATGCCCAGGGCGGCCGTGGCGATGGTGACCCCGAGCATGACAGCGGACGGGATTCCGAATTTTCCGGTCGCGTAGGCCAGCCCGAAGGCCGCGAAGACCGACGACACCACGCTCCAGAGCCCAAAGAAGATGACTTTGACGATGGTGCGCCAGTGATCGCGGAGGACCACCTTGATGGGCAGTTCCTTCTCGGTTTCCGCTTCCTTCGTGGCTTCGAACACCTCGGATTCGGGCAACCGGAGGCGGATCCAGAGGCCGACGGCGACCACCAGGATGCTGGCGAGGAACGGCAGCCGCCATCCCCAGCTGAGCAGGTCCTCCTGCGGGAGCAGGGACACTGCCAGGAAAGCCAAAGAGGCGAGCATGATCCCGGCGACGGCGCCGGTGTTGACCCAGCTGCTGTAGAAGGCCCGCTTGTTGCTGGGGGCATGTTCCATGGTCATGGTGACGGCGCCGACGGATTCGCCGGCGGCGGAGGCACCCTGAAGTGCGCGCAGGACGACCAGGAGGACCGGGGCGGCCGCACCGATGGCGGATGCCGGCGGCAGGCAGCCGATGAGGAAGGTGGCCACGCCCATGACCACGAGCGTCAGGACCAGCATCTGACGGCGTCCGAGGCGGTCGCCATAGTGGCCGATGACGCTGGCCGCGAGAGGGCGGATGACGTAGCCGATGCCGATGGTGGCCATGGACAGGATAGTGCCGAGGGCGGGATCGATGCCGGGGAAAAAGATCTTGTTGAAGATCAGGGCGGACGCCGAACCGTAGATGAAGAAGTCGTAGTACTCCAGGGTGCTGCCGATGAAGCTGGCGGTGGCGGCGCGGCGGGCATGTTTGGTTCCCTCGGGGGAAACGGGGCGGGCCTGGTCCGCGGGCGGCGTCAACGGCGTCGGCGGAACGATGGGACCAGCGGTCATTGCGGATCTCCTAGGTGGGC